>JBDHKE010000185.1:0-4679 GCA_039586555.1 Gemmatimonadota bacterium | reverse complement strand
GGGGGAGTTCCGATGCCCTGTCGAAGGCTTCCTTGAGCAATCCAGTCATCTTGGGCTTTTCCGTGTGCATAGTGAAATCTATAACCCCGACGTGTGTCGAGTGATCCAGAATGGAGAGGAGGCTCTGACTCTACCATGTCTCGATGAGCCTGGGACGATTGCATCTGACAGCGGGCCTACCGCGCACCCGCTGTCGCTCGTGGCACTTCGGGTCATTCACCTGCGGTCACGCCGCTTTCCCAGGCAAGCCGCGCGCCCTCCGGTGAGGTCGGCAAGCCCGTGAGACGTTATGCGGCGCCCGCGAGATTGTACTTGGAATCGTCGAGAGGTTAGGCACCCCACAACTTCTCTGGAGGTCTCAATGAGACACCGACTTGGTGCATTGTTGATTGTGCTTGCTGCTGGTGAAGGGTTGATTGCCTGCGACTCCGAGCGGCAGGCAGTGGAGGAGGCGGTGGTTCAGGTCCCCGAGGACTCCTTCGTCACCGTCAACGGAATCCGCCTTCACTACCTAGACTGGGGCGGTCCGGATCCAGCCTTCGTCCTCGTCCACGGAGCATTGGACTCCCCCCACATCTTTGACCAAATGGCCTCTGCTCTTCGCAATGACTTCAGAGTGATCACCTACGCCCGGCGTGGCCACGGCCGCTCCGAGGCGCGAGACCCCTTTGACAACCCAACGTTCGTCGAAGACCTTCGCCAACTTCTGGACAGTCTGGGGATTGAGGAGGCACACCTCCTCGGATGGTCTATGGGAGGAAACGAGATCACGGAGTTCGCCGGCAGGTACCCCGAGCGAACCCTGAAACTCGTGTATCTGGAGGCAGGATACGACTGGTCGGATCCAGCCTTCTGGGCGGCATTTGAAAAACTACCCATCGCTTTTGAGCCTGATAGCGCCGACCTTCAGTCGTTGGACCTCTACCGGGCGTGGTACAGAGAGACGATGATGCCTGGTCTTTCCTGGACTCCTGGATTGGAGGCGTTCCTCAGAGACAACACTCGGATCGCGCCGGGTGGCAGCGTCCAGGTGATTCCGGATTCAGAGGTGACCGAGAAGATCTTCGGTGCCCTGGCTACTACCCCTCGGGATTACACCGCCGTGCAGGCACCAACTCTCGCCATGTACAGCCCGTCGTTCTTCGAGACGGATCTTCCGGACCCAGAGGACGCCCAGGCAATGACGGCGTGGGAGCAGCAACTCGTTGAACCCTTTCGACGGGCAAGCATTGAACGGATCCGCCAGGAATTGCCTGGAGTGATCATCCGCGAGATTCCGAATACAACTCACATCTCGATCGGGCTCGTCAACCAGGAATCGCTGGTTGAGACGATTGGTGACTTCCTCCAGCAGCGGCAATAGTCGGCGTTGCCCAGGGTGGTGCACTTGTGACTGAGTCGCATGCCTGGGAGGAGGGGTTTGGCAGGGTGTCTCACCCATTCGAGTTGAAGTCAGCTCGCGCCAGCATAACAGCTCGTATAGCGCAGGTTCGGGCCAAGCCCTAGCGGCCTTTCGGGTGAGGGCCTCAAGGCCCACTCGCTAACGCGCGAGATGTTACACGCATGCGCCGCAGGAGCTCAACCACACGGCACACGCAGATCGTGCACAACGTAAGCGTCCGCTAAATCCATGTTTCGCCGGGTAATCTAAGAGGCCATCCTCCCGGATCCGAGATGGTTGGACGAGTGGATCCCGAAGGGGGAAGACATGGCATCGAGGAAGAACGGCGTGGCGCGAGTGGCCAGTCTGCGGTACTGGCAGGTGGAGGACGCGCGGGTGGCGGTGGAGGCCTGGAAGGCGAGCGGGGAGCGACTCCCGGCCTTTGCCAAACGGCACGGGATCAAGCCGCGAAGGCTGAGGCAGTGGGTGACACGGCTGGAGCCCGCGCAGGAGATCACCTTTCACCCCGTGCGCGTGGTCGAGTCCCGGTGGGAGGAGAAGGCCCAAGGGGATCCCATCGAGATCGTGATGGGAGACGGCCGGACGGTGCGGGTGCCGCCCGGCTTCCGCATCCAGGACCTGGAGCGAGTGCTCAGCGTGCTCAGTGTGCTGGGGGGCGGTGCGGGATGTTGATGACCCTGCCGAGCGCGGTGCGGATCTACCTGGCCACCGAGCCGGTGGACCTGAGGCGGGGCTTCGACGGGCTGGCGGCAGCGACGCGGACGCTGATCGGGCTCGATCCGTTGTGTGGGCACGTCTTCGTGTTCGTGAACCGTCGCCGGAACCGGGTGAAGCTGTTGGCGTGGGACCGCACAGGCTACGTGCTGCTCTACAAGCGTCTCGAGAAGGGGACCTTCAAGATGCCGGCCCGACCCCTGCCGGGGCAGACCCATGTGGAGGTGGACGCAGGCGAACTGGGCCTCATGCTGGAGGGACTGGACTTGAGGAGAGCCCGCCGCCGGAAGCGGTGGCGGCGCATACCTCAGGCGACGGACGCCGGCGGGTCCCCTACCTCCGCTTCCGCTCCTGGCGCTCTACGTTCCTGAGGATGGCGTCGGCCTCGGTGGAGATCTGGTAGAGCTCGGCCAGGATCTGATCGACGCGCTTGGCATTGTCCATCCACTCCTCATAGCGACGCTTCTGCTTCTCGCTCAAGTTCCGGGTGACGGTCTTGCCCTTGACCTTGGTGGTCCACTGCCAGTAGGGGCCGTGGAACTGTGGGGGATCGGCGTGGCAGGCGCAGCCGGAGCTGCCGCAGCGGGAGAAGCGTTTGATAATGCTGCCGCGCATGAGGAAGCCCACACGGGCGAGCTCGGTCGTGCGTTCGTAGAAGCGGGCCTTGAGGCGGGCGAGCTGGCGTTCATTGGTAGCGGCCATGAAGTAGGTGCTCCTGCAAGAGAGAGGTGTTGAAGGGTCTTGCGCGATAGCCCCAAGTATATTATACTTGTGGTTATGATGAAACGCAACCCCCTACCCTACCATGACGACGGCGCTCGCGCCCCAGGGCCCGCCTTCGAGCAGGTGAAGCAAGCGGCCCAGGCCATGATGGCTGAGGGGCGCGGGGACGAGGCCTTCGACTTCCTCCTCTCCGCTCTGGCCGCGGTCCTGAAGAAGAGCCGGGAGCTGGAGCTCCTGTTGGCCCAGCTGCGCCGGGTGGGCCGAAGCTCCGAACGGGTGGATCCCGGTCAGCTGGCGCTGCTCTTCGACGAGCTCGTCAGCCAGCTCGGACCCGAGGCCGGCTCGCCCGATCTGGAGGCCGAGGCCCGCGAGGACGCCGCGCTCGAGCAGCAGATCGAACAGGCCAGGGAGGAGCGGCCGGCCCGTGCGACCCAGGAGCGCTCCACCTGGCGCACCGAGGGCGTGAAGCGGGAGGTGCACACCGTGGCCGTGCCGGCCGAGGCGCGCACGTGCGAGCGGTGTGGGCAACAGAAGCACAAGATCGGCGAGGACGTGAGCCACGTGCTCGAGTACGTCCCCGCCCACTTCGTCGAGCACGAGTACCGCCTCGAGAAGTGGGCCTGCCGGAGCTGCAAGCGGGGCGTCACTACGGCACCGGGCCCGGCCAAGGTGCTGGACCGCAGCGCGGCGGGTGCCTCGGTGCTCGCCCACGCGGTGGTAAGCAAGTACACCGACCACACCCCCTTGCACCGGCTGCACCGCATCTACGAGCGGAGCGGCGTCCAGGTCCCCGTCTCCACGCTCGCGGACTGGGTGGCGGGGGTCGCCGAGCGGGTGGAGCCCCTGGTCGAGGGCATCGCCTCCCGCATCCTCAGAGAGGCCTACGTCGTGGGCACCGACGCCACGGGTCTCCCGGTGCTCGATCCCTCCGGCGCCGAGAACATCCAGCGGGGCACCATCTGGGCCTACGTGGGTGACGGCAAGGACGTCGTGTTCCGCTACACGCCCACGGGAGAAGGGGCCACAGGTCCCTGGTCCTTCCTGGCTGGCCGTAGGGGCTACATCCAGGCCGACGCCTCCAGCGTCTTCGACCGCCTCTTCAACGGGCAGGTGGCCTCGGCCGTCGAAGTCGGCTGCTGGGCCCATGCCCGCCGCCGGTTCGTTGCCCTCCAGGACACCGACTGCCGGGTGGCCTACCCCATCAAGCTCATCGGGCGCCTCTACCGCATCGAGCACCTGGCGGACCTGAAGGAGCTGTCGCCCCGGGAGCGGGCGGTGCTGCGGGGTGAGCGGTCCCGCCGCGCCCTCGACACCCTCCATGCCTGGCTCGTCGCGACCCTGGCCAAGGAGCCTCCGGCCAGCGAGTTCGCCAAGGCCTGTGGCTACATCATCAACCAGTGGACGGCCCTGACCCGCTTCCTCGAAGACGGCCGCCTCGGTTTGGACAACAACCAGGTCGAACGCCAGCTCCGCGACATCGTCCTGGGCCGGAGGAACTTCCTCTTCGCCGGCTCCCACGCGGCTGCCCAGCGAGCCGCCACGCTCTACAGCCTCCTGCGCACCGCTGCCCAGCACGGAGTGCCGCCGCTGCCCTACCTCACCGACGTGCTCCAGCGTCTCGCCACCGGCTGGGATCCGAACCGCGTGGACGAGCTGCTACCCGACCACTGGCAGGAGAGCAGGGCTCCCCCCTGACCCCTCCCCTCACCACCCACACCCCTCACCCGCGGGGACAGCGCCTCCGAACCCCTGGGAAGAGCGGACGCTTACCTTGAGAATATCACCGGCGACCTCCCCGAACCCTGGTCTATGGGAAGAAAGGTTGCTGCTCTCGTCAGTT
>JBDHKE010000072.1:0-18880 GCA_039586555.1 Gemmatimonadota bacterium | reverse complement strand
GTTGAGAGTTGTCCCAGTCCATGATCGTGGCGTCATCCGCGATCGAGGCTGGAGCCGCGCTCACCGCACTCTCGATCTTCTCCTGGACGGATTGTGCCTGGAGCGAAGAGAATGAAAGAACCACGGAGCCGGTGAGGACAGCGAGAAGAGTTGCAAGACGCATGAGACCTCCTGTAGGAGCAGTGAAATCGGGAGAGGGCCCGTCCTCACCCGTGATAAGCCGAACCGCGTCCTATTCTTCTGCGAGTCCACCAGTCGCACATTCGACCAATGGACGCTGAAGCTTGTGCTCATTCTATCGGATACGCGTACTGCGGAAGGTGCCGGCAGCGGCGATCACTTCAAGGGAAGAACAACCCATATTGTGCGCGTAGGGTGCGAAGCGCAAGGATTTCGTTGCGACTCCTGTCGAGCTGGGACCTTCGGACCATGATGAAGAAGACGGGCAACACGGAGCGACGTTAGTAAGAGACTCCCGCTCGTGCGTTAAGGAAGTGTGAGCTCCGGTGAGCTAATCCCAACCTCAGGGAGACCGACCATCGTGGAGGTGCAGCGGATCCGTTCGGGAGATTCCGAGGCCCTCGGCCTCCTCCTACGGGAGACCTGGGCTCCGCTGGTCGCATACCTCCTCACCTTCCTTGACTCCGTCGAAACTGCAGAGGACGCGGCACAGGAAGCTTTTGTACGGCTGTGGGAGCACCGGGATCGGTGGGAGTCGGGATCAGCGCGGGCCGTGGTCTTCCGGATTGGTCGGAACATAGCGCTGGACCTTCAGCGCAGGGCCGAGGTGCGCCGGCGCTGGCGGAGCAAGCACCGCCACGCCCCGACCCCCTCCCCTCCCACGCCTGAAGAGGAGCTCACGAGCGCGGAGTTTCTGATCCGTTTCCGGGAAGCCCTGGAGAGCCTGCCCCCGCGTCGCCGCGAAGTGTTCCAGCTGATTCGCTTCCGGGGGCTCTCCCACCGGGATGTCGCGGAAGTCCTGGCGGTTTCCGAACGGACGGTGGCAAACCATTTGAGGCTGGCCATGAAGGACCTGAGGCACCTGCTGACCGACTTCTCGCTGGAGGAGCCGGTGGAGGAGCCGGCGGAGGATGTCCACCGCCGGGAAGAGAGGTCGAGCGATGGATGATCTGATCGTGAAGTGGCTGCGCGGAGAGGCCACCGACATCGAGGTACGGCAGCTCGATCGCTGGCGCACCGAGTCCCCGGACAACGAAAGGGAGTACCGCGCCTTCGTCGGTCTCTGGAACAAGGCCTGCGAGCCACAGGCACCCGCTGTGGGCCCCGCGCCCGCCCTGGAGAAGATCGTGAGGGAGGGGGACGCCCGGAGAGCGCGGGGCCAGGACCGGGCCGCTCGGAGAGCCGTCCTCCGGTCGCCTTGGTTCAGGTATGGCCTGACGGCGGCTGCGGCTGCGGCCCTGATCGTCTTTGCCCTTCCAGCCGACGTGGAGCGGGACCCCCCGACCCACGGTCTCTTTCCCGTGGAATCCGCCTCCAGTCGCGGAGACATCACGACGCTGGGCCTCTCGGACGGAAGCGTCGTGCGGATGATGCCCGAGACACGGATGGAGTTTCCGGCCGCCGTGGATCGACGGGAGGTCGTGCTGGAGGGGAGGGCGTTCTTTGCCGTGACGGAAGGGCGGGTTCCCTTCGTGGTCCGCACCCGCCTCGGACACGCGACCGTGCACGGGACCCGGTTCGAGGTCCTGGCAAGCGGAGATGAGCTCAGACTGGTGGTGGTGGAGGGTAACGTGCGTCTTGAGGGTGAGTCAGGCTCCGCGGAGGTGGGTGCGGGCCGCGTCGGCTACCTGAGCCTGGGCTCGCCGCCTTGGGTGGTGGACCACAGGGACGTGTGGTCCGTGCTGGAGTGGACGGATGGCCTCCTGATCTACGAGGCCACGCCCCTGTCCCTGGTCGCGGAGGAGCTGAGCCGGCACTTCGGACGGGACGTGACGATTGTGGACGAGGCGTTGGGGCAGCTCCGAATCACCGCCTGGTTCCAGGATGAGCCCATCGAGGAGGTGATGTCGGCCGTGTGCCTGGTGGCCGGAGTGCCGTGCGAGGTGAGTGAGGCGGAGGTGACCATCGGGCGGTAGGCCCGAGGACAGGAGGATGATCGGATGCGTCAGGTTCCCCTCGTGACCAGGCAGATTTCCCTTGAAGCCAGGCAGATTACCCTTCTGTCGAGGCGGACAAACCGGACTCGACCGACGCTGACCTGTTTGCTTCTGACGGTCGCCCTGCAGGCAGGTGCCGTTGGGGCCCAAGCCCCCCAAACCCTCCTGGATCGGACCGCGCGGCTGGACGTCGAAGAGGTGACCCTCGAGGTGGCGCTGCGGACGCTTCACCGCTCTTCCGGCGTGGCCATCGCCTTCAGCCCCGACCGACTTCCCACGGAGCGGCGGGTGACCTGTCGCTGCCGACTGCTGAGTGTGCGAGAGGCTCTGGATCGCTTGTTGGAGGGCACCGGTCTCCGGTACGAGGCGGGGCGGCGACAGATCCTCATCGGGCGGTCGCTAGCGTCGGGACAGGAGGACGCTGCAGGCAGGGATGAAAGCCCCCGCGGCGTGCTCCAGGGGCGGGTCCTCTTCCTTCCCGATAGCCAGGCGGTGGCACAGGCGCTGGTCACGATCACTCCCGCGGTCGGCTCCGGTGCCGGCTCCGCTGCTCGCCCTCCCGCACCCAGGGGACTCCGCACGGACGGGGAGGGCCGCTTCAGCGTGGTCCTGCCGCCAGGGCAATACCACGTCGTCGTGGAGGCCCTCGGAGTCCGGGAAAGCGGTCCGATTGACGTCGCTGTCAGGGACGGCCAGACGACCCGGATCACCATCCCTCTCGCGGTTTCGCCCCTCCGGCTCGACGAGATCATCGTGACGCCCAGCACCTTCGGGATGCTGAGGACCCAGGGTCCATCCGGACAGGTCCTCACGCGCGAGGAGCTGGACTCCCAGCCACACCCGGGGAACGACATCGTCCGTGCGGTTGGGCGGCTACCGGGAATCTCCACGGTCGACTACTCGGCCAAGCCCTTCGTGCGGGGTGCCCGGACGGCGGAAGTGCTCACGATTCTGGATGGGCTGGAGCTCCACGAGCCCTACCACCTGAAGAACTGGGACGGCTCGATCAGCATCGTGGACGTGGAGACAGTGAGCGAGGTGAGCGTCATCACCGGTGGCTTCGGCACCGAGTACGGCGACAAGTCCGCTGGTGTCCTGGCCATGCGGAGCGCGGATCCCCCGGTCGGCTCACCCCGCACCACCATCGGGCTGGACTTCATGAGCTCCATCGTGAAGAGCGAAGGGACCTTCCACGATGGAAAGGCAACCTGGCTGGCCTCGGCACGTCGGGGCTTCCTGGCCTTCGTCTTCGATCTCATGAACCTGTATCCCGACGAAGATCTGAATCCTTCCTACTACGACGTCTTCTCCAGGGTGCAGTACGAGCTTCGTCCCGGGCATAGGGTCTCGGCCCAGCTCCTCCACGCCGGCGACGGCAACCACGGTGAGGAGATGGACAGCACCCTCTTTCGAATCCGGCACGCGAGCAGTTACGGCTGGTTGAACTGGGACGCGGACCTCAACCGGGACGTTTCAGCGAGGACCGTGGCGTCCGTTGGCAGATTGACCCAGGACCGGGAGGGTACCGACTACTGGGTTCCGGGAGACCCTCCGGTGTTGCGTGTCGATGACGAGAATACCACATGGACCCTGGGCCTCCGCCAGGATTGGCAACTCCGGCAGTCGGACCGGCTGATGTGGAAGTGGGGTTTCGACCTGAGGTGGGGCACCTCAGACTACGACTATTTCCGGGCGAATTTCTCCTGGGTCCCGAACTTCACCGATCCTCAGGGTCCGGACTTCTGGCCCCGGCATGACACGGTGACGGTTGCGACCTCCAGGTCCGGTTCCCAGGCCGGCGTCTACCTGGCCAGTCGCTTTCGTCTCACGGAGGCGTTCACCGTCGAACCCGGCCTCCGTTACGACCGCCAATCCCACAGCGGGGAACAACAGATCTCTCCCCGCATCAACGCGGCCCTGGAGCTGGCGCCGGGCACCGTACTCCGGGGGGCCTGGGGGCATTACACTCAGTCCCACTCCCTGCACGAGCTGTGGGCCGCCGACGCGGACACCACCTTCTACCCTGCCCAGAAGGCGGAGCACAGGGTATTGGGTCTGGAACACCGGTTCGAGAGCGGGCACTCTATTCGGCTCGAGGCCTACGAGAGGCTTCTCTCCGACCCCCTCCCGGAATACCGGAGAGTCGCCAGGAACCTGGGTGCATTGTGGGAGGAAGCCCTGGCGGATCGGGTCTTCGTCCGCCCGGAGCGTGGGAGGGCCGAAGGGATCGAGTTGTTCGTAAGGAGCCCGCGAGGAGGTCGCTTCACCTGGTCCGGATCCTATACTCTCTCCAGGGTCCAGGAGAAGGTGTCAGGGCTGTGGGTACCGCGCCCGTTCGATCAACGGCACGCCGTCAATCTTCAGGTCGCGTTTCGACCCACGGCTGATTGGTCCATCGCCGCCGGATGGATCTACCACTCACCCTGGCCTTTCACGGAGATCAAGTACCGGCTTGCCGAGACGGTCTGGGGCCAAGCCGTTGCGTTACGCTATACGGACGCACTCAACCAGGGGCGTCTCACCCCCTACAAGCGGATGGACTTCAGAGCGTCACGGAGGTTCCGGTTGAGCAGAGGTGACCTTCTCCTCTATGTGGACGTCTTCAACCTTCTCAACCGTGAAAACGCCATGGACCTGGAGCAGAACGCCTATTGGGCAGACGGCCGCCTTGTCAGGGATCAGGCCTTCTATCCGCAGCTTGGGATCATGCCTTCGTTGGGACTGAGGTGGGCCTTCTGAGAATGCCCGGCGCCATCGCCGGGCGCTGGTATTCAAGCCAGGTCCTGCAACAGATGTTGGCCGGCGGAGGAGGATAGCGCCCGGTTGGGGCCTGTCCCGCCTCGGTTATCTTCCATTAGCTGGTCACCCCCGCATCCACAGGCCTGGAACCTGATCCCGCCGCTCGCTCCTGGCCGCCTCAGGAGGCCTCCCTATGGACGTTCTGCTTGAACGGCTCTCTCGGGCCATCTCCCTCGGATTCGCCGCGGGACTCCTGCTCGATCCGTCGCCGGCCGCGGCACAGGACAGGTGCGACACGATTGGCGGTGAGACAGCGGCTGTCCGGGAGGTCAGCGCTGCCATCGATCGGGCTTTCGTCGCTGGAGATGCCGCTGCCCTTGCAGCCCTGGTGGCTGAGGACGCTGTCTGGATGCCACCGGACGAGCCCACGCTGGTCGGTCGCGCTGCGGTCCGGACGCGTTACGAGGAGCTCTTCAGGGAGCTACACGGTCGGTTCAGAGACGTCTCTCACACCCTGGAGGTGGACGAGGTGCGCGTCTGCGGCGACTGGGCCATGTCACGCGGCCGGTACCGGCTCGAGCTCTCACTGCCGTCGGTCCCACGCCCCATCGTGATCACCGGGAAGAACGTCCACAGCTACCGTCGAGCGCCCAGGGGGACCTGGCTTGTGTCCAGTGACATCTGGAACGCCGATGCGCCGGCCCGTCGCGGATTGGAGGCGGCATCCGCCAGGTCCGCGGATCTCCAGAGTCTCGAGGCTGCCCGCGCGGAGCTCCGTCGCGCTCTGACCGAGATAGACGTGGAGGCCGCCGACCGTATCTGGGCCGATGACTATGTCCTGACGACGCGGAATGGGGTCGTGCGGACGAAGGCGTACCGGCTGGAGTGGCTGGCCGCGGGTATCCCTCGGTACCAGGGCGTCAGGGAAGAGCGGGACGTACACATTCGTCTGTACGGTGACGTGGCGCTTGTTACGGGTCGGAGCGATGCCAACGTGCCTCGACGCTTCATGGCTGTCTGGGTTCGCGAGGAGGGCCAGGAGGGCAGGTGGCGACTCGTTGCCCGGCAGCACACCGTGGTGCCGCCGGGCCTCTAGGATGGGCTCGAGTCACCAGGGCGGAGCTGAGGATTGGAGCGATTGTCCGCCGCTCCCTGCCCTCGCCGGCCCCACCTTCGAGTGGGCAAGACCGCGAGCGATGGGGCCGCCAGAAGGTGGCCCCATCGCTCGGGGGGGCGTGAAGCGTCAGACTTCAGCCACTTCTCTCGGAGGCCTTTCGAAATGGAGCTGCGTGACTCCTCAGAACGCGGTGTTCAGAGGAATCTGTGGAAACTCGTCGTCCAGTTCAGTGTTGCCGGGTGCTTCGGCCGCCGCCTCCGAGATGATCGGACAGAGGACGACGAGGCCGGGCCGTTCGAGGTAGACAAAGCCGGCACCTTCCGCCGCCAGAATGTCTTCGACGTCGTCGAAGATCCGCACCTCTGCCGGATCGCCGGCATGCACCTTATCGAGGCTGGAGAAACCGGCGTCGACGAGGTCTTGCACCGTCACTCCAGGAGACGTATGGACGACGTTCACGTTCCAGTGGGGCGAGTAGCCGGGCTCCCCGGGAATGTGGAGGACGACGTTGGACTGGAAGGCCCGATCGCCGCCGATGAAGTAGATCTGGTTGACGCCCCGCTCGGTGACCTGCTCCAGGCCCCCGAGGATGTAGTAGATCTCCTCGCCCTCGTACCAGCCGTTCGCGGTGATGACACCTCCTCCCTGGCTGTCACCCGCGGCGGCGAGGAGCGCAGATCCGCTGCTCTCCGACGCTGGAGCCGTCACTCCTTCCCCTTCTGAGCAGGCGGCGACGGCGAGAATCCCGATGGCCACAAGTGCTGTGATCTCTCTCATTTGACTCCTCCTTCGGTTCGGACCGCAAGAACCCGCTCGTCACCGTGGGTCGTGACTGGCCTCCGCGAGGTCAATCCCGGATGTGGATGACGGCGGGTCCGAAGGAGGGTGGCAAGCGCCGAACCGGGCTCGCGAGGACCAGATTCAGTGACTGTAAGCCTATGTGATCGAACGTATTGAGCCGGATTCTGGCGACTGTGCAGGGGGTCGGCCGCGTTTCACGAAACTCGATCGTCTCGGATGAAACGCGGTTGTTGAAACGAACGCGTGGGGATGCACCTGAGTGCCAAGTGAGAAACCCGGACTGGGAGCGGGGCACGGCCAGTCTCTTTCGTGTCAGGGCGCCTACGAACGGACCAGGCTCTCGACGCCTGAGTGAGGGTCGCTCGACGGGGTTTCGCTTGCCCTCGAAGCCCGTCGTGTATGGCGTGCCCTGGCCTTCGGCTCGACTACCGGTCCGTGTCAGAGCGGGGTGACGATGTTGCGCGAGTTTGTGGCTTCGCCTCGTGCACCGAGGGTCCGTTCGGGCAGTCTCTTACGCTGAAGGCTCTCGGGCTCGGGCTCGGAGCTGAGGTGCTCCGAGTCTCTTCGATCGACCTGGCGCTCTCACTCAATCTCTCGATGTATGTTCAGGCCCAGGATCTCACGCGACGAGCGACGGGAGAGCGATCGACCCGGGGCAAGGCGTCGGACTACGGAATCGGTCCGGAGGCGACAGTGCGCTTTCCAGCGGTCGTCCTCGGGCTCCGGCCCGTCGTCTACGCGCGGTACGATCGCGTGCTCCAGAGCGGCTGCGATGCCGATGCCGCATGCTATGGTGATAGGGATGTCGCCAGCTTAGGGGTCGGTGTCGACTGGGCTCGGTGAGCCTCTCAACCCATCCGTCTTGCATCCTCGCAGGCGGCACTTCATCGTCTCTCTGAGCTATCTCACCATGGCGACAAGTGGGAATCTTTGGGGTCGCCGCGTCTCTTCACACAGCAACGTGTGGGTGAGCTAGGAAGAAAGGCCCCGACGATGAGACTTCCGGTCAACAAGCCGGCTTCCTTCGCGTTGGTGGTATACGCGATCCTGGTGACGAGCTGGCCCGACCGCCTGGCGATCGCTCATACCCCCAACATCGACGAGGTGTGGGCGCTCGAAGAAGCGTACTGGGAATACGTCCAGAGCGGCGATGTGGACCACTACCTCACTTTGTGGCACGAGGACTTCATCGGATGGCCCTGCGCGCTCGGCCAAATGCACCCGGCAGGTAAAAGCTCCATCGCCGAATGGGTGGAGCGAATCCGGGACGAGAAGCCGCGATTCACGTTCCGACGCTCGTCGCGACTTGACACGTTGTCGTGACGGTTGGTATTTCCGGCCGCGTTCGATGTCCATTCCAGTCTCTACTGTGGGAGGATCCTGTCATGAAGATGCATCGCCTCATCACGCTCGCCGCCGGTGTGTTTCTCGTCCTGCTGCTTCTGCCCCGCCCGGGGTTGGCGCAACAGAGGGTGGCGACGGGCGGCTACGTTTCCGGTACGCAGAAGGTCATGAGCGAGATCGCGTTGCCGGACGGGGGCGTGCTCAGGCGCATCTTCCTCAGCGTCGGGGTCACGGCGGACGATCCCGCGAGTCCCTGGCATCTGGGCAGCCAGGACTGCATGGCCAGCTACGTGTTTGCGGGTGACGACTCGTTGGTCGGAGGCCGAGGGGTGTGCGATTTCGTGAGCCCCGAGGGAGACCTCTGGTGGCTGACGATAAACGTCTCCCGTGAGGGTCTGGTCAGTTGGACAGGGGGCGAAGGCACAGGCAAGTTCGCCGGGGTCGAGCACAGCGGCACTACCGTCGTCCAGGCCGAGTGGGCCGATGGTAAGGTCGTCGGACGTTGGGAAGGCACCATGACGAGGCGGTGACGAGGAAGCGATCCCTCTCTCTCGCCAGGGGTCTGCGACTGAGGGGCGCACCAGCAGGGAGAGCGCGAGATCGCTTGGCCCAGCAATACTCGAAGTGGAGATGTTTTCGGCTCTCTCCCGGTGGCCTCCCAAGCCGCGCCGCCTGACTGACGCCCCAGCAGGACGCCCGCCCGACGACGAGCTTCGCGGACCACCGACAGATCGCGTTCGCCGCGAAACCGCTCTCGTGGCTCTGACAGGGAGTGATTCATGGAGAGCCTGATCCACGACCTCCGATACTCTCTCCGGTCCCTCCGAAGGCATCCCGGCTTCACGGCGACCGCAGTGGTCACCCTCGCTCTCGGAATCGGAGCCAACGTCGCGATCTTCAGTGCGGTTCACTCGGTTCTCCTGCGGCCTCTCCCGTACCGCGACGAGGACAAGGTCGTCTACCTGGTCAACCGATCCAACACCGTAGAGGGCAGCATGTCGGTGTCGCCCCGAGACATAGTGGACTACCGGGAGCAGGCGACCCTCTTCGAGGGCATCGGTGCGGCGCGGGCGAGCCTCATCGATGCGGTGCTGACCGGCGTGGAGGAGCCGGTTCCCATCCGTTTTCAATCCGCCACCGACAATCTCTTCTCACTCCTGGGTTTCGAGCCGGTCCTGGGCAGGGGCTTCCTGCCGGAAGACGCGGCCCAGCCGGGAAGTCAGGAGGAGGCCGACTCGATCCCGGCCACTCTGCCGGGCGCCATTCTGAGCTACGCGCTCTGGCAGCGGCACTTCGGGGGAGACCCGGGCGTCATCGGTCGAACGATCGAGGTCAGCGGCGAAGGGGCCCGGATCGTAGGTGTGCTGCCGGGAGAATTCGGCCTCGTGCACGGCAGCGCGAGGGCGGGGGAAGCCAAGGCGGACCTCTGGTTCCCGTTCTTCTTCGACTTCCGCGAGGCGCCGCGCCGTGCCCCAGGGGGCCTGTGGCCGATCGGCCGACTGAAGCCGGGTGTGACGGTGGAGCAGGCTCAGGCCGAGCTGGATGCCGTCGCCAGCCGGCTCCAGGAGCAGGTCCCGGAGTACCGGAATCAGAACCTCCGCCTCGTGGCGCAGCGACCAAAGGTTGAGGCGGTCAAATCCATCCGCCCCGCACTGCTCATGTTGGCGGGGGCTGTGGGCTTCCTGCTTCTCCTCTCGTGCGCGAACGTGGCTAACCTCTTCCTGGTGCGCGCCCGGACGAGGTTGAGTGAGATGTCGGTCCGCGGAGCCCTGGGCTGCGGCTCTCGCCGCCTGGCTCGCCAGATCCTGATCGAGTGCCTCGTTCTAGCTGCCGCGGGGGGACTGGCGGGGCTGGCCCTTGCGGGACTGGGAATCCGTCTGCTCATGAGCCTGAAGCCCGCCGACCTTCCGCGCCTCGAAGCGGCATCGATCAACGGACCGGTGCTGGCGTTCTCTCTCGGAGCATCAGTTCTCGCGGCGATCCTCTTCGGATTGCTGCCCGCCATCCAGGCCGGGCGGATCAGTCTCGCTGAAGGACTCAAGGATCAGAGCCGAGGCCCGGTGGGCGGCAGAAGGAGCAGGCTTCTCGGCTCGTTGGTGGTGGTGGAGATCGCTCTCTCCCTGGCGCTGCTCATGGGAGCCGGCCTGATGATACGCACGTTCGCGGCGCTTCAGGAGATACGACCAGGCTTCGAGCCCGAGGGAGCCCTGACCTTCGCCCTCGACCTCTACGGCGAGAAGTACTACGGGTCCGGACCCCAACCGAGGATCGCGTTCTTCCAGGAGTTGGAGGAACACCTCCGGACTTTGCCCGGTGTCGAGGCGGTGGGAAGCACGCTCTGGATGCCCTACTTCTTCGGCGGAGCCGCGCAGGCAACGCCCTATGCATGGGACGAGGACAGCGAGGCCCGCTGGCCAGCGGTCTGGGCCAACCTGTTCGTGGTAACGGGCGACTACTTCCGTGCGATGCAGACCCGCCTGCTGGGGGGTCGGTACTTCTCCCGGCTGGAGCTCACGGAGCCCACTCCCTCGGTCATCGTGGACGAGGTGCTCGCGCGCGAAGTGTGGCCCGACGAAGACCCCATCGGGAAGAGCCTCACGGCCCTCCGGCCGGGGAATCGCGTCGAGGTCGTGGGAGTCGTCGAACACGTGCGTTACCAGTTCCTACGCGAGGAGGGACGAAACGCGATGTACTTCCCGTTTGGGGCCCTTCCCTACGGGACAAGGAAGTTCGTCGTGCGCGGGTCTGGCGATGTGGGATCACTGGTTGCGCCAATCCGAAGGGAAATCCAGACGTTGGATCCCGGATTGGCCATCCACCACGTGGCGTCCCTCGCGGACCTGGTCGAAGGCGAGCTGGCGACCAATCGCCTCGTCCTGGTGCTGATGGGCATCTTCGCCGGTCTGGCCCTGGTTCTCGCATCGGTCGGGGTGTACGGAGTCATCTCCTACAGCACGCGCCAACGGACGGCGGAGTTCGGGATTCGCATGGCCCTCGGTGCTGACAGGAGCCGAATCTTCCGCCTCGTGGTAGGGCGTGGGGCAGCGTTGATCGCGATCGGAGCCGTGTTTGGGGTGGCCGCAGCTCTCGCGCTCTCCAGGCTCATGGCCAGTCTGATGTACGGAGTGTCCCCCACCGACCCCGCTACACTCATCGTGGTAGCGCTGGTCCTCTCGGCCGTCGGGCTGCTCGCTTCCTTTGTGCCGGGTCGACGGGCTACCAGAATCGATCCAGCAGCTGCGTTGCGAGCAGAGTAGGCGAGGGCTTCATGGCTTCTTGGTCTGCTCCTTCGGCTCGATCTTGATCTGGCCGCAAGGGCCGAGTCCCTGCCGCATCGCCGATGGCTCGGCGAGCACTGCGCCTCGAGCTCCCCACGAATCTCCTTTCCTTGCCGGCCTCAGCGCCGTGGGCCCATGTTGGGCCATCCGTCCGGGCACGTCGGGCCGCATCAACGAGCGTGAGCGCATGCCTTCTCTTCGGGACCGGCTGAAAGATCGGCACATCGCCCGGTGGGGGGTGGCGTACGTGGCGGGCGCCTTCGTAGCGCTCCAGGTCATGGACGCGCTGGCCGAGCCGATGGGCCTTTCCCCTTTCTTCCAGCGCGCAGTTCTCGTCGTGATCATGGTTGGCTTGCCGGCCACCCTGGTGCTCGCCTGGTTCCATGGGGAGAAAGGCGTGCAACGGATGACCCTCGGGGAGCTCCTGATCCTCGGGTCGCTGGGGATCCTCGGCGCCAGCGCCCTGTGGATGGTCCGGGAGGACGCGGATAACGTCGTGGCGCCGGGCCGAGCGGAAGTGGGGGAACTGCCCGCGCCGAGCGTGAACGACGACATCAGCGTGATCGCCGTTCTTCCCTTCGAGGAATTCACTCCGTCGAGGGACGAATTGCGGCTGGCGGACGCGATCCAGGACGAGATTCTCACTCAGCTGTACCAGGTACGTGGTCTCAATCCGATCTCGAGAACGTCGGTTCTGGCAATCCGCGAAGTCCCCCTGACGACACGCGAGATCGCCGACACGCTGGAGGCCCGGTACGTGGTCGAGGGATCGATCCAGCACGTGGGCGACCGGGTGAAGGTGACGGCCCAGCTGATTGATCCAATCCGGGATCTGCACCTCTGGGCCGAAGACCGCGAGTTCGTGCTGAGCGATTTCTTCACGCTTCAGGACGAGGCGGCCCGCTGGGTCGTGCAGAAGCTGCTGGAGGCAACTGCGGCGCAGCCTCCTCTGATTCAGACGAGCGTAGCGGACGAGGATGCCTACGACGCGTATCTGAATGGGAGATACCTCGCCGCGTCGCGGAAGGAGGAGGACCTCGCCCGCGCCATCGACGCGTACCACGAGGCGATCACCCTTGACCCCACGTTCGCGCGTGCCCTGTCGTCACTGGCGCTGACCTACGCCCTATGGGGCCACTACGGCTACGGCGGCGATTACGCCAGCTACGAGACGTTTGGAGAAGCGCTCGCTATGGCGGACCGCGCGGTGCAGCTGGAGCCCGAGCTGGCCGACGCGCACGCGACACGGGGTTATCTGCTGAGCAAGGCGCTAGCACCAGCCGACACCGTGGAAGCCGCCTTCCGGATGGCCCTGGCGCTGGCGCCCGGGTCCGCCGACGCCCATATCCTGTATGCGGGCTTTCTGGCGAGGGAAGGCCGATTCGCGGAGTCCATCTCCGAGTCGCGGCAGGCGATCCTCCTGGATCCCATCGCCCCCGGGCGGGACTCGGGCCTCGGGTACAACGCCCTCGCAGCTGGTCAGCTCTCCGTGGCTCTGCGCGCCGCCGAACGCGCCAGCGTACTCGAGCCGGATCTCATGGCGCCGAGGATTATCCAGGCCTTCTCGCTCGTGCTCATGGGCCGCCCCGAGGGATGCCTGGACCTGGACCTGGGGCCGTACGACGCGGTGCGGGCCGTCTGCCTCCACGCCTCCGGCCGGGGAGACGAGGCAGGGGCGCTGATCGAGAGAGTGGCCGCGAGCCCAGGGCCCAGGAACGCGTTCCTGCATGTGGCCAGCTACCACGCCTGGGTGGGGGACGCCGCGAGAGCCATGGAGGCGCTGGAGCGGGCGTTCGACAGCTCACCCCACGGGCTGGACTACCGGATCGTGGAGTCCGGGGTGTTCGACTCGGTGCGGGAAGATCGGGAGTTTCGGGAGGGGCTGGAGTGGCTGCGGGAGGGGGTGTGGGAGAGGGTGAGAGAGGCGCGAGGTGTCGATCGCCAATGAATGTTCAGCCCGGGGCCGGCAACGAGGCGGGCCGTCCTTCCGGGTGATTGATTTGATGCGCAAGTTTGCAGGGAACCGATCATGATGAAGTATGTTCCCAGATTGGAGGGCTTCCTCTGGGCATGAGGGTGACACAGGCAGCCACCGACTCTCGGTGGTAGGCGTTGACGGCTGATTTGTGGGCGTCGGGTCTTTCAGCCGCCTCGCGCCCGGCACCCCCCGCAGGCTACCTTGTAGCCCACCCCCGCAGTACCGAACCGGGCCGCTAGGCCAAGTGCCCTGCGTGGTAGGTAAACCGGCGCACGGACACAGATGACCAGCGGAGTCGGCCGTGGCAACGGAGAGCCTATGAAATCCCACACCCGCTACCTGACGATGAACGTCCCGGCCCGCATGGAGCTTGTGAACCTCACGCCCGAAGTGGAGGCGGAGGTGCGCGCGAGCGGAGTGCGGGAGGGGCTCTGTCTGGTCAACGCCATGCACATCACGGCCAGCGTCTTCATCAACGATGATGAATCGGGCCTGCACCGAGACTACAAGCGGTGGCTGGAGGAGTTGGCCCCCTTCGACCCCAGCCCGGAACGATATCACCACAACCGAACCGGCGAGGACAACGCCGACGCGCACCACAAGCGGCAGATCATGGGACGAGAAGTAGTGGTGGCGATCACCGAAGGAAGACTCGATTTCGGCCCGTGGGAACAGATCTTCTACGGCGAGTTCGACGGACGCCGCCCGAAGAGAATCCTGATCAAGATCATCGGGGAATAGAGGCACGGGAGTCACACCCTCAACGGGATGGGCCCCGGTGGCTATGGGGTCAGACCGCACCGTGTGGACAACGCTGATTGCTCCTGCGCCCAGGGGTTCCTGACGAAGCCAGCGGTGGCCACATCCGCATCGTGGGGCACGGACGCCTCGACCGTCCCATCGTTGCCAGAGCCCACGAGGCCTACCTCTTCCTCCCTGCGGTCCTGAAACAAGCTCGGGATCCCCCGGTAGAACCTCCGATCGACTGCCCAGCTATACCCTCGAACGGAAAACCCATGGAAGCCCTGCTTCAGGATCTCCGTTACGTGCTTCGTGGCCTGCGCAAGTCTCCCGGATTCACGCTGGTCGCGATTGTCACGTTGGCCCTGGGGATCGGCGTGAACAGCACGATCTTCAGCCTGGTCAACGCGGTGCTGTTGAAGCCACTTCCCGTGGAGCGGCCGGAGGAATTGGTCGACATCTACGGTCATACCGCCACCTCGTCGACCCACGATTCGAACTCCTACCCGAACTACCTGGACTACCGGGAGCAGTCCGAGACGCTCTCCGGTCTGATGGGGTACACCAATTTCTTCGCCAACCTCTCGATCCAGGGCAGCTCGGAGCTGGTGATCGGCGAGCTGGTCACCGATGACTACTTCTCGGTTCTGGGGATCCAGCCGGCTATCGGCCGTACCTTCGTCGCCGAGGAATTTGCAGCACCTGGCACGTCTCCCGTTGCCGTGCTGAGCTACCCGTTCTGGCGGACCCGGTTTGCCGGCGCACCGGACATCCTGGGCCGCACCTTCCGGCTGAACGGCATTGTATACACCGTGATCGGGGTGGCCCCCCAGAGCTTCGGTGGGATGTTCCCGGCGGTAACCGCTCAAATGTGGATTCCCACAGCCATGGTCGAGGAGGTGGAGCCCCTCGGAAATCAGCGCGGATCCGGCCCGTCCCCCGGGGCAACTCGGCTGGAGCGGCGCGGCCAGCACTGGCTGTGGCTCAAGGGCCGCATGGCGCCGGGCGTGGAGGTTGGGCGGGTGCGCGCAGAGCTCGAGGGCATCGCCGCCCGGCTCTCCGAGCAGTACCCGGACACCAACGAGCTGGAACGAGTGACCGTCATTCCCACCAACGACGTAGCCCTCAACCCGGACTTCGACAGCACCGTTATGCCTGCTGGGCTCGTGCTCCTGGGCGCCGTCGGGCTCGTGCTTCTGGTGGCGTGCGCGAACCTGGCGAACATGCTGCTGGCACGGGCCTCGACCCGCCGCCGTGAGCTTGCGGTGCGGCTCGCAGTGGGGGCCGACCGTGGATGCCTGATCCGCCAGATGCTGACCGAGAGCATGATGCTGGCGCTGGGGGGTGGGGCCGTGGCTCTGCTGCTGGCCCATTGGCTCGCCAGGTTGGTTGCGCGCCTCCAGCCACCGCTCCCGATCGACCTGGGAATCAACATCGCGCCGGATTGGCGGGTTCTGGTGTTCACGTTCGCCGCCGCGGCCGCCACGGGCATCGTGTTCGGATTGGTCCCGGCCTTGCGCGCGTCCAGGCCTGACCTCGTGCCGGCGCTGAAGGATACCGGAGAGGGTGATGGGGGTCGGGGTCGGCGGGTTGAGCTTCGGGATGCCCTGGTGGTGATCCAGGTCGCGGTCTCCCTGGTGCTCCTGGTGGCGGGCGCCCTGCTGGTGCGCAGCCTGGACGCCGCCCAGCGTGTGGACCTCGGATACGACATGGACCGGATCGCGTTCCTGGGCCTGGCCATGGAGATGAACGGCTACGACGCCGAGGGGGCCGGCGTCTTCCTGGAGTCCGCGCGCCTGCGCCTCGAAGCGCTTCCCCAGGTCGAAGCCGTAGGGTCGGCCAGCCGAGTTCCGCTGTCACTGAACAACAACGGCTTCGGCATCTTCATCGATGGTCACCAGACCGCGGGCAGCGACAGGCCATACGGCATGGATGGGGCGCGGATCGACGAAGGGTACTTCAACGCCCTGGGCCTGACCGTGGTTGCCGGCGGGGGATCGAGCCCGGGGACCGCGACGAGCGGCGTCTAGTTGCAGTGGTCACGGAAACCATGGCGTCACGCTACTGGCCTGGAGAGAACGCCCTCGGTCGGGAGTTCCGCACCTCATGGGGAGGCGAGCCGTACCAGATCGTCGGGATCGTCGAGGACCACAAGGTCGACACACCCGGCGAGGCTCCGAAGCCTTACATCCATCTTCCACTACCCAGACAATCGGTATTCGCCAACTTCCTGGTCCGGACCACCACCCCAGCCGCACAGCTGGTGCCCGCGCTGGTGCGGGAGCTTCGGATGTTGGACCCGGACCTGGTCTTCCTGGACACGGGCACACTGCGGGAGCTCGGCGAGGTGCGCCTGTTCCCGATCCGGGCTGGCGCCTGGTTGATCGGAGTGTTCGGTGCTCTGGCGTTGCTGCTGGCGGCAGTGGGTCTTTACGGCGTGATCGGCTACTCGGTGAGCCGGCGGGTACGGGAGATCGGCATCCGCAAGGCGCTGGGGGCCGAATCCGGCCGCATCGTCGGTATGGTGCTGCGCGAGGGCATGGTAGTCGTGGGCATCGGCGGTGTCGTCGGAGGGGCGATTGCCGCCGCCAGCGGTCGGGTTCTGTCGAGCGTGCTCTTCGTCGGCTCCTTCGACCTCGCCAGCTTCGGGCTCGCCTTCGCCGCCCTCGCAGCGGTGGCCGCCCTGGCCAACTGGATTCCAGCGCGGCGGGCATCGCGCGTGGATCCCATGGTCGCCCTGCGGGCGGAGTGAGACCCGTCAGCACCCCTCCCTGAGTTGCTCTATCGCCGCCTCCGAACCGAGTCTCGCCGCCGCGGTCCAGTCCTGGCACGCCCCGGTGGTGTCCCCTACCGCGAACTTCACCACACCCCGGTTGAGGAACGACCGTGCAACCGTGGGATCGAGCTGGATGGCCTGGCTGTAGTCGTCGATAGCCCCCGCCAGATCCCCGGTGTTCGCCCGAGCACCCCCCCGGCTGTAGTACGCCTCGGTGAAGTCCGGGGCGAGGCTTAGGGCTTCGTCGTAATCCCAGATGGCCGAGGCGGGATCCCCCAGGTAGTCCCGCGCCAGCCCGCGGTTGAAGTGGGTGGTGGCCTGCGACGGGTCCAGCCGAATGGCCATGTCGTAGTCCGCGATGGCCTCTCTGTATTGTCCGAGGGCCAGGCGCGCGTTGCCGCGGTTCTCGTATGGCTTCGAGTAGTCCGGCTGGAGCTCGATGGCCCGTTCGTAGTCGGCCACAGCCCCCTCCACGTCTCCCGACGCGTACCGAGCGATGCCGCGGTTATTCAGGGCGAAGGGAACCTCAGGGTATCGCCCCAGGACGTCGTTCCACAGCGACAGACTGTCTCTCCAGACCTGCGTCCTGTGAAAGGTCAGGGCTCCCAGAAGCGCCACATAAGCCAGGAGCGCGAGCTGAAGAGGCCGGGCGAGCCTCGGGCTGCGTGTTGCCACCGCGTGGTACCCCATGCCGATGAGGAAGAAGAACCCCACCGAAGGAAGGTAGCTGAACCGGTCCGCCATGAACGCCGTGCCCGCCGGCACCACCTGCAGCATCAGCCCGATGTTGATGACGAAGAAGGCGACGCCGAAGAACAGGGCCTTCGAGTGCTTCAGGGCGAAGACCACCGCCGCGAAGCCACTCAGGACCACCAGGGGATAGACCCACAGCTTGGGGGAAAGGCTACCACCGCCCCATTCGGGATAGGGGTAGATCGCCGAGAGACGGGTGGGGGCCACCAGCCGGACGACGTAGGAGACGAGTCCGTACGAGGCATGGGCCAGGCGCTGGATGAGCCTCGTGGCTGAGCCTCCGGAGAGTGCTCCCGCCGAGGCCTGGGCGGAGAGCGCCGTCATGCCGAAGACAAGAGCCAGAACCAGGAAGGGTGCTTTCTCGAGAAGAACCTTCCGGTCCCGCAAGGACCGGTCGAACCAGAAATCGATGACGAACAAGGTGATCGCCAACGAGACCGCCTGAGCCTTCGCCAGAAGTGAGAGGAGGAAGAGCACGAGCGCCCACGCATAGTGCCGTGCCTGGCCCTGGCGGACGTAACGCACGTAGGCGATCAGCGAGGCCAGGAAGAACGCTCCATAGAGCACGTCCTTGCGTTCCGTCACCCACGCGACGGACTCCACGTGCAGGGGGTGCACCCCGAAGAGCGCAGCGGCGAGCAGCGCGACGGGCAACTGGTGGGCCAGCAGGTAGACCAGGGCGAAGACCAGGCCGGTATTGATCAGGTGGAGCAGGACGTTGACGAGGTGATAGACGAACGGATCCAACCCGCCCGCGGCATAGTCGAGGGCAAGAGAGAGCAGGGTGAGGGGCTGATAGAGCCCGTGATGGTACTCGGTGAAGAAGTCCCGGATGTTCTCGGGGGAGAGATCCTTGATGACGCTGGAGTTCACCACATAGGCGTCGTCGTCCCAGTTGACGAAGTCATTCTGGAGTGCTGGGGAGAAGGCGACGAAGGTGACGACAAGAGCCGCCGCGAAGGCAACAAGCTGGAGCCGGGAGCCTGCGAGGGCCCGCCGGGGCTCTGGATCCTGTGGTGGAGTCTTCCTGGCCATGAAGCCCAACCTACGCGTCGGACCGGATCCGTTCCAACCGTCCAGGGAAAGGGCCTTCGAGGACGTTCGGGACCCAGTTCATCGGTGGGCGTGCGGGCAGCCAACGCTGGGGGTGCACTCGTTCCCTGAGGAGTCTTGACGGGCGAACGCCGCTGCCGCTCGGCAGATCCTGGGGTGAGTGGGGTCGGGAGGGGGTAGGGG
>JBDHKE010000184.1:0-4739 GCA_039586555.1 Gemmatimonadota bacterium | reverse complement strand
AGACGGCTCGTGGTGCTGACTCAAACGTACGGGTCCGCCTTTGGGCAGACCAGAGTAGAGGGGGGTAGAGCTCCTCAGCTCCCAGAGCGCGAACCGGCCAGCCCCTGGAGGAGCCTGGACCGTAAGCGGAAGGGCGGTTGGGAGCAGTACGAGTTCAAGAATCAGGGCCAGTGCGTGAGGTTCATCCAGGCGGGGAAGGATAGCCGCTAGGACACAACAAATTGGAGGAGCGACGCGGCGAGGTCCGAACCCTCGCCACGCCCGGAGTTCTTCACTCCGCCTGAAGGGTAACCGTGGGGTCCACCTTCAGCGCCCTCCGGGCCGGGAACAGAGCCGCCACCAGCGATACGGAAGCCAGAAGCACCGTCACGGCCAGGTAGGTCGGTGGGTCGCCTGCCTCCACACCGAACAGGAGGCTACGCAAGAAGCGGTTTAGGAGGAACGCCCCCACCAGGCCCACCCCACCTCCCACTCCCGCCAGAGCCAACGCCCCCTTGAGGACCATGCCGACGACCTCCTCCCTGGAGGCTCCAAGGGCCATGCGTACCCCGATCTCACGGGACCGGCAGGCTACGCCGAAGGCTGTGATCCCGTACAGGGCCACAGCCGCCAGCAGGAGGGCGGCCACGGAGAACAGGCCGAGAAGCGTCGTGTTGAGACGGGGTGCGGAGATGGCGTCGCCCAGGGCGTCCTCCATGAGAGTGAACTGGGGCAAGGGGAGGGTCGGGTCCACGGACCACACGGCTTCTCGCAGCGGCCCGGCCAGGGAAGCGGGATCAACGGCGCCCCGGATCACGAGGGTCATGGTGGGCCAGGCTACGAACCGATGAGGAAGGTAGACCATGGGTTGAGGGTCCATGGGGAAGGTCAGGTCCAGGGCGTCTCCGACAACGGCGACCACCGACATGGGGGCCCCACCCGGCTGGCTCCAGATGATTGTCTCGTTCACAGGGTCCCGGTCGGGCCAGAGCCGGTCGGCCAGGCTCTGGGAGACAACAACCGGAATCTCGACCGACCCCCCGGCCAGCGCCGCGGCCATAACCGCGTCGGTCTGCACCTTATCGAAGAGCTGTCCCACCCTCAGCGGAATCCCCATGGCCCTGAAGAAGCCGGGAGTCACGGAGCGAAACTGAACTCCGAGAAAATCCCTCTGATCCCCGGCCCGGTCGGCCCGAGCCACGAAGTTCGACGGTCGAGCCCCACTGATGGGGCTGGCCATGGTGGCCCCAGCCGCCAGGACTCCCGGGGTCGCCTCCACAGCCGAGAGGATCTCCCGGTACCCATCGCTGACTTGGGGGGACATCTCGGGATACCGGTCGGCCGGGAGGGAGAGCTGAACCAGCAGGATTCGTTCAGGCTCAAAGCCCGGATCCACCGTCGTCATTCTGAGGAAGCTGTTGAGCAACAGGCCGGCTCCAGCCAGGAGGATCATGGCTAGGGCCAGCTGGCCGGCGACCAGGCCATCCCTCACCCGCCGGGTCCCTGGCCCGATCATTCTCCCGCCGGTTCTCAGAAAATCCATCAGATCCGCCCGGGAGCCCTGAAGCGCAGGAGCCACACCGAAAGCCACGGCAGAGAGAAGGGTCGCACCGGAGGCGAACAAGAGAACCGGCCTGTCGAGCCCGACCTGATCCAACCGAGGCAGCGGCACGCTCTCCAGGGCCTGAATCAGAGGAAGGGTCCAGTGGGCCAGGAGAACGCCGAGCGCCGCTCCAAGCCCGGCCAGGACCACGCTCTCCACGAGGAGCTGGGAAAGGAGGCGGGTCCGGCCCGCTCCTAGTGCCGCCCGGAGCGAGATCTCCCTCCGTCGCGCCGTTCCCCGGGCCATGAGCAAATTCGAGACGCTCACGCATGCCAGGAGAAGGAGGAGCCCCACGGCCCCCAGCAGGACCTGGGAAATGCGGGTCACTCGGGGTCCGATGAGCCATTCCGGAAAAGTCCGAAGCCAGACCCCCCACCCGGCGTTGGACTGAGGGAAAGCCTCTCCCAATCGTTCCTGGATTCGGTCGAGATCGGCCCTGGCCTGGTCCGGGGACACGCCCGGAGCCAACCGGGCGAAGACCTCACGCCGATGGTCGGCCCTGGGAAAGCCCGGATCGGCCGCGTAGGGCAGCCAGACCCCGAACTGGAAAGGAGAGCCCAGCTCGGGGAGCACTCCCACGACGGTCCGGGGGATCCCGTCAAGGACCACGGTTTGCCCGACGATACCGGGCTCGGCCCCGAAATGGCGGTTCCAGGATCCGTTCCCCAGGATCGCGACCTGGGGTTCCTCTCCGATGGCGAAATCCTGCGGGACGAAATCCCGGCCGAGGGCGGGACTCACGCCGAGCATCTCGAACATGCCCTCTGTGACGGCCATTCCCTCCAGCCGTGCCGGTTCCGGGCCCTCATTCAGGACCAGGGGCCTGGTGAAGACGGCCACCATAGCCTGGAAGGACCGGCTCTGGTCTCTGAAATCCAGGAAGTTGGCGTCGGAGACGGAGTTGGGCTGGTCCTGGGGAGTCAGCTCCTGGACCCGCACCAGTCGGTGGGCCTCCTGGAAAGGAAGGGGTCGAAGGACCACCGCATGGAATACGCTGAACACCACGGTCGTGGCCCCGATGCCGAGAGCCAGGGTAAGGACGGCGACAAGGGAGAATCCCGGGTTCTTTCGGATCTGTCGGAGGCCGTAGCGGGCATCCTGAACGAAGCTCTCCAGAGGCCTGACCCCCCTCTCCTCCCGGGTCTGCTCCTTGTACCGTTCCACGCCTCCGAACGAGACGAGGGCCTGTCGGCGCGCCTCGCTTTCGGTCATTCCGGCCCGGAGGTTCTTCTCGGTTTCCTTCTCCAGATGGAACCGGAGCTCCTCCTCCATCTCGGCGTCCAGGCGCTTCTTCCGGAACAGCGCGGCCAGCGCTTCACGGGCTCTCTTCTCTATCAGCATGGATCCCCTCCCAGGGTCACGAGGGCGGCGTGGTTCAGCCCCTTTTCAGGACATCGACGGGGTTGACCCTGCAGGACCGCCTCGCCGGGACGTACGCCCCCACCGAGGCAACCGTGGCCAGGAGAAGGATCACAGCCCCGAAGGTGACAGGATCGAGGGCGGAGACCCCGTAAAGGAATCCCGCCAGACCCCGGGCCACGCCGGCTGCCGCCATGAGGCCGAGGACCCCCCCGACCCCGACCAACCGCATTCCATCCCGGAGCTGAAGGGCGACGACGGACCCGGGGCTCGCTCCGAGCGACATCCGTATACCCACTTCCCTTCCTCGCCGGGCGACGGCGTGGCTCACCACTCCGTAGAGGCCCATGACCGCCAGCCCCATTGCGACGAGGGCGAAGACACTGGAGAGAGCCGCCGACAACCGTCTCAGGACGAGCATGACCCCGATATGCTCCTCCAGCGTCCTGCTACCCGTAACGATGAAATCGCGGTGCCTCTCCCGCAGCCGCCGATAGAGCTCACGAGCCAGTCCTGCCGGATCACCCCGGGTCACGGCGAGGATCGTGACCCACGCATTGTACTCCTGGTTGTACGGTAGATAGATGAAGGGTCGGGGCGATTCCCCCAGGGTCCGGATCTTGGCCGTGGCTACGACGCCCACCACCGTCACGTCCGGAAAGCCCGGGACCTCGACTCGGATCGTCCGCCCCAAGGGGCTCTCTCCGGGCCAGAAGCGCTCGGCCATCGCCTCGTTGACGATGGCTACGGGGACGCTCTCCAGGTGGTCTCTCTCATCGAAGTTCCGGCCCGCCAGGAGGGGGATCCCGGCGGCGGCAAAGAACTCCTCGCCCACGGAGGTGAAATCCACCTCGTGCACGGAACGCCCCTGGGGAGGAGGCACTCCATCGACGTTCACATCCAGGAGCATGGAGTTGACGGTGTTCAGATGGATGTTCGAGATCGCCCCGGCCCGGAGGACGCCGGGAATGGCCCTGACTTCCTCGAGGAAGGAGCCCATGTGAGCCCGCGCTTCGTCGGGGCCGTAATCCCCGGAAGGGATCATGAAGGAGAGGAGGGCCGTGGGCTCGCGGCCGAACCCGGGGTCCAGGAGTCTGGACGCGTCGAAGCTGCGGATGAACAAACCGGAGGCCACCAGAAGGATCACGCACACCGCCATCTGCCCCGCGACCAGGACACGGCTGAGGGTGAGGACGGAAGAGCTCCTGCTCCCGGTACTCTCGTTCTGAAGCGTCGGTGCGATCTCGGGCCGGGTGGCCTGAAGCGCCGGTATCAGGCCCACCAGGACCCCCGCGGAGAGAGCCGTAACCAGGGTGAATCCCAGCACTCTCCAGTCGAACGAGAAGTCCAGCCAAAGGGGAAAGGGCAGAGGGAGGGTGAAGCTCATCCCCAGGTCCAGGATCCAGAGGGCGAGGGGAAGCCCCGCCAGGCCACCCAACACCGCCAGGAACAGCGTCTCGGTGAGGAGCTGCCGAAGGAGGCGCCCCCGGGTCGCCCCGAGGGCGATACGAAGAGCCACTTCCCTCCGCCGACCCAGAGCCCGGGCCAGGAGGAAGGACGCCAGGTTCGCGCACGCGATGAGGAGCACCAGTCCCACCAAACCCAACGCAAGCATGTTGGCGGAGACCACTGCCCGGTCAACGCCGGGATTGAACGCTACCTCCCCCGTGGGGACCGCCTGGAGGCTGTCTCCGGCCTGCCAGACCTCCGGCAACCTCTCCCGGAGGTCGCTGGAGATTCTGGCAAGGGCGACTCGGACCTGGGTCAGGGTCGCGCCCGGGCTGAGTCTTCCCACCGG
>JBDHKE010000183.1:0-4793 GCA_039586555.1 Gemmatimonadota bacterium | reverse complement strand
CTGGGGGGGGATCTTGCAGGCAGCTTCGCCGCGAAGACCGTCGAGGAGTTGGTGCGCGAGCGTGGCACGTCCCTGTCATCGGCGCAGCGGGGAAACGTGTTCGTCTCCCGGTTCAAGAGACAGGAGCTGCGGGAGCTCGAAGCACGGGGGTGGTGGCTGCCCCACGGGCTGTCGAAGGAAGGCTTCTGGACCGCGATCCGTGAAAGCGGAGGATGGTTCGATCCCTACTACGATTACTTCCACTGGAGTGCCGCCTCGAACCTGCCCGGTGGGAAGGTCAACCTGTTTCCCGCCGAGGCACGCCGCGCCATCGCCTCGGCACTACCGGGTCTCGTGGAGGGATTCTTCCCGCTCGCGCAGGCCTCCGGGCCGTCAGCGCCGGAGGAGGAGTTCCCTCTCAAACTGGTGCCATACCGGGTGATGACACTGGCATCGGGGGGGACGTCGTTGATGCCCTGGCTTCTGGAGAACATCGGCGTGCTGACGGGTGACGCCTGGGAAACCTGGGCGGAGATCAACCCCGAGACGGCACACGAGTTTGGGCTGTCCTCAGGCCAGCTCGTGAGGATCGAGTCGAGCGTGGGGGGGTTCACGGCACGCTTGAGGTTGTTCCCGGGTGCGCAGCCCGGCGCTCTGAATGTCCCTTATGGACTCCATACGGCCGTCGAGGGTTGGGGCCAGGCTCAGGGTGCCAACCCGCTCGTGGCGATCGGCGCAGCGAGAGATCCGTCGACGGATCTCCCCGACTGGTATTCGACACGCGTGCGGGTGGTTCCCGCCTGAGCGATAAGGAGGAAACGATGGCCCGCTGGGGCATGGTCATAGACCTCGACCGCTGCAACGGTTGTCAAGCCTGTGAGATCGCCTGCCGAGCCGAGAACAACATTCCTGTCTGCGGTCCGCAGGCCGCGCGGGAGAACAGGACGATCTCCTGGATGCAAGTCGTGAGCGAGGTTCACGGAGAGTGGCCGGAGCTGCGAACCCGGTTCATTCCCCGGCCGTGCATGCATTGTGACCGTCCGCCCTGCACGCCGGTCTGCCCGGTCCAGGCCACGACCAAGGACAGCGAGGGGATCATTGCCCAGATCTACCCTCGGTGCATCGGCTGCCGGTACTGCGCCAACGCCTGCCCCTACACTGTGAAGTCCTTCAACTGGAGAAAGCCCGTCTATCCGGATTCGACCCTACCCATGCTCAACCCCGATGTGTCCACACGTCCGGTCGGAGTCATCGAGAAGTGCACGTTCTGCCACCATAGACTTCAAACCGCTCGGGACGAAGCGCGGTTCGAGGGCCGGCCTCTCCGTGAGGGGGACTACAGACCGGCCTGCGCGGAAATCTGCCCGACGGGAGCCATCTTCTTCGGCGATCTCGACAATCCCAAGCATAAGGTCGCGAAGCTCGTCGAGGATCCCCGGGTCTTCCGCCTTCTCGGAGAGCTCGGGACGGAGCCCAAGGTGTACTACCTGGCCGAGGAGCATTGAGTGATGAGTGAGGCAAGCGAAGCCAAGGGGCTATCCCAGGATCAGGTTGTCCTCCTCGGGCCGCTCACGCGCACGACCCGGACCTACTGGATATGGGTGACGATCCTGACCGCGATCACGCTCTGGGGTGCGATGGCCTACTTCATGCAGATCCGGTACGGACTGGGAGTCACGGGACTCAACACGCCGAGCTACTGGGGTATCTACATCATCGACTTCGTGTTCTTCATCGGAATCTCCCACGCCGGCACGCTGATCTCGGCCATCCTCCGTATCAGCAAGGCGGAGTGGCGAAGAGCCATTACACGGTCTGCCGAGTTCATCACGGTTCTGGTCATCGCGTTCGGGGCGGTCCAACCCGTGCTCGACCTCGGGCGCCCGGACCGCGTTCTGTACGTGATCGTTCACGGGCAGGCCTGGTCTCCGCTGCTCTGGGACGTCTGCAGCATAGGACTGTACTTCACCGCCAGCAGCATCTACCTCTACGTTCCCATGATCCCGGACCTGGCCGTCATCCGGGACATGGGCATCCGGCCGCGCTGGCTGTACTGGTTCTTGGCGATCGGTTATCACGACACACCGTCGGCCCGGAAAACTCTGGAGCGGATCATCGCCGTGCTGGCGGTGATGGTCATCCCGATCGCGGTGTCGGTCCACACCGTCATTGCCTGGATCTTCGCGCTCACGCTCAGGCCGATGTGGCACAGCACGATCTTCGGTCCCTACTTCGTCGTGGGAGCGATCTACTCCGGCATCGCGGCGCTGATCATCGCCATGGCGATACTCCGCCGGGTCTACCGCCTCGAGAACTACTTCAAGGACGTCCATTTCAACAACATGGGCCTGCTGCTGCTCGTGATGTCTCTGATGTGGACCTATTTCACCTTTGCCGAATACCTGACCGCGTGGTACGGAGGTGAAGAGGCGGAGATGGCGACGTTTTGGTCCAAGGTGAGCGGCCCCTTCGCGGTGCCTTTCTGGCTCATGGTGATTTCCTGTTTCCTGGTTCCGTTCGTCCTGATGGCCAGGAGCGCCACGCGGGGTGTGTGGGGAACCTCGATCGCGTCGGTATTTGTTGTCATCGGGATGTGGCTCGAGAGGTTCAACATCGTGGTTCCGACGTCGGTCCACCCGAGGATCGAGATGCACTGGGCCAGTTACCTCCCCTCCTGGGTCGAGCTGTCCATCATGGCGGCCACGTTCTCGGGGTTCATTCTGGTCTACATGGTTGCGACGAAGTTCTTCCCGATCATCTCGTTGTGGGAGATCCAGGAGGGCAGGGAAGACTCGGTACGGGAGGTCTCGGAACGCGTCGCCGGGTACCTGCCGGACGAGGTCGAGGTGACGAGCTCATGAACGAACCCAAAAGTCGAATCGGTCGTGGAAAGAGAGCGAGAGCCGGCGCGCGAGGTTTCTCCTCGTGGGCGAGTGCGGGCCGACGGTGGTGGGTGGCTCTCCCCGTGCTGCTTCTGGCCTGTCCGTGTCTCGGAGCGGATGAGGTGGCCCTGGAGGGGGACCCGTTCCGAGGGCGGGCGTTACTCGCCGAGAAACGGTGCACACATTGCCACTCCGTGTGGGGCCATGGCGGAGTGCTCGCTCCGGAGATGTCGGCAGCGGTGGCGGGCAAGAGCCGGCTCGATCTCGTGGGGGACTTCTGGAACCACACGCCGCGAATGATCGATGCGATGCTCAGCGAAGGGTACGGCTGGCCCACTCTTGAACGCGGTGAAATGGCCGATCTGCTGAGCTACCTCTACTACCTGCGACTGTTCGACAAGCCCGGAGATCCCGTGCGCGGTGAGGTCATCATTTCCCGACTCGGCTGTCTAACCTGCCACAGCTTGGCGGGAGAGGGCGGGCAGCAGGCGAGTGCTTTGGACAAGTACTCGAGGTACCCCTCCCCGGTGATGCTCGCCCAGGGAATGTGGAACACGGGGCCTGAGATGCAGCGCGCGCAAATCGGCCGTGGGAGGTCCATGCCGAGCTTCTCGGGAAGCGAGATGGCCGATCTGCAGGCCTACATCCGTGCGCAGGGCCGGCGTGAGGATGCGCAGGTGGATCTCCTGCCGATGCCGAATCCATCGAAGGGAGCCGCCATCTTCGAGTCCAAGCGATGTTCCTCCTGTCATCGACCGGAAGGAGGCGAAGGCCCGGACCTCGGCTCGTCGACGCTCAATATGACCGTATCGGAGATCGGCGGGATGCTGTGGAATCACAGCTACGCCATGAGTGATTTGATGCGGTCGCGGGGAATCAGGTTTCCCCGGTTCGAGGGCAGGGAGATGGCGGATCTGATCTCATACCTGTTCTTCCTCGGGTTCGTGGACGAACAGGGAAACCCGGACCGCGGCTCTTCCCTGTTCGAGGAGAACGGGTGCTCGATGTGCCATGGCGCCGAAGGCGGCGGCCCGGAGTTGTCGGGCAGCAAGGCGGTGACCGATCCGGTCGCCCTGTGCGCATCCATGTGGAACCACTCGCCGGAGATGCACAACCTGATGGCTGACCAGGCTGTGGCGTGGCCCAAGTTCGATCCGGGCGACATGGCGGATCTGGCCGCCTATCTGCGCCGCGTCGCGGCGTCGACGAAGAGCGAGGAGGAATAGGAGCCGACCCATCTCCTCCAAATGACACCCCTGCGGTCGGGGAGCTGTCTATGCCGTCCCGTTTAGAGCTACTGGCCTGCTGCTGCCGCGATGATGATATCGCGGTGCTGAGAGCGGCGGCGGGACCGAACGGTCCGGTGTTTCGAGTCGTCGACAACCCCATGAAGGTCGCCCGCCAGGCGGTGGCTCGCCGGCCGGTGGCCCTCATTCTCGGAGTGGGGCAACGCTCGCTCGCCAACTTGGACGTGATCCCCCTGATCCGTGCCGTGCGAAGCGACCTGCCGGTGATCGTGATCGCAGAGGAAGACTCCCTGGAACTGGAGAGGCGTGTCAGACAGAAGGGGATCTTCTACTACCTCGTGCATCCCATCGAGCCTTCGGAGGTGGAGGCGGTTCTGGCGGACGCCCTGCGCTGCGCACGCCATTGAGTCGTGGCCACGGTCACACGCCGTCGATGAGCACTAGATCGATGCAATCTTCAGAAAGAGTCTCTGTCTGATCTGCGACGGGAGCGCCTTGAAATCGGTTTCCCAGTTTGGAAACGGTTCCTGGCACACCATCGAAAGTGAGGTCGCCGTCTGCAGGAGCACACGGTTCTTCCGCACGAACTGGTTGACGTCGAAGGCTTCGATGTCCACCCGTGAGACCGAAATCTGCTTCTCGAGCTTCACTCGGATGGTCTTGAGCTGTTCTCTCCTCTCGGCTT
>JBDHKE010000071.1:0-19132 GCA_039586555.1 Gemmatimonadota bacterium | reverse complement strand
ACCTGGGCATCGCCCGATCCCTGGCAGACAGCGGCCTGGGCGACAGCGAGCCCGTGCACATCACTTTCGGGGTCGTGTTCTGACATGAAGCCGATGAGCGCTGGCGCCGCTGGCGTACTCCTTCTGACGCTGGGCGGCTTCGCGGGCACGGCGGCCCAGAGCGCCGGCTGCCTGGCTCCGCCGCCTTCGGCGGGCCTGGGTCCCGTGATGCCTCTTCCGGGGGAAGGCACCTCGCGGAACCGGCCACCTGGCAATAGCCCGTCCACGGCGCCGCGGAGCGTCCGGGTGCGGGAGGACGGCCGCCTCTGTCGGGTCGTCTCGCTGGACTCGGCGCCGTCCTCGGTGGAGCAGGCCATCGCCGAGGTCTCTCTGTCTCCCGGGCGGGCCCTCGCCTATTCGGCCATCGTCCCGGGAGCGACTCAGCGAATCCTTGGCCAGGAGCGGTGGATCGCGTACATCGCTCTCGAGGCGTGGGGCTGGGTGCAGTTCTTTGACCGGCGCAACCGGGGCAAGGATCTCCAGGAGCGCTATCGGGATCTCGCCTGGGACGTGGCGCGGCGCATCAGTCAGGGCCCCCGGGTGGACGGAGACTTCGAGTACTACGAGGCTCTGACGAAATTCGAGGCGTCGGGCGCCTTCGACCGGGATCCACAGCGGACGGGCATCCAGCCCGAAACCGACACCACGACCTTCAACGGGTCGATCTGGAAGCTGGCGCGCGACATCTTCTTCCCCGCCGAAGGCAACGGGATCCCGGCCGAGGACACGCCGGAGTACGCTCGGGCCATCGGCTACTACCGGGAACGTAGCTACGCCGCTCGCTTCGCCTGGAACTGGGGAGGCAACACCCTCCAGCAGGCGACCTTCGTGGACCTCATCGCCGATAGCGACGAGAACCTCCGCCGGTCCACCACCATGATCGGATTGCTCATCGCGAACCACCTCATCAGCGCCGTGGACGGGGTGATCTCCACCCGCCTTCGCGCCATGGGACGGGAGAGCGAGGAGCTGGAAATCGTCGTGACTCCCCTGGAGCCCGCAGGAGCATGGGCGATCCAGGTCCGCATTCCCAGATGACTCCCGAGCGCCAAGGGGTTCCCACACGGGAGCACATCGCGGCCCACGTTCGCTCCTCCGGGCGAGGACCCCTCAAGACCAAGGAGATCGCCCGGGGCCTTGGTGTCCCCGCCCGCCTCTACAGGGCCCTCAGGAAACGACTGGCCGCCATGGAGCGCGAGGGTCAGCTCTACCGCGTGAAGGGCAATCGCTATGCGGTTCCGGAGACGATCAGCCTGGTGGTGGGGCGCCTCCAGGTGATTCGTTCGGGCGACGCCTTTGTTGTCTCTCCCCAGGAGAAGCAGGATGTGTTCGTGCCCGCCGCGGTCCTGGACTCGGCCATGGACGGCGACCAGGTCGTGGCCCGAGTGGAGGGTCGGCCTCGGGGGAGTCAGCCCACGGGGCGGGTGATCAAGGTGTTGGAGCGGGCCCACCCCACCATCGTGGGGACCTACCATCGGGACCGCGGCTACGGTTTCGTGGTTCCGCACGACCGACGGCTTCATCGGGACGTGTTCATCCCCCCTGCTGGTGCCCTGGAGGCCGAAGACGGTGACGTCGTCGTAGCCCGGATCCGATCGTACGGGGACCGCAAGCTGGGGCCGGTGGGGGAGGTGGAGCGAGTTCTGGGGCTCATGCACGATCCCGGCGTGGACGTCCTGGCGATCATCTACCACCACGGGCTGCCCGTGGAGTTTCCGGCGGCCGTGGAGGAAGAGGCTCGCGCCCGGGCCCGCGCGGATCCTTCCCACGACCCCACGCGTCACGACCGCAGGGATCTCCACGTCTTCACCATCGATCCCGTGGACGCCAAGGATCATGACGACGCGCTCTCCGTCCGGCCCGCCGGCGAAGGCCTGTGGGAAGTGGGCATCCACATCGCCGACGTCTCGCACTACGTGGAGCCTGGAGGCGCTCTCGACCTGGAGGCGCTCGGTCGAGGCACGAGCGTGTATCTGGTGGACCGCGTGATCCCCATGTTGCCCGAAGCCCTCTCGTCCGGGGCGTGCTCCCTGCTTCCAGGCGAGGACCGGGCCGCCGTGTCGGTGTTCGTGGGACTCGACGACGAGGGGGAGGTGGTGTCCCACCACTTCGAGCGCTGCCTGGTGAGGAGCCGGCACCGGCTCAACTACGAGGAGGTCGAGGAGGTTCTTACGGGAACGACCTCCGTGGACGAGCCCACGGACGAGGCGCTGAAGGCGCTCGGCCGCCTGTCGCGGAAGCTCCTGGATCGTCGAGCCAGCCGCGGCTCGCTGGATTTCGACCTGCCTGAGGCCAGAGTGGAGCTGGGGGAAGGAGGTGAGCCCCTGGATATCCAGAGGAGGATGCGACTGGGCAGCCATCGGCTCATCGAGGAGTTCATGCTACTGGCCAACACCCTTGTCGGGGAGGAGGCGAAGGGAAGGGAGCTTCCCCTGCTGTTCCGCGTCCATGAGCCCCCTCCCCGGGACCGCCTGGACCCGCTCCGTCGCTTCCTCTCGACGCTGGGATATCACCTGCCCCAGAAGAAGGTGGGCCCCAGGCATCTGCAGAAGATCCTGAATCGGGTGGAGGGGAGGCCGGAGGAACCGCTGGTCTCCACTGTCGTGCTGCGGTCGATGAGCCGAGCCCGGTACGACGCCGAGGATCTGGGTCATTTCGGGCTCGCTCTTCGCTCGTACACCCACTTCACCTCACCCATTCGGCGGTATCCGGACCTTCTGGCCCACCGTGTGCTGGTGCGAGCGGTGGTGGAGAGACGCCCCGTTCCGGAGGAGTGGTTCTCCGGTGGTCTCCCGGCCGTCGCGGAGCGTTGTAGCGCTCGGGAGCGGGTGGCCGCGGAAGCGGAGCGAGACAGCGTGGAGCTGAAGAAGATCGAGTTCATGAAGCGTCATCTGGGGGAAGACTTCTGGGGCACCGTGTCCGGCGTGACGGCCTTCGGATTCTTCGTGCTCCTCGAGGACTACTTCGTCGAGGGGCTGGTCCACGTCAGTGCCCTCCACGATGACTACTACGAGCTTCACGAGGAAGCCTATGCCCTCACAGGATCCCGCTCCGGTCGGACCTTCAGGCTGGGGGACCGGGTTCAGGTGCAGGTGGCGAGGGTGGACAAGGAAGAACGGCGCATCGACTTCGTTCTGATCGAAGGGCGCGCATTGACATCGTCTGCCTCTCCATGACGGTCGTTTGACACTCAACAAGGGTAGATTTACGCTTGGGCACCTTCATCCCACGCTCGGCCGGAGGGCACTTCGCCCATGGCGTTTGAGAACACGCTCGTCTATCTGGGACACGACGGCGACACCCTGCCGGACCTTGTGCAGCGGTTCTGCAGCGTGCGGGGGCTGCGGCTTCTGCCGGTGGAATCGGCCCAGACCGTCATCTCCCTCGTGAACCGGTCCTATCCGGCCTGCATCGTACTGGACGCCAGGAATCAGGGCGATGCGGTGGTAGAGCTCTGTTCCCGTCTGAAGAGCGATGCGTTCACGGGCATCGTCCCCGTGGTCATGCTGGCCGCTCCGGACGCCAAGGAGCTGGCGGCCGAGGGACTGGAGGCCGGCGCCGACGAGGTGCTCAGCGAGCCCGGACCCGAACGGGAGAACTGGCTTCGCTTCGAGCTGGCGCTGCGCCGGGCGAGCCGGGATGTGAGCGTCCATCCCACCACCCGACTCCCGGGCACCTTCCAGATCGAGCGAGAGATCGGGGAGCGGATCCACACCGGCGAGGAGTTCGCGGTGTGCTACGCGGATCTCGACAGTTTCAAGGAGTTCAACGACCGTTATGGCTACAACAACGGCGACCGGGTGATCCTTCTTGTGTCGAGGATCCTGCGCGATCTCGTCCGGGCCCTCGCTCCTGGGGGGTTCGTCGGCCACATTGGCGGTGACGATTTCATCTTCATCATCCATCCGAGGTTCATCGAGACCTGCTGCGATCAGATCATCCAGGTCTTCGACGAGCTCATCCCGTTCCAGTACGAAGAGGACGATCGTCGGGCGGGGTACTTCATGGGGAAAGACCGGCGGGGCACTCTCTACAGAGTCCCGCTCATGACCCTTTCGATCGGGATCGTGACGAACCAACTTCACGCATTCTCGCACACGGCCGAGGCCAGCGAGCTGGCTGCCGAGATGAAGGGCTACGCCAAAACGCTGCCAGGATCCGTGTTCGTCGTCGATCGCAGGCAGTTGTCACCGAGGGATCGCGTGGTCTCGGCCACCGCTCCCTCGGAGGGGGAGAGCTGACGAGACCATGACCGCAGAGTTCGTGTCCCAAGCGCCTAATCCTCTCGTGTTCACGGTGCGCTGTCCGGCGTGCCGGACGAACTTTCCCGTGGACTCGCGCAAGGTACCGGTGGGGGGGGTCCACGCCCAATGCAGCGTCTGCGCGAGGGTGTTCCAGGTCGCCATCCCGGAGGAGCTGACCGAGGGATCCGGAAGAGCCGTCGAGTGGGCGGAGCCGGATGCCGATGCCTGGAAGCGCCACGAGCCCCCGGTGTCCACGGCAGAGCCCCCCGGATTCGAGGAGGTGCCCGCCCCGTCCGCCCTGGTGGAAACCCCCGAAGCGCCTGTGGCCCCCGTGGAGGAAGAAACCCCGGAGATCCCGGAATACCCGGCCGAAGTCGCGAGCGAGCCCGGAGTCTACGAGACCCCGACTACGCCTCCGGCAGCGGCTCCCTGGGAGGCGCCTCCGGGAGCGCCCATGGAGGCCCCCCCGGCGCCGCCGCGCATCCGGTTCGGGCGGCGGGATCCGGAGGAGCGGGCGGAGCGCCTGGCCCGCGTGCTGGTGTCCGACATGATCGCGTACCATCCCGCTCGTCACCGGGAGGCCCTCGAAACGGGGACGCTGGCGGAGGTCTTCGACGATGAGATCAAGAAGTCCTGGGGGGAGTATGTCGAGCAGATCGGAAAGGAGCTGGCCGAGAGCACGCCGTACTTCCGGGATGCGCTGAACGAGATCCTGGCTGAGGGGCGTGAGGTGTTCTAGGGCACCGTCCCCGCAGGACCTGAGCCTGGGCACATCCGGCGGCCGGATGGGACGCAGGAACCATGGACGACGGCGGGGTACATCCTGAGCGCGTCGGGACTGTCGGGGGCCGTCCTCGAGGGCGGCCCCTCGTCCGTGCGTGCCAGATCCGACCGGCGGACCGCGCCGGGCGGCAACATTGACGGGAGTACGCTGGTGAACCAGGAGCGCCTTCAGCTGCTGGCAGAGCTCGAGGAGCGCGTCTCAGAGCTCAGGGGGTTCCTTTGACCTGGAGACCAGGGAGAAACGCCTCCAGGAACTGGACCGTGTCATGGCCGAGCCGGGTTTCTGGGAGCGGCCCGACCAAGCCCGGGAGCTGATCGCCGAGGCCAACCGCCTCAAGGATTGGGTGGACCCGTGGGAGGAGCTCCGGGGCAAGACCGCGGATCTTCGGGAGCTGGCCGACCTGCTGGAAGGGGAGAAGGACGACGAGCTCGCCGCCGAGTGGGAAGAAGAGCTGGACGAGCTCGAGCGGTCCGTGGAGCGCCTGGAGCTCAAGACCATGCTCCAGGGTGAAGACGACCACCGGAGCGCGATACTCACCGTACACCCCGGAGCCGGGGGTCTCGAGTCCCAGGACTGGGCCGAGATGCTCATGCGCATGTATACGCGCTGGGCCGAGCGCCGGGACTTTGAGGTCAGCGTGCTCGATCTGCAGCCCGCCGAGGAGGCAGGGATCAAGGACGTCACCCTGGAGATCCAGGGCGACTGGGCTTACGGATACCTGAAGGCCGAGAAGGGCATCCACCGGCTCGTGCGGATCTCGCCATTCGACTCCCAATCCCGGCGCCACACCTCTTTCGCAAGCGTCTTCGTCTATCCAGTAGTGGACGACGAAATCGAGATCGACATCGACGAGGCGGACCTGCGCGTCGATACCTTCCGGGCGTCCGGGGCCGGGGGCCAGCACGTCAACAAGACCGACTCGGCCATCCGCATCACCCACGCTCCCACGGGGATCGTGGTGTCGTGCCAGCAGGAGCGCTCGCAGCACAAGAACCGGGCGACGGCCATGAAGATGCTGCGGGCAGCCCTGTACGAGAGAGCGATGGAGGAGCGGGAGAAGGAAAAGGCCGCTGTGGAGGCCACGAAGGCCGGCATCTCCTGGGGAAACCAGATTCGTTCGTACGTCTTCGCGCCCTACACCATGGTGGCGGACCACCGCACCGAACTTAAGATCTCGGATGTCTACGGCGTGATGGACGGCAAGCTCGACCCGTTCATCGAGGTATACCTGAAGAAGTTCGGCGCGATGGCGATGGCATGAATGAGGAGCTGACCCGGGTACTCCAAGCTCGCCGGGAGAAGCTGGAGGCTCTTCGCCAGAGGGGTATCGAGCCCTTCGCCTACACCTACCGACGCACCCACGAAGCGTCCGAGGGCATTGCCCTCTTCGAGGAGGAGGAGCGAGCGAACGCTCTGGATGAGGAGGGGCACGGGACGACGGTGTCGGTGGCCGGGCGAATCGTGAGCTACCGCAGCCACGGCAAGACCTCCTTCGCCCACATCGAGGACGGCGGGGGTCGGATCCAGATCTACTTTCGCAGAAGCGTGCTGGGGCAGGAGAGCTTCGACAACCTCTCCCTCCTCGATCTGGGAGACTGGATCGGCGTCGAGGGGCCGCTGTTTCGCACGCGCATGGGAGAGGTGACGGTCCGGGTGACGCAGTGGCGGCTCCTGACGAAGTCGCTGCGGCCGCTTCCCCTGGGGAAGACCGAGACGGACCCCGAGACCGGTGAGCGAATCGTGCACAGCGGCTTCTCGGACGTGGAGGGTCGCTACCGCCAGCGCTACGCGGACCTGGCGGTGAATCCCGAGGTCCGTGAGGCAATTCGTGTCCGCAGCCGCATCGTTCGGCATCTCAGGGAGTTCCTGGACGGGGAGGGCTTCCTGGAGGTGGAGACGCCCGTCCTCCAGCCCCTCTACGGAGGTGCGGCGGCACGACCGTTCGTCACCCGTCACCACGCGCTGGATACGAACCTCTACCTGCGCATCGCGGACGAGCTCTACCTGAAACGGCTGATCGTCGGAGGCCTCGACCGCGTGTACGAGGTCGGCAAGGACTTCCGCAACGAGGGGATCGACCGCTTCCACAACCCCGAGTTCACCATGCTGGAGTTCTATCAGGCCTTTGCGGACTACGAAGACATGATGAACCTGGTGGAGCGCCTGCTCGTGTACACGGTGAAGGGGTCGGTGGGCTGGCTGGACATCACGTACCAGGGGGCCTCCACCTCCTTCGAGCCTCCCTTCGCCCGGCTGAGCCTCATCGACGCCCTGGGCCACACGCTGGGTGCGGACCCTAGAACTCTAACGGACGAGGAGTTGAGAGATCGCGCGTACCGGCTGCACCTGGCCGACCTGGAGACGGCGAGCCGGGGCAAGCTGATGGACAAGCTCTTCGAGGCCCTGATCCAACCGAAGCTGGTACGACCCACGTTCGTCGTGGACTACCCGAAGGAGCTGAGCCCCCTCGCCAAGGCCAAGAGGGGAGACCCCACCCTCACCGAGCGGTTCGAGCTCTTCGTCGCGGGGCAGGAGCTGGCCAACGCCTTCTCGGAGCTCAACGATCCCATCGACCAGAGAGCCCGCTTCGAGGATCAATCCCGCCTGAGAGCGGGCGGAGACCTGGAAGCGCACCCGATCGACGAGGACTACATCCGAGCGCTGGAGTACGGCATGCCCCCCACGGGGGGTGTGGGGATCGGGGTGGATCGCCTCACCATGGTCCTGACGGATCAGTCTTCAATTCGGGACGTGATCCTCTTTCCGACTCTGAGGCCGGAGCAGGAATGACGGGCGAGAGCATGGATGGCAAGGGCGGGGGAAGGAGGAAGGGAAGGAACCACCTGGAGTGGTACATCGCCCGCCGCTATCTGGGCTCGAGAAAGAGGGGCCAGTTCCTTTCGCTGATCACCTGGATCGCCCTGGGCGGGGTCATCCTGGGCGTGATGGCCCTCATCGTCGTGATCGCCGTGATGACCGGTGCGCAGGAAGATCTCCGCCAGAAGATCCTGGACTCCACGCCCCACGTCCTCATCCTGGAGCGGGGTACCGCTCTCAGGATGGAGAGCTGGCGGGAGGTCCGGGACCAGGTGGTGGAGGTCGGCGGGGTGGTGGCCACAGCGCCGTTCATCCTGACCCAGGTGGCCATCTACCGGCAGGACTACGCCCAGCCCGCGAACCTGTACGGGGTCTCCCTGGAGCTGGACGACATCCCCATCACGGTGATGGAGTCCGAGATCCGGGAGGGAGTGCTCAACCTGGAGCCGCCCGAATCGGGGTTGCCGCCCCTTATCCTGGGGAGCCGGCTGGCGGCTCGCATGCAGGTGTTCCCCGGGGATACCCTGCTGCTCATCGCTCTGGAGAACTACCGCACGGATCCCTTCGGAGCGCTCCGCCCGGCGCTCCGGCAGTTCGAGGTGACCGGGACATTCACCACCGGCATGTACGACTACGACGTAGGGAACATCTACACCCGCCTCGAGGACGCTCAGACCCTTCTGGATCTTCGGGAGACGGACCGGGTGTCGGGGATCGGCGCCCGTATCGAGGATCCCTGGGTTGCCACCGAGGTGGGGGATTCCATCCGGGAGAAGCTGGGAGGCTATCCTTACTTCGTGGAGAGCTGGATTACCACGAACAACGCCCTGTTCTCGGCGCTCAAGCTCGAGAAGCTAGCCATGGCGGTGATCCTGTTCCTCATCGTGGTGGTGGCCGCCTTCAACATCATCAGCACTCTGGTCATGGTGGTGGTGGACCGGACCCGGGAGATCGGGATCCTCAAGTCCATGGGCATGACCGATTCCAGCATTCTCCGGGTCTTCATGCTCCAGGGCCTGTGGATCGGGGTCATCGGAACGGTGGTGGGCATGACGGCCGGCGTGGTTCTGTGCTGGATCCTGGATCGCTACGAGATCATCACCATTCCTCCCGACGTCTACTTCGTCGACCGGCTTCCGGTGTCCCTCCACCTGGTGGATGTCGCGCTCATTACGGTGGCGAGCATCGTGGTGGCGTTCGCCGCCACGATCTACCCGGCCCTGCAGGCTTCACACCTGGAGCCGGTGGAGGCGATCCGGCATGAGTGAGAAGGGAACGCCCCCCGTCATGAGTGAGAACGGACCGGCGCCCATCGAGTCCCGGTCGCTGGTGAAGAACTTCCGATCGGGGGACGGGAGTGAACTCAGGGTTCTGCAGGGGGTAGACCTCCGCGTTGAGCCGGGGGAGACCGTAGCGGTCGTGGGCGCGAGCGGTGCGGGGAAATCGACTCTGCTGCACCTGCTCGGGGCCTTGGACCGCCCGACCTCGGGGGAGGTGCTGGTGGGTGGAGAGCCCCTGTCGCACATGGACGACACCGTCGTGGCAGGGGTGCGCAACCGTCACATCGGCTTCGTGTTCCAGTTTCACCACCTTCTCCGCGAGTTCACGGCGCTGGAGAACACGATGATGCCGTGTCTCATCGCGGGCTGGACCCGGGATGACGCCGCGGCTCGGGCTGGAGAGATTCTAGCCGCCGTGGGGCTCGGCGACCGCCTGCAGCACAAACCATGGCAGCTGTCAGGAGGCGAGCAGCAGCGGGTCGCCGTGGCTCGGGCACTGGCGAACGAGCCCCTGATCCTGCTGGCGGACGAGCCCTCGGGGAACCTGGACGAGCACACGAGCGAGCGCCTTCATGATCTCCTGTTCGAGATCCAGAAGAGAAGGGAGTTCTCCATGGTCCTGGTGACGCACAACCGGGAGCTGGCGGCCCGTGCGGACCGGATCTTGCTCCTGAAGGACGGGCGTCTGGGCGTGGAAGAAGTGGCCTGAATAGCATTGAGACGATGGTCTGCGATAACTGTGGCTCTGGCAATGCGGTCGTTCACCTGACCCAGATCGTCAACAACAAGATGTCCGTGCACCATCTTTGTGAGCGGTGCGCCGGCGAGAAGGGCCTGGAGACGCAGCCGCTGTCCTCGAAGCTGCCAGTGACGGAGTTTCTGGCGCAGATGGGAAAGGAGGACCCACCGGAGCCATCCAAGCCCCGCTCCCAGCCGTGCTCCTTCTGCGGCTTGGAGTTCTCCGAGTTCCGGAGAACCGGCCGCCTGGGATGCCCGCACTGTTACGTGTCGTTCGAGCAGCAAATCCGGAATCTGCTGCGACGGATCCATGGCGGCTCGGAGCACATGGGAAAGGTCTACTTGCCTCCCGACCCCTCCTCGGCCGATGTACAACGAAGGCTCGGTGGCCTGCGGAGGAGGCTGGAACGCGCCGTGTCGGCGGAGGACTTCGAGCGAGCGGCCGAGATTCGAGACCAGATTCGGGCTCTCGAGCCGAAGGTGGGGTAACGAAGAGATGTCGGGCTCGTGCTGCCTTGATTTCCACTGGACACTTCGTTCAGGATCCGGAACGCCTTGCCGATGGAACACCTGACGAGCGTCCCTGACTTCGGGCTGGACTGGCTGGATGGCAGTGGGCCGCGGTCCGACATCGTGCTGTCGACGCGGGTCCGCCTCGCCCGCAACCTCCAGGGTCACGCCTTCGGGAATCAGTCCCGCGTGAACGACCGCAAGGCGGTGCTCGGACAAGTCCGCTCCGCCGCGGCCAAGGCGAGCCTGCTCCGTGGCGCGGGGATCGCAGAGCTCCGCTCCCTCCCGGTTCGAATGAGACGCATCCTGCTGGAGCGGCGCCTGGTGAGTCCGGATCTTTTGGGCACCAATGGTGGGGAGCCGGCCGAGAGCAGCGCGCTGGTCATGGCCGCTACCGAGCCCCTCAGCATCATGGTCAACGAAGAAGACCATCTCAGGCTGCAGACGCTGGTCTCGGGGCTTCGCCTCCAGGACGCCTGGAGCCTGGCCGACCGCCTGGACGAGGAGCTCGGACAGGAACTCCCCTACGCCTTTCACCCCGATTTCGGATTCCTCACGAGCTGCCCCACCAACGTGGGCACGGGCCTCCGGGCTTCCGTGCTGGTGCACCTGCCGGGCCTCGTCCTGACCAAGGAGGTGGGCAAGGTCCTGCAGGGTCTGGCCCAGGTGGGCCTTACCTTCCGAGGGCTGTACGGGGAGGGATCGGAGGTCGTAGGTAACTTCTTCCAGCTCTCCAACCAGACCACTCTGGGCAAGAGCGAGGAGGACCTGGTGGATCACCTGGATGACATGGTCCGTCAGGTAGTCCGGCACGAGGTGAGAGCGCGCACGGTCCTGCTCCGAGACGCGGCAGCGGTGACCGAGGATAAGATCTGGCGCGCCTATGGTTTACTGCGCCACGCGCGCGCGCTTTCCTTCGAGGAACTGATGAACCTGCTGAGCGGAGTTCGCCTGGGTTCGAGCCTGAAACTTCTCCCAGGGGTCCGTGTATACACGCTCAACAAAATCATGATCTTTGCCCAGGCCGCGCACCTGGAGGAAGCCGCCGGGCGAGACCTTCCCCCCTCAGAGAGTGATGCGCATCGCGCCGCCTACGTGCGCCGCATACTGGCTTCAGAGGGTGCGGTCGTCGATCCTGAGGAGCCCGGCACGGATTCCCCCGTTCATCCCTAGGTGCCGGTCTGCCTTGTTCGAGAGGGACGATGAACTACAACTTCACTGACCGAGTCCGCAAAGTCCTGGCCATGGCCCGGGAGGAGGCCATCCGGCTCCAGCATGACTACGTAGGGACCGAACACATCCTCCTCGGACTCATGCGGGAGGGCGAGGGCGTCGCGGCCGCCGTGCTCACGAACCTGAGCGTCGACCTGGAGCAGGTGCACGAGAGGGTCGAGGACTCGGTTCGGACGGGGAAGGCGACGATCGCCCTGGGCGAGCTACCCTATACGTCCCGGGCCAAAAAGGTCCTCGAATTTGCCATGGCCGAGGCCCGCGAGTTGAATCACTCGTATGTGGGAACCGAGCATCTGCTGCTCGGACTCCTGCGTGAGGAGAAGGGCATCGCCGCGCAGGTCCTCAACTCCATGGGAGTCAGCCTGGAGGAGGCCCGGGCGGAGACTCTGAAGGTCCTGGGATCCGACATGGGCCCGGGCGAGACCCCCGGAATCCCCGGGGGCGGTTCGCCCACGCCGGCCAGCGGGAAGACGGACAAGAAGTCCAAGACCCCTGCGCTGGACCACTTCTGCCGGGATCTCACGGACCTGGCCCGGCAGGGCGAGCTGGATCCCACCATCGGCAGGATCAACGAGATCCAGCGTGTCGTGGAGATCCTCTGTCGCCGCAAGAAGAACAATCCGGTGCTCATCGGGGAACCCGGCGTCGGCAAGACCGCCATCGTGGAGGGGCTGGCTCAGCTGGTGTCCAGGGGCGAGGTCACCGACGCGCTCCAGGATCACAGGGTGCTGGCTCTGGACATGGCCGCCGTCATCGCCGGCACCAAGTACCGGGGTCAGTTCGAGGAGCGCCTGAAGGCGGTGATGAACGAGATCTCTCAGAACCGCAACGTCATTCTGTTCATCGACGAGCTGCACACGCTCGTCGGTGCGGGGGCGGCCGAGGGCGCCATCGACGCCTCGAACATGCTGAAGCCCGCGCTGGCGCGCGGCGAGCTGCAGTGCATCGGGGCCTCGACACTCAATGAATACCGGAAGTACATCGAGAAGGACGGCGCCCTGGAGCGGAGGTTCCAGCCGGTGATCGTGGATCCCCCCGCGGTGGAGGAGACGGTGGAGATCCTCAAGGGTCTCCGCAGCCACTACGAGGACCACCACCGGGTGATTCTCACCGACGACTCCCTGGAGGCCTCTGCGAAGCTCTCTGACCGGTACATTACCGACCGGTTTCTGCCGGACAAGGCCATCGACGTCATCGACGAGGCCGGCTCGCGCGCGCGCATCGCGAGCCAGGTCCCGCCGCCCGAGGCGGAGCAGCTCAAGCAGGAGCTGACGGGGATCGCCGAGAAGAAGGAAGAAGCCATCCGGGATCAGGACTTCGAGAGGGCGGCGGAGCTCCGGGATCAGGAGCGGGAGCTTCAGGAGCGGATCCGTCGGGTCCGCGAAGAGTGGGAAGAGGAGCGGCGGAGGCACCGGCCGGAGATCTCGCCGGACGACGTGGCCTTCATCGTCAGCCGCTGGACGGGGATTCCGGTGACCCGGCTGAAGCAGGCGGAGACGGAGCGCCTGGTGAACATGGAGGAGGAGCTCCACGAGCAGGTGGTGGGACAGGACGACGCCATCGCCACCATTTCACGGGCCATCCGCCGCAGCCGAGCGGGCCTCAAAGACCCGCGGCGTCCCATCGGATCGTTCATCTTCAGCGGACCCACGGGGGTGGGCAAGACCGAGCTCGCCCGGGCGCTGGCGGAGTTCCTGTTCGCCGACCGGGATGCGCTCATTCGGGTGGACATGAGCGAGTACATGGAAAAGTTCTCCGTGTCCCGGCTGATCGGAGCGCCCCCCGGATACGTGGGCTACGAGGACTCGGGAGCCCTGACCAAGGCCGTGCGCCGGCGTCCGTACTCGGTGGTGCTGCTCGACGAGATCGAGAAAGCGCACCCCGACGTCTTCAACATCCTGCTGCAGGTTCTGGATGAGGGACACCTCACCGACAACTACGGCCGGGTCATCGACTTCAAGAACACGGTCGTCGTGATGACTTCCAACCTGGGTGCCCGGGACATCACCAAGGGGGGCGTGCTGGGGTTCCAGCGGGGCGAGGGCCCCGAGTCGAGCTACGAGGTCATGAGACAGAAAGTCCGGGACGAGATCGAGCGGGCCTTCAATCCGGAGTTCCTGAACCGTGTGGACGACATCATCGTCTTCCACTCGCTCACCAAGGAACAGATCGGTGAGATCGTCCACATTCTCCTCCGCGACGTTCGGGACCGTCTGGCGGAGGAAGAGCTGTCCCTTCGCGTCACGGACGATGCGGTACACTTTCTCGTGGAGCGGGGGTATGACGAGAAGTTCGGAGCCCGTCCCCTGCGGCGGGCCATCCAGCGCCACCTCGAGGATCCGCTCTCCGAGAAGATTCTCTTGGCGGAGTTCACTGCGGGCGATGAGATCGAAGTGGGCGTGGACGACGATGGCGATGCTCTCACGCTGAGGGCGCAGTCTCCCACCAAGACGTGATTCGAGCGACGACTTTCTCCGCATCTTCAGTGGGAAGGGCCGCTGCGGCGACCCTGGTGGGGGCGTCGGTTCTCCTGGTCCCGGCTCACGCCACCGGCCAGGTCGGGGAGCAGGAGCTGGTGGGGGTCTTCGTCGACTCCATCGCGGTGGAAGGCAACGTTCGCCAGCCGACCCCGGCCATTCTCGGGACCCTGGGCCTCCAGGCCGGTAGGACGCTGAACTTCCGGGACATCCAACGGGCCATCAAAGCCCTCTGGGCTACGGGCCAGTTCACCGACATCACTCCCAGGGCCGAGGGCGGACAGGACGGTGCGCCGGTGGTGCTCGTCTTCTCCGTCGAGGAGCAGGATCTCCTGCGACGCGTCACGATCCGCGGGCTCGAGCACCTGGACGAAGGGGAGGTTCGCGACACGTCCGGTCTGAGACCCGGTTTGGCCTATTCCCCGGTCCGCGTGGCCGCAGCCAAGGACTTCATCCGAACCGAGCTCGCAAAGGAGGGAATCCCGTTCGCTCGAATCGAAGAGCGGCTGGATCCCGTGGAGGACAGCGAGTACGAGGTTGAGCTGATCCTCGACGTTACGGAGGGGAACCGGGTGACAGTGGCGCACATTTCGTTCTCCGGGAACGAGACGTTCTCGGAGGACGATCTCCGGGGGTCCATGGGCACCAAACAGGAAGGGTTCTGGTGGTTCCGCTCCGGCACCTACGATCAGATCACCTTCGAGGATGACCTGGAAACGAAGCTACCCGCGTACTACGCGGGTCGGGGTTACCTGGACTTCATGGTGCTCCGCGACACGCTGATCGTCGACCCGCAGACCGGCAAGGCCCACCTCGAGATCTCGGTGGAGGAGGGAGCCCAGTACCGGATCGCGGACTTCTCCATCGAAGGGAATCGGCGGTTTCCCACGGATCAACTCGAGGGCTATTTCGAGACCGCAGGGGGAGGTCTGCTCCAGAGCCTGGGATTCGGCGGCGAGGAAGTGGTGGGGAAGCCGATCTTTGACGCCGGGAGGTTCCAGGGCGCCACGGCGCAGGTGGAGGAGCTGTACCGGAACGAGGGATACCTCTACGCCACCGTGACTCCGTTCGTCGAGAAGATCGAGGACGATCCCGAGTCGGGATTCCCCCAGGTGGCGGTCGGCTGGCGCATTCGGGAGGGCGAGCCCGCGTACGTTCGTCGGGTGGCGGTGTTGGGAAACGACTACACCTACGACCGGGTCGTGCGGGAGAAGATCTTCCTCCTCCCTGGTGACGTGTACTCTCAGCAGCGTCTGATCCAGAGCTACCAGAGCATCTCCTCCCTGGGCTTCTTCGAGACGCCCATGGAGTTCCCGTCCATCCTCCCGAATCCGGAGACCGGGGACGTGGACATCACGTTCCACGTGAAGGAGCGCCAGACTGGCTCCATCAACTTCGGCACGGCGGTGGGCGGCATCGGCGGCGTCGCCGGATTCCTGGGGTACGACCAGCCCAATCTGTTCGGTCAGGCGAAGTCCGGGAGCCTGCGCTGGGATTTCGGCCAGTTCGCCAACAACTTCACGGTGACCTTCACCGATCCGGCCCTTTTCGAGTCCACGGTGAGCGGCACCATCTCTCTCTTCGACTCCAGGGACCGGTTCTTCCGCTTCACCACGGGTGAGCGGAAGCGCACGGGTGCGCTGGTCCGCTTCGGATTCGCCACTCCATGGTCCCTTCGCACTCGCTTGCTGGTGGGATACTCGATCTCCCGGACCAAGTACCAGCTTCGGAGGGACGTGGACGACACGTCATTGTTCGGCCGCGAGCCCGGGACTCAGAGCACCCTGAGCCTGGGGCTGCTCCGACAGACCCTGAACCACCCCCTCTTCCCGACCTCCGGGTCCCGTCAGAGCGTCAACGTCGAGTTCAACGGGGGGCCCTTGGGAGGGGACGGCGAATTCGTGAAGACGACCCTCGAGGGGACCTGGTTCGTGCCCGCGGGAACGCTCGGAGGGGGTGGGCCTGGGGGTGGTGGAATCCGCACGACCCTGGGTCTCTCGCTGAAAGGCGGCGCGATCTTCGGCAATGCCGAGCAGTTCCCCTTCGATCAATTCTGGCTGGGCGGTGTAAACTTTGGGGAGAGACTCCGCGGATACGACGAGACCACGATCACGCCCCTGGGGTACTTCGCCAGGGGAGATCGGGCGATCTTCGAGGTCCAGAGGCTCGGAAACGCCTTCATGCTCATGACCGCAGAGTATGCGGTGCGTTTCAACGACAACCTCTCGGTGTCCCTGTTCTACGACGCCGGAAGCGTGTGGCAAGAGCCGGGAAACGCGGATCCGTCCCGTCTATTCCGGGGAGCGGGAATCGGACTGCAGCTGGTGACGCCGTTCGGGCCCCTGGGACTGGACTATGCGTACGGATTCGACAAGGACCCGCCGGGTTGGCAGTTCCACTTCCGGATGGGACCGGGCTTCTGAGCCCGGATGGGTGAAACGAAGGGAGATAGAGTTCATGCGTGCATTGTCGTTTGTGGCCGGAATGGCACTGCTGTTCGGCCCCCTGTTCCAGGTCGAGGGCCAGACCGCAACCCGACTGGGCTTCATCAACTCTCAGGCCATCATCGAGCAGGCACCGGGCGCTAGCGAAGCCGAGGACCAGTTCGAGCGAGACATGGCGCGGTACCGCGCAGAGCTGCAGCAGATGGCCGAGGGCATCCAGAACCTTATCACCCAGTTCGACCAGCAGCAGCTGACGCTCTCCGCCGAGGCGAAGCAGAACCGGGAAGAGGAGATTCGCCAGAGACAGCAGGCCTATCAGAGTCGGGTCGAGGAGTTGGACCAGCAGGCGAGTCAGCGGAGGCAGGAGCTCCTCGAGCCTATCATGAACGAGATCAACGGGGTCATCGAGGCAATCCGCGCCGAAGGCAACTATGCCATGATCTTCGATGTGGCCGCGGGGGCCATCATCGCGGCGGACCCGGCGATGGATCTGACGCAGCAGGTGATCGACCGTCTGAGGACGAGCACGGGAGACGGGCGTCAGTAGCCCGGCTGCCGATGACACCTCGGGGCCCGGGGGCGTCTCTTCGGAGATGGCCCGGGCCCCTTTCTCTTGGTGGGGCCCCCGCCGGACGCGGGCGAACCCGAGTCACGATGGAGGAGGAGCATGAGCGACGCGATGCGGGCCGGCAGAGGGACCGAGGACCGTAGCCTCACGGTGGCCCAGGTGGCCAGCCTGGTGGGTGGGGAGCTGTCGGGAGACCCCGCCGTGGTGGTCCGGGACGTGGCTCCGGTCTTCCAGGCCGGGCCCCGGGAGCTGGGCTTCCTGGCGGATCGTCGCTATCTGCGCTTCCTGCCGGAGACCGGCGCCGGGGCGCTCCTGGTTTCACAGGAGCTTGCAGAGGAGGCCTCGGACGTGACCCAGGCTCGAGTGATGGTCCGGGAGCCCCACGTCGCCCTCACCCGGCTCCTCGCCCACTTCCATCCGGAGGAGAGGGACACTCCGGAGATCCACCCCACCGCCGTGCTGGGCAGGGGTGTTCGGCTGGGCCGGGAGGTGGCCATCGGACCCTACGCCGTCCTGGAGGAGGAAGTGGTGGTGGGAGACGGCGCGAGGATCGGAGCGCACGCGTGCGTGGGGAAGGGGAGCGTGATCGGAGCCGGGGCCCTCCTGCATCCCCACGTGGTCCTCTACCCCCGAACCGTCATCGGCGAAAGGGTCATCCTTCACGCGGGGGTGAGGCTCGGCGTGGACGGCTTCGGCTACGTGTTCCACGAAGGGGAGCACCGAAAGGTTCCCCAGGTCGGCAGCTGCACGATCGGAGACGACGTGGAGATCGGCGCGAATTCCTGTATCGATCGAGGCTCCATCGGGCGGACCGAAGTGGGTGCGGGCACCAAGCTGGACAACCTCGTCCATCTCGGACACAACGTGCGGGTCGGCTCGAAGGCGATCGTCGTGGCCCAGGTAGGCGTGGCGGGCTCCACACGCATCGGGGATGGCGCCATGCTGGGCGGGCAGGCCGGTCTCGTGGGGCACCTGGAGATCGCCCCGGGGGCGCGCATCGGCGCCCAGGCCGGCGTGATCGGCGATGTGTCCGCCGGGGAACCCGTGGTAGGCTTCCCAGCCCGGCCCCGGGGGCAGTACCTGCGGGGAATGACCCAGATGTTCAAGCTCCCGGAGCTGGTGCGACAGGTTCGTACGCTGGAGGCTCGCTTGGACGAGCTGGAACGCGCCTCGGGAAGCGGAGCGGGTGACGCCTGACCCATCGCCCACGGCGTCGGGGCGGGAGCACGGGCGAGATTCGGTCCGTCCCGGAACGTCCGCTGGGACCGGGCGGAGGACAGTGGATCAGACCGGAAGAGCGTCCCCAACCCAGGAGGACCGGGCACGGGCGCAGGGGCCATTTTCATGTTAGATTCTTAGGCTTGACTGGCCAGGGTCCCCGAAGGGGGGATCCTGGTCGTTGATGTGTGGGCGGGACCTGGAGCTCCCCCCGCGGGTCCGCTCCGGGCATCGACACGAACCAGGACGAGGAGACGCTTCGACTCCATGGGTGAGGCTCAGCGGACCGTGGGCCGAGAGGTCGCGCTGGACGGGTACGGCGTTCACTCCGGTGAGAGTGCGACCCTCACGTTCCGGCCGGCCCCGACCGACACGGGGATCCGCTTCAGGCGGTTGGACGTGGAGGGCACCCCGGAGATCCCTGCCGATCTGGACCACGTGGTCGGGACGGAACTGGGAACGAGCATCGGCTCCGGCGAGACCCGGGTCCTCACGGTGGAGCACGTCATGGCGGCGCTCCTGGCGCACGGCGTGTTCAACGTGATTCTGGACCTGTCGGGGCCCGAGCCGCCCATCCGGGACGGGAGCTTCTCGGACTACTTCCGCGCCATCGCGGACGCCGGAGTCGTCGAGCAGGACGCTCCGGCCAGGGTCCTCAAGGTTTCGGAGCCCGTGTCCATCAACCTCACGAGGGGGGAGTCGTACGTGGCGGCCCCCGGGCCGGGCCTGCGGATCTCCACCACCATCGACTTCAGCCACGAGGCCATCGGTCGCCAGTAC
>JBDHKE010000070.1:0-24529 GCA_039586555.1 Gemmatimonadota bacterium | reverse complement strand
AGGAGCTTCCGATGAACGGCCGTGAGGAGAGTCACCTTGTGCTGGGTGTCGGTTGCCAGTGCCGCCCCTTCGGCGATGTTCAATAGCCAGCGATACTCAGCCTCCACGGGGGCACGGGCCGTGTCCCGGACGTAGTACCAGACCCGAGCGTACTCCGGCACGACGTTGGGGGCCTCCCCTGCGCTGGGGATCACGTAATGGATCCGGGCGGTAGGCCGGATGTGCTCCCGCATGAGGTTGGCCCCGAAGTCCATCAACTCCACCGCGTCCAGTGCCGAACGCCCATTCCACGGATCCGAAGCGGCGTGAGAAGCTTGGCCGAAGAACTCCATCTCGAAGTTGTTCATGGCCTGGCCCGACTGGTTGCTGACCATTGTCTCCACCCCCGGATGCCAATCGAGTGCTGCATCTAGGTCGTCGAAAAGACCAGCCTTGGCCATGTAAACTTTCCCCACTACGGTTTCTTCAGCGGGGGTTCCGTAGAGGCGAATGGTCCCGGACAACTCGTGCTGTTCGATTGTCCGCTTGACGGCAATGGCCGCGGCGACCGATCCTGCACCGAAAAGATTGTGCCCGCAACCGTGGCCATTGGGATTGCCGTCCTCCCGGGCCTGTCTTCGTGGTACCACAGCGTTCCCGATCCCCGGCAGGGCGTCGTACTCCGCCAAAATCCCGACGATTGGATGTCCGGTCCCGAACGAAGCGACAAAGGCGGTGGGCATATCGGCCACGCCCTTCTCCACCGCAAAGCCTTCCGCCTCCAGGATGCCGGAGAGCAGTTCGGCAGAAGCCTCTTCCTTGAGCGCCGGCTCCGCATAGACCCAGAGGTTCGCAGACATCTCACGGATACGATCCGCCAGGGAGCCCACAGCCTCTAGGGCAGTGATCTTCGTGGACGGCATCTGCTGGGCGGTCACCGGCACCAGCAACCACCCATGGATGCTCCATCCTGCCAGGACCGCCCCCAGGAAAGCCCGTGCCACGAGCAGTCGCTTCACCATATATTGTCCTCCCGGATCTGCATCACGACGTGGACCTGACCTCCCGGCTCAATGTGGACAGAAAGGCCCGGATCTCCGCTGCGCTGTTGTAGTAGTGTGGACTTATCCGTACGCGTCCCTTGCGCACCGCGACATAGACGGCCTCCTCACGGAGCCTCCGGACGAGGTCGCGGGGATCGGCACCGGTCACCTCGAGGGTCACAATCCCGGACCACTCACCGTCCCCCCGCGGGCTGATCACCCGTCCCTGGAATTCCTTCAGCGCCTCGCACAGCTCGTCCGTCACTTCGTGGACGCGCTGGTGAATGGCGGTCGGCCCAATCGTGCGGATGTTCTCCAATGCCTGCCGCAGACCGAGAACGCCAGGAAAGTTGTTGTAGGGGACGGCCTCCAATTTCAGGGCGTGCTCGCCCACCTTGAGGCGCGGCACTCCCGATGTCGGGAGCTCCTCCTCCACCCGGATGTCCTCGACATTGCTCTCTGTAACGATGGGTGAGCGAGCCTGCTCGAGGGCCACATCGTCGGCATAGAGGAGGGCTATGTTCCTGGGCCCCATGAGCCACTTCTGTGCGCCGAACGCTAGGAAGTTGGCCCCCAGGGAACCGACGTCGACTGGTACAGCACCCACCGCCTGGACGGCATCTACGCATACGAGGATGCCACGAGGCCTGCAGAACTCGGCTACCCTTGCCAAGTCCAGACGCTGCCCCGTGGCATACTGGACCAGACTCAATGCCACCAATCGAGTCTGCGCATCGACCAGGCCGGGAAGGGCACTAAGGTCCACGAGGTCATCTCGATTCGCGGGGAGGTACCGCAGTTCGATTCCCAGATGACCGAGGTTCTGCCATGGCACCACTGCAGCGGGATTGTCAATCCCGCACGCAACGACGTTCTCGCCGCCCTTCCAGGGAATGGCCAGGCTGACAATGGAGAGAGCTGCCGAGGTGCTCTGGACGAAGGCGATATGGTCGGGAGAGGTCCCGATCAGATCCGCCGCCGCCTTCCGGGTCTCGTGCCTTAGGCTTGACCAGCGCCCCCTCGATTCGCTGCTCAGTGAGTACTCGCTCTGGACCGTCACGCCTTCGACACAAGCGTTCGTCACGCTCGCCGGAACGACGGAAGAGGCGGCGTGGTCCAAGTAGATTTTGCCTTCGAGCTGTGGAAGTTCCTTTCGGAACTGGGCGATGCTTGTGGCTGTGTTCACGGCGGCTGGCCAGGTGGTGGCTTCACGTAGTTAGTTGTTCTTTGAACAAGTACCGATCCCTGCTGTCGGGCAGGACGGTGACCACGCGCTGCCCGTGCCCGAGTTCGCGGGCGACTTCAAGGGCCGCCAACACGTTCGCGCCGGAGGAGAGCCCGCAGAGGAGCCCTTCCTCCTCGGAAAGCCGGTGGGCCATGGCGATCGCTTCATCTTGAGAGACCCGGATGATTCGGGTAGCGACCCGCTGATCCACCATTTGGGCGAGGAGCCCCCCCGAAATACCCTCGACGACAGGGACCATGAGCTTGCCGTCCTGGATTACGGGCTGCGCTCTTGGTTCAACCGCAACGATCTGAACATCCGGGTTGCGACCGCGGAGAGCCTGGGCGACTCCGATCAACGTGCCACAGGTGCCGATCGCCGCCACGAACGCATGGACGTATCCATCCGTCTGCTCGATGATCTCGCGGCCCGTCCCGTCGACGTGTGCCGCCACGTTGGAGGGGTTGCTGAACTGGCGTGCCCACCAGACGTCGGGCGATGAACACTCGCGCTGGAGACACCGCACGCGCGGCGTCACCTCCACGACGCTCCCATGCAGACCGCCGCCGGAAGCCCGATCGGGAGTGGTGTCCCCGGCACTGTCGCTCTCCACCAGAGTGACGACAGCTCCGAAGCTCGTCATAAGCTTCACCCGTTCTTCGCTGAACGCTTTGCGAGGAATGAACAGATGAACGCGGTACCCTTTGATTGCCCCAACGAATGCGAGCGACACCGCCGTATTTCCGGTGCTGGCCTCGACGATCTCCATTCCGGGCCGAAGGACTCCGGCACGTTCCGCGTCCTCGATCATTCGCAGCGCTATGCGGTCCTTGATGCTTCCGCTGGGATTGAGGAACTCGACCTTGACCGCAACCTCCGCATCGAGGTTACGGGCAAGCTTGCACAGCCGGACCAGTGGTGTGTGACCTATTGTCGAGAGCAGGTGCTCTGCGATCTGCATGAGCGTCACGTTTGCGAGATGACGTCGTCGAGCAGGTCCTGGGCCAGAGCCTCTTCGGCACGCCCTTTCGGCGGACCATAGCCGCCTCCCCCTGGCGTTATCACCGTCAGGACGTCGCCGTCATGAAGTTGGACCTTGGAGTTCTTCCCTGACGGGAAAACGCGCTCGCCCGGCCGGCCGAGATTCACCACCATCTTTCCTCCTGCCGCGCTTGTGCCTTCGCGCAGCCCCCACGGCGCAAACCGCTGCCGATCGCCGTGAGTTGACAGCTCCGCCTGGTGCCCGACGATCCGGATGTCGCGACGGATGCCCATGCCGCCGCGATACGTACCTCTGCCGGCGGAATCGCGAACCAGCTCGTAGCGCTCGACGCGAAGCGGGTACTCGGTCTCCAGGGCTTCTACCGGCAGGTTGGAGCTGTTCGTGACGTGCACGTGCACGCCATCAAGCCCGTCTTTGGTTGGTCGGGCCCCCATGCCGCCGCCGATCGTCTCGGGGTACACGTAGAAACGGCCAGATCGAGGATCGACCCCTGAGATGTTGATGCCATTGAGGGTGCTACAGCACCCTGCCAACACGCGATCGGGCAGCGCGTCCGCCATCGCACCGAAGATCACGTCCACGATGCGTTGGCATGTCTCCGACCGGGCGCTGACAGGCGCTGGCGGCCGACAGTTCACGATCGTCCGGGGAGGTGCCTCGATTACGAGGGCCCGCTCGAAGCCGGCGTTCGATGGCACCGTCGGGTCAAGCAGTGCTTTTACCGCGTAGAAGACCGTAGCCTTGAGTGCTGATTCCACCACGTTGAGTGCACCCCTTGCCTCACGGCCAGAGCCAGCAAAATCCAAGGACAACGTGTCACCTGCGACGGTCAAGGCAACCGTTATCGGAATGGGCTCGAATGAATAGCCGTCGTCGTCCATGTGGTCGGTGAAGCGGTACACGCCGTCGGGAACCGACCGGATCCTCGCCCGGATCCTCCTTTCCGCATAGTCCAGCATCTCATTCACGAAAACGACCATCCGAGGTGTGCCGTACTTCTCGTAAAGCCTTTGTATCCTCTGGCACCCGACGGACGTCGAAGCGATTTGAGCCTTTAGGTCACCCTGCCGCTCGTGGGGCAACCGCGAGTTCAACATGATGATCGCCAGGATGTCGGGATCCAGGTTCCCGGCGTGCATCGCCTTGACGGGAGGGAGTCTCAGCCCTTCCTCGTAGATGTGCTCGGTGTCCCCGGAATTCGACCCGGGGTCACGACCGCCCACGTCAGAGTGGTGGGCGATATTCGCGATGTATGCCACGATCTCACCCCCAACGAAGATGGGCTGTGCCACCGTGATGTCGGGCAGGTGCGTGCCGCCGCCATGGTAGGGGTCGTTCGCGATGAATACGTCTCCAGGCTCGATCTCGTTGTCCCGGTACCGCTCCGAGATGTTCTGCACGATAGTAAGCATGGAGCCGAGGTGCAGTGGGATGTGCTCCGCCTGGACTACCAGCCGCCCCATGTCATCGAACATGGCCACGGAGCAATCGGCGCGCTCCTTGATGTTGCTCGAATAGGCGGTGCGGATCAGGCTGGCGGCTACCTCCTCGCAGGCGGCCATGAAAGCATTGCCCACCACCTCCAGCAGGATTGGATCTACGGAGTATCTAGGCATTGTCGTCAGCCTCCGCTTGCTCGACGGCTACCGTGATGAGGATATTGCCGTACTCATCCACAATCGCCGCATCATCGGGGTAAAGCAGCGTTGTGGCGTCGAGTTGCTCGACGATAGCCGGGCCCTCTAGCGTCGCGCCCGAACCGAGTTCCTCCCGCCGAAAGACTGGGCAGTCCAACCACTTGCCTGTGATCTCGAAATACACGGGCCGGGTCTCCCGAGCAACCGGCTTCCCCGGGCGGGCCGCAAGCAGCGGGGATTCGAGTTCCGCGGCGACCCCGGTGGCGACCACGCGACAGGTCACGACCTGAACGTCGTCTTCGGGAGACGAGTACCCGAACTGCTTCGCGTGCTCTTGGTGGAAACGCGTAACGGCCTGCAACAATTCGCTGCGGCTGACGCGATCCGTGTCCAGGAACACCGTGAGTTCCTCACCAGCGCCGATGACCTTGGTCCTGCTATACTCCATGGTCGGGACCGCAAGCAGGGCGCCCATCGAGCAAAGTAGCCCCGGCGCCTGGGGGACGCAGACGGTCCTCATGCCCAGTTGCTTCGCGACGGCGGTGGCGTGAAGGGGACCGGCGCCGCCGAAGGCCATCAGGGCGAAGTCACGGGGGTCCTCGCCCTTCTCGACCGAGATGACGCGAACCGCCCGGACCATCGCGGAGACAATGACCTGAAGCACGCCGGCTGCCGTTCGCTCCTCGGATAGCTTCAGCGTTTTGGCGAGGGGCGCGACAGCCTTGTCCGCCAACGTGCGGTAGATGGGCATCGCGCCGTCCAGCAGCGCCTCCTGATTCAGCCGACCCAAGAGCACGTTGGCATCCGTGACCGTCAGGCGCTCACCGCCCAACCCGTAGACGGCCGGGCCGGGCATCGCGCCTGCGCTGGAAGGTCCGACGTGGAAGCCCATGGCGTCGTCGATCCATGCGATGCTGCCACCGCCGGCGCCTATCGTATGGATGGCGATGGTGGGCAGCCGCAGGGAGTACCCGGCTAGCTGCTGCGCCGAAACCATGCTCGGCCGAGCGTCCTTGACCAGCGAGACGTCCGTGCTGGTGCCGCCCATGTCGAGGGTGATGATGTTGCGAAGGCCCGCCTGCCGCCCCACGTGCACCGCGCCCACCACTCCCGCCGACGGACCCGACAGAACTGTCCGGATGGGTGCGTTGGCGGCAGCCCTTATGGACATCAGCCCCCCGTTGGACTGGATGATGTGAGGCGTGGCCCGGATACCGCTTCGGCGAAGGCTGCGCTGCAAGTTCGTCAGGTAGTCGTCGAGCGTCGTTCCGACATAGGCGTTGAGCACCGTGGTAAGAAAGCGCTCGTATTCCCGAAACTCAGAGGTCAGTTCGTGCGACACCGAGAGGTAGACCTTCGGATTCAACTCTCGCACGAGTTCTTTGGCCTGTTGCTCATGCACGGGATTCGCATAGGCGTTCAGAAAGCAGATCGCCAAGGCGTCGATCCTCGCACTACATAACTGCTGAACCAGCTTCTTCACCGCTGGGAGCTTCATGTCAGCTAGCACCGTGCCGTCGAAGGCCACCCGCTCCTTCACCTCCTTCCGGAGGTGACGTGGGACGAGCACGAGGGGCTTGTCGGCGAACAGATCATAGACCCGGGGGCGTTTCTGACGCCCAATCTCCAGGAGATCGCGGAAGCCCGCCGTGGTCAGCATCCCGACGCGCGCGCCGGCGCGCTGCAGGATCGTGTTCGTCGCGACGGTGGTTCCATGGGCCAGGTACGCCAGTTGCTGCGGCCGGATCTCGTGAAGGCCGAGAAGGTCGGTAGCTCCGGACACGATGGCCCGTGACGGGTCATCCGGGGTCGAGGAGAGCTTCATCGTGAGCGTCCGACCGCCGGCCTCGTCGAGAAGGAAGATGTCGGTGAACGTGCCGCCGACGTCGACTCCCATGCGCCAAGGCATATGATGTGCCTCCCCTCGAAAGCGTCCTAGCAGGCTAGTGAGAATGGGGTGAAGAGGGCATCAGAGAGCCACGGGTGAAAATTCCGAGGGAGGGCAGACTCCCCACGATGCCCGACATCGGGCTCTCGCGCCTGCTGCGGCGGTCTCGGCCCCGCTCACCGAGACACTCCTCCCATGAGGGGCCTCCCCATCCGCACCACATTGAAGGCTCCCAGGTGGTGGCGCACTTTCCCGAGGACGTCGAGCTCCACGTGATCCTCGACAACCTGAACACACATAAGCCGAAGCACGACCGGTGGCTTCGCCGTCAGCCCAACGTCCGTTTCCACTTCACGCCCCCGCACGCCTCGTGGATCAACCAGATCCGAGATCTGGTTCAGCATTCTCGCACGAGCAGCTCTGAAGGGAGCCGGCCTCACCCACCCCCGACAGATTCGCCGGCCATCGATGCCTTCATCGACATCTACAATCCCGAAGCCGGTCCTTTCCAGTTGACCAAGGACTCCGTTCACCGGATCTCATTCACGCAACGTTACACGGGTCCGCCTAACTGAGTACCAGTCGCGGGCGAAGATCCTTCCTGGGTCGCTGCCTCACGGTTCGAGCGGCTCTTGAGTTCCATCCAGCTCCTCGATCGTGGCGGTCGAAGGAGGGCGTTCGCGTTGGAGGCGGCGCGCCACCTGTTCGGCCTCTCGCAGGACTCGGAGGAAGTTCTCTCCTGCCAGCTTCCGCAACTCCGACTCGGTCCATCCACGCCGAGATAGCTCCACGAAGAGGGCTGGAAAGGTGGATACGTCTTCCAGGCCTTGGACCACCCACGCCAGCCCATCGAAGTCGCTACCGATACCAACGTGATCGATGCCAGCCACACGGCGGATGTGCTCCACGTGATCCGCCACCTGCGAAAGCGTGGCGCGCGGCAACGGGTTGTCCCGGTGCCAGCCGTCCATCTCCCGGTCCACCCTCGCCTGGTCGGAAGGGTAGCGGTTCCGGAGTTCCTCCAGCCGAGCGGTCTCGCGGTCGTGGTATTCCCGGACTTCGTCAGAGGTATACCGGGTTACGAACGTGGCCATGATGATGCCCCCGTTCCTAGAAACCCGCTCAAGGATGGAATCGGGGACGTTGCGACCGTGGCTCGTCACGGCTCGGGCGTTGGAGTGCGAGAAAATGACCGGCGCCTCGGAGACGTCCAAGGCTTCGCTCATGGTGGCTGCAGAGGTGTGCGAGAGATCGACCAACATGCCTAGCCGGTTCATCTCTCGAACGAGCTCTTTGCCGAATTCGGTGAGCCCGCGGCCGTTGGCCTCATCCACCCACGACTCCGCCCAATCGTTGCCTACGTGGTGCGTCAGGGTCATGTACCGGGCACCCAGCCGATAGAAGACCCTTAGAGTCGCGAGGGAGTTCTCGATCGCGTGGCCGCCTTCGATTCCGATCAGCGACGCAATTTTACCTTCGTTGAAGATCCGCTCGATGTCGGACGCCGCAAACGCCTGTTCCAGATGAGATGGGAACTCCTCAAGAACGCGAAGTGCGACGTCGAAATGCTCGAGTTCGTTCCTGACAAGCCCGTAGCTGCCTTGGGGCGGAGTGTGCAGTGCCCAAAACTGCGCACCCACCATTCCCAACCGAAGGCGCTCCAGATCGGTCTCGCCGTGTGTGCCCACGTAGCCCATCCGCACGAGCTCGCTATCCGAGACGCTCGGTGGACGACTCATCAAGTGGTAGGCCACGATGTCCCCACCGGTGATCTTTCCGGGCAGGTCGTTGTGGCCGTCGATCAAAGGGGTGGTAGTGAGGACCCTGCGGACCGTTTCCCAATGGACGTCCTGCCCGCAGAGGGCGCGTGGCAGCAGACCGACGAGGCAAAGGGTGAGCGCAAGCAGTCTCATGGCGTCCTTCCCGAGATGAGAGCATGCGTACCGTTGTAACGGCGTGCCGAGGCGCAACACTGGGATAACAGCGGCGCTGTTGCCTCGGCGGAGCGCCGCTCCTTCGTGGAGAAGAACACGTCTACTCGTAAGGCTCTACCATTGCCTTGTTCCGAGTCGGATCGTCGTCTTCTCGACCTGCCAGACAGCCCAGACCCCACCTCGCTCGCCCCGGTTCGGTAGTAGTACGCCCGCCCTCCGCGTGTTAACGACGTAGAGTGAGCGCAGTTCGCCAGGCTCCCTGCTGCGTCCAGCTCGTTGATAACTGGAGACCGCAGGATTGTCGAACTCCTGTAAGCACAAGACGAACGAGAATGGATGAACTGATCATTCAGTCGCTGAGAGGCCGGAATACGGCCACGCAGGAGGCGCGCCTTCGCCGGTGGCGCGAGGCGTCACCGGCGAATGAACAGCGGTACCGTATGATCGCCGGACTCTGGTCCATTACCGGTGCAGCGGAACCGGCATACGGGGATCAGATCCCGCCCGATGCGGACGTCCTGCTAGCCCTCGCAGAAAGTGAGGACGCGGTGCTGGGGTCGGTCCCCCATATCGCCACGGAAACCTCGAGAGAGCCAAAGGTGCCGCTGGTGCGGCGTCGTTGGTGGACGTCTCCGAAGGTGCTGGCAACTGCGGCCGTTCTAGCGGCAGTCGGCGTCGGGATCCTTGAAATACTGCGACTGGATACTGTTGCGTACGCGCCGTTAGTGCAGGAGCAGATCACGACCGGAGAAGGCGAGAGGGCTACGGTTGTGCTCGGCGACGGCACCAGAATTCGCCTTGGCGCGCACAGCCGACTCCATCTGAAGCGTGAGGGTGTTGGCGTTGTCGCCGAACTGGACGGTCGGGGCTTTTTCGGGGTTACGGCCAATCCCGCACGGCCGTTCATCGTACGGACGAAGTACGGCGAGGCGGTTGTTCGCGGCACGCGGTTCGAAGTGCGGTCTGAACAGGAGGAATTCCGCGTGCTGGTAGTTGACGGAGAGGTCAGCGTCCTTGCTGCCGGCGTAGTCACGGAACTCACTGCTGGCGACGTAGGGCTCAGCAAGCGTGGTGCACCCCCCACCTCGTTCAAGATCGATGACGTGGGGAAGCAGCTCGAATGGATGGGGAATGCCCTCTTCTTCGAAGCGACCCCGCTTTGGAGAGCTATCGCGGAGATCGAGGGCCGATACGACGTGTCTATACATCTCGAGACACCCTCTCTGGGTGAACTGACGGTCACAGCGACTTTCACGGACCAGGAGTGGGAAGAGGTGGTTCAGGTGCTCTGCGAGGTCGTCAGAGCCAAGTGCTCGATTGAAGGCGGCGAGGTCCGGATCCGGTGATAGCTTCCCTGGTTCCGGATCGGGCGAGTGTGATCCTGGGCTACGCTTGTTAGGTGATCCTGCAAGCGCCCCGGGCCGGCTGAAGGAGGTCATCATGAGGATCGTCTGTGCTCTTGTCTTTGTTATCTCCATCCTCACGGCGGCCCCTCTGACGGCCCGTGAGGCACGAACCGCGCAGGCGGCCTCCGCAGCCGAAGCGTCCCATCCGCGGGGCGACTCCGGGGCGGGGGCGCTCTCCAGACCTGCCCGCCTCGATGTCGAGCAGGTTCCATTGGGGTCAGCTCTCGCCGAACTTGCACGTAGGTCCGGTATCCTGTTGGCCTACAGCCCGTCGCTGCTCGAGAGTGATAGGCTGGTGACCTGTCACTGTCTGGACGCGACCGTCGAAGAGGCGATTCAGACGCTCCTCCCCGAGGAGCGCCTCGATATGGTCGTCCTGGGCGACCACCTGGTCATCCGAAAGACCCCAAGCCCCATCGTCGGCTTGCGGGCGTACGATCCAGACAGGATGCCTGCCTTGATGCCACCCAAGATGCTCGAGCGCCGAAGCGGCATAGCCCCCCCACCAAAGAGGCTGATCCAACAGTTGGTGGGGACCGTGACGGGAGTCGTCACCTCCGAGGGGCTCCCGCTCTCCGGCGCTCAAGTAGATGTCCCCCAGCGTAATATGGGCGCGCTGACACGAGCCAATGGTCGCTATCTCATTACCGGTGTTCCGGCCGGGACTGTCACAGTGCGGGTGCAGCTCATCGGTTATGCGACCAGACAAGCCACCGTCTCTGTGGTGGCAGGTCAAACGGTAGTCCTCGATTTCGACGTGAGCATCGAAGCGATCAACTTGGATGCCGTTGTCGTAACCGGAACCGCCGGCTCTCAGATCCGAAGGGCGCAGGGAGCGGTGGTGACCACCGTGAACGTGGCCGACATCATGGAGACGGCTCCGATCACGAACGTGAATGAGCTCCTGCAGGCGCGAAGTGCAGGCGTGATGATCCAGGGCGCCGACGGCCGGGGCGGCACTGCCGCGCGCATCCGGATTCGAGGCAACTCCTCGATCTCTCTGTCCAATGCCCCGCTCGTCTTCGTGGACGGGGTCAGGGTCGATTCCCGGAGCCAAGTGAACCGTCCGAACACGATGAGAATCCAGCCGGGATCCTTCTCGTCCGGTGATCTGGGCGGGCAAGGCAGAGACCGCCTGGGGGACATCAACCCCGAGGACATTGAGCGAATCGAGATCGTGAAGGGCCCCGCAGCCGCCACCCTCTACGGGGCGGAGGCCAACACGGGCGTCATCCAGATCTTCACCAAGCGGGGGAGATCTGGGCGATTCGTCCAGACTCTCAACGCCGAGTTCGGATATGCCACGCCGAATTTCACACCGCTGGAGAATTGGGCCATATGCGAGCAAGAGGACATCGACGCCGGCGTCCCTCTCTGCAACGGGAAACAGCCCGGCTCGCTGATCTCGGATTCGCCGCTGATCCGTGAGGGATTCCTGCGGGACGGGAGGATCCGCTCCTTTAACTGGAGTGGATCGGGTGGCTTGGACATCGTCCGCTATTTCCTGTCTGCTGGAACGGACGATGAAATCGGCGTCCTCAAGGGCAATCGTTACCAGCGGAGCTTCGCTCGGGCCAACTTCGATGCGGACATCTCGCCGAAGCTGTCCTTTCACGCCCAGTTCGGGCTGGCCTGGACGCGGGAGGAGATCACGGCGGGCAATCACAGCTTCCAGATGATCGCTTCGGCGTACCAAGGCGACCCACGCACCATGGGGATAGGTTACCAGGACGGGTGGGGCCGCAGGCCGGGACGCGTCACCCTGGAGTCAGAACGCTGGAGCAAAAACTTGCGCACCACGGCGTCGGCGGCGGCGGAGTATTCACCCACCGACTGGCTGGAGAACCGGGTCACCGTGGGGGCGGATTTCACCACGTCAGACATCTTCAGTTACTACCCGAAAAATAACCAGAACTGGTGGTCCACCGCTTACAACAACGGTGGCCTTCAACTCACCGACCAGGAACACACCATCTACACGTTTGACTACTTGGGGAACGCGAGAGTGCGGATCCTTCCGCGGGACAAATGGCAGACCAACCTGTCCTGGGGATCCCAGGTAATCTTGACACCCCAGAAGCTCATGTATTCAACGGGGCTCGGCTACACCTCCAACACGACCAAGGTGATATCCGCTGCAGCTCAGAAGAGCTCTGACTCCTGGGAGCAGGAGGACCGCAGCGTTGGCTTCTTCGGGCAGCTCGAGGTCGGGTACTCTGATCGGCTCTTCGTCCAGGTCGGGGCTCGGGCGGACCAGCACTCTGCGTTCGGCGATGAAGCCCCGCTCTTCGTGCTGCCCAAGGTCGGTGTGTCGTACGTACTCTCCGACGAGCCCTTCTTCAGCGACTGGAGCCCTTCGTGGCTCAATACGGTGCGCCTCCGCGGCGCTTATGGGACGACAGGTCGCGCGCCCCCCGCTGGTGCAGCGCTTAAGACGTTCACATCCGTTCCCTACATCGATCAGGTGACGCGAGAAACCGTGTCGGGCGTCGCCATCGGCAACCCCGGCAACCCCAACCTTAAAGCGGAGCGCGGCAACGAGCTCGAAGTGGGCGCCGACATCGTGCTCTTCAACGAGCGCCTGGGAGTGGAGGTGACGTACTTCAACAAGGTGACCAAGGACCTGTTGCTCGTGAGGCCCATCCCCATCTCACTGGGCGCGGCCGAGGGCATGTGGGACAACCTTGGCAAGGTTGTCAACCGGGGGTGGGAGGTCTTCGTCAACGCTACCTTGCTGCAGCGTGAATCGCTGTCCTGGAATGCGAACCTCAACCTGAGCACGCTCCACAACGAGCTGGTGGATCTGGGCGGTTTGAACGCGTTCGCTGGGCGGTGGGATCTGTGGTTCAAGGAGGGGTACCCGCTGGGCGGGGCATGGTCGAGAACGGTCAAGCAAATCGACGTCGCGAACAACCGGGCCATCGTCACCGACACGCTAGAGTACCTCGGTCATACGCTGCCGTCGTTCTCCGGGAGCTTCGCCACCACGCTGAGTCTCTTCCGCAACCTTCGGGTGTCAGGGCAGTTCGAGTGGCGGGCGGGCCACACGATCCTCAACGCCCAGGAGTCCGTCCAATACGCATTCAGCCGTCGCCGTCAATACGTGGACCCCAACTACCTCTCGAAGGAGGACTTCCTCCGCCGCTACGGCCCCTTCGAGACGTCATCGGGCGAACGCGTTCCCCAAGGAGACAGGTGCGAGGACTTTTTCTGGGAGCCCGGGGACTTCCTTCGCTTCCGGGAGCTCACGGTGTCTTACACGCTTCCCTTCGCTTGGGCCGAACAGATGAATGCCGAGCGCGTCACTCTGACCTTGGCCGCTCGAAACCTGGGCCTGTGGACGCGCTACTCCGGGTTCGACCCCGAGGCCATCGCGAACAACGCGGGAATCGGGGACCAGTTCTCCTCATACGACTTCTTTAACCTGCCGACGCCCCGACGTTGGGTAGCCGGACTCCGAGTGCAGTTCTAGCCGGGAGGCGTCATCATGATGCACCACCGCAAGTGTCTCGCGTCACTGGTACCGATGGCGGCTGCGATCTTCACGCTGGCCGCATGCAGCGACTTCCTGGACGTGGAGAATCCAAACGTCATCAACGCGAAGACCCTGGATATGGAAGAAGAGAGCGACTTGCTCATGAACTCCGCGTACCAGGAGTTCGCCTCCGCCTACGCTTGGATGACGCTGCGCACGGCATATTTCACGGACGAGGCCTGGTGCTCCCACTCGGACTACTACGAGAACGCCATGAACCTGCGAGCGCTCGACCCCGGGGCCCTCAACGTGCCGGGCCGCCACATGACCGAGTTGCAACCACTATCCGACGCGGTCGCCTTCTCCGATTTGGTTCTCGAGGCTCTGGTCGGAAGTCCGAACGCTGGCACGAAAATCAACGTGGCCAAGGCCTACTTCGCGTCCGGATACGCCTTAATCTGGATGGGGGAGAAGTTCTGTCGGGGAGTGATCGACGTGGGGCCTCCCCTCACGTCAGCGATGGTCCTTGATTCGGCGATCACCCGTCTGACGAACGCCAGGACCGTGGCTCTGGCTGCCGCACCGACTCTGACCGGTGCGACCAAGACCTTCGCGGAGAGCATGGCGGACGCAGCGCTTGTCGGCATCGCCCGGGCGCAGCTCCAGGCCGGGCGGAAGATGGAAGCCCTTGCGGCGGCTGTACAGGTTCCGGAAGGGTTCGTCTTCAACATCCAGTACAAGGAGGTGGTCGGGGCCGGCACCCATCGGCTGACGAACCTGCCATACGCGTACAGCTACTACAGCAGCGCTGCATACTCGGTTGCGCCGCCGTTCCGGAACCTCGGTGACCCCCGGGTTCCCGTGAAATCTCCGGAGGAGCACGGGTTACGCGCGATGGATGGGGTGACCGAGCTCTGGTTGCAGGCGAAGTGGCTGTCCTTGGATGCGCCGATCCGTCTCGCCTCGAAGTTGGAGGCGGACTACATCGCTGCCGAGGCCGAGGGCCCAGCTGCGATGCTGACTCTCATTCAGGCGCGCCGGGCCGAAAACGGCCTGCCTGCCTACGCCGGTCCGACCGACGCCCACAGCGTTCTGGTGGAGTTCCTCGAGCAACGCAGCCGTGAATTCTTCATGGAGGCGAAGCGCCTGGGCGACTGGCGCCGGCACCCTGACGCCATTTCCCACATTCGGCCGCCCGGCAGCGAGTACCACAAGAGCGGTTACGGCGTGATCGGCGACCAGACCTGCATTCCGCTTCCTCGTTTGGAGACGGACAACAATCCGAATTTCACCACGGGAGGATGAGGGGCGGTATACGTTTTTCCGGGGACGGAGAGGAAGACTCGCTCCGTCCCCGGACCCCGAGACCCCATCTCCTGACGAAGGTGATTCGCCCTGGATCATCACAGTGTCAGTCGGTCATGGCCAGGCAAGTGCATCGGTCCATGATGGGAGGCCTGCATGCTCGCTGGGATCAGCGGGAGAGTCACGATGCGCACAATCATTCTCAGGTGTGTTTCATCCCTGCTCACAGCTATTCTCGCATTTACTGCTCCTGGGCCGAAGCAGGTTCTCGCCCAAACGAGATCGGCCGGAACGCTTTCCCTGGAGAGTTACCTCGACTTCATCCGGGTATCGGACCCACAGATCTCTCCCGATGGCCGCCAGGTGGCCTATGTGCGATCACACGTGGTCAAGATGGAGGATCGGTGGGAGTCGGAGATCTGGATCATGGATGCGGACGGATCGAATGGCCAGCGTCTCACCCAAGGATCGCATCCGGTCTGGTCCCCCGATGGGAAACGGCTCGCGTACGTGGCCCAGGGAGAGCCTGAGGGGTCACAGATATTCGTGCAAGACATCGGTGGCTCACAGGTAGCCGTTCAGATTACCCAGGTCTCAAAGACGCCCGGGAGTCTGGTCTGGTCACCTGACGGAGGTTCATTGGCCTTCGTCATGCAAGTGGAGCGCGCGAAGGAGGAGCACTCCTTCGCCGGCATTGTGCCGCCAGGGATGCCCAACGACGCGCATTGGAAGGACGAGCCCGAGGTGATTACGCGTCCTCGGTGGCAGTGGGACAGGATCGGAACCATCACTGGGTACGACCACATCTTCGTCATCCCCGCGGATGGTGGTGTCCCGCGTCAGTTGACCGAGGGGAAGTGGAATCACGGTGAGCCCCAGTGGATGCCCGACGGTCGTGAGATCCTGTTCTCCGCAAATCGCAACGAAGCCCACGAGTATCAAAGGAAGCACTCGGAAATCTACGCCGTCGAGGTAAGAACGGGCGCTGTCCGTCAGTTGACGCATCGGCCGGGGCCGGACGCAAACGCAGTGCCCTCTCCGGACGGTCGCCTGATCGCCTATGTGGGGGAGGACTGGGCAGAGCAGCCTTATGTGAACCCCTACATCTACTCGGATCTGCACGTCTATGTCATGAACCGAGACGGGTCGGGGCGCCGCGAGATCTCCGGCGACTTCGACCGGGGGATCGGAATGGACCCCACTCTGATCCAGGGAAGCCAGCTGGTGTGGGCCCCCGATGGAAGCGGACTCTATTTCAATGTGCAGAGTGAGGGGACCGCGGATCTCCACTTCGTGTCCCTCTCGGGTGGTGTGCACCAGGTGACCGAGGGCTACCACAGACTTGCCACCACATCCATTAGCCGGTCCGGACGGGCCGTGGGGACTATCTCTGGCATCCACCAACCGGAAGAGGTAGTGACGTTCACTCTCGACCGGCCGACCGCATTGGAGCGGATCAGTCGAGCGAATGACGCGCTCCTCTCGGGGGTTCAGTTGGGCGACGTCGAGGAGATCTGGTACAAGTCGCACGATGGTCTAGATATCCAGGGCTGGATCATGAAGCCGCCGGACTTCGATCCTTCCCGCCGATACCCCCTCATCCTGACCATCCACGGCGGCCCTGAAAGCATGTACAGTGTGGCGTTCAACTTCGCTCGGCAAGACCACGCTGCGAACGGGTATGTCGTTCTCTATACCAATCCTCGGGGAAGTACGGGCTACGGCGAGAAGTTCGTCAACGAGATTATGGACAATTACCCGGGAGAGGACTTCGACGATCTGATGGCGGGCGTCGATGCGGTGCTGGCAAAGGGCTACGTAGACGAGCGAAACCTGTTCGTCTACGGCGGCTCGGGGGGTGGCGTGCTCACGGCATGGGTGGTCAGTCACACAGATCGGTTCGCCGCGGCCTCGGCCAATTTTGGGATTACGAACTGGATTTCGTGGGTCGGTACGGCGGACATTGCCTCGAGCCGTCCCGACCGTGTGTCGGCCCTGGGCTTCGGCGAGCCGTTCTGGGAAGACCCGTCGGAGTATCTGCGTCGCTCAGCGATCATGTACGTGGACCAGGTCAAGACACCCACGATGCTCATGGGGGGCGTGAAGGATCTCCGGACGCCCATCACCCAATCGGAGGAGTTCTATCAAGCCCTTCAGGCCCTCAGGGTTCCGACTGTGCTGGTCCGTTTCCCTGACGAATGGCACGGCACGAGTTCCGCTCCGTCGAACTTCCTCCGAACCCAGCTCTATCTCCAGGCCTGGTTCAAGAAATGGGCTCGGTGATCTCCCAGGCAGTTCAAGCTGGCGTCTGAATCGGACTCGTCTCCTGAAGAGGGGTGACCATTTGTGGGCGCGACCTCTGCAGCCCGGCGATGGCCCGTAGTAACGCTGCTCTTTCTGGCCGTCCTGATCAACTACGTCGATCGCGGCAATCTCAGCATCGCGGCCGTGCCGTTGATGGAGGATTTCGGCCTCGCGCCGGTCTCCATGGGAACGCTACTGTCGGCTTTCTTCTGGACTTACGCGGCGCTGCAGATTCCGATGGGCTGGGTAGTGGACCGCTACGACCTGAGATGGACGTACGCGGGCGCGCTGCTGATCTGGTCGTTCGCTTCCGCCGCAGTAGGGCTGGCCACGTCGTTTGCACAGATCTTTGCGCTGCGGCTGCTGCTTGGAGCGGGCGAGGCGATGGCCTACCCCGCGAGCCTGACCTACATCCGCCGGAACTTCCCCGAGGACAAACGAGGCCTCCCCACGGCGGTGTTCCTCTCAGGCGTCATGGTCGGCCCAGCGGTGGGTGCCTTCTTGGCGGGCGCTCTGTTGGAAGTGACGGGCTGGCGCCAGCTGTTCATCTACACCGGACTCGGTGGCTGCTTGTGGCTGATTCCGTGGCTGATACTCGTGCCGTCGGGCAGGCCGCGGTCGGTCGCGGCCGAGAGCGAGAAGGTCGGGCGGCGACGGACGGCGTGGCGGCGCCTCCTGCGCCACCCGACGTTCTGGGGGATCACGTCAGGCATGTTCTGTTACAGTTACTACTGGTATTTCTGCCTGACCTGGATCCCCTCCTATCTGGTGCTCGAATACGATCTCTCCTTTCTGAAGATGGGCACGTACACGGCACTTCCGTTGCTGGGGATGGCGATGGTGTCGCTCCTGTCGGGCCGGGTGGCCGACCGTATGATCGCACGCGGCGGCCGAGCGATTCCCGTTCGGCGGAACTTCGTCTGCACGGGTTTCGTGCTAGGCGGTTCCGGTTTGGCACTCCTAGTGGCTCCCACAGCCGAGGCAGCGCTCGTCGTTCTGTTCTGCTCATTGGTGGGTTTGGGTGTCACGAGCGCGAACTTCTGGGCTTTGACCCAGGCTCTCGCGCCGCGGTCGGTGGTGGGCCGGGTGGTCGGGTACCAGAACACGATCTCGAACATTGCTGGTCTCTGCGCGCCCATCCTCACAGGGTACCTGGTCGGGGGGCAAGGAAGTTTCCGCACGGCGATATGGATTGCGGGATTGTGTCCATTCCTTGCCGCCCTCGCGTATGGGCTGTTGATCAGAGAGAACGTGCGGGAGGCCTTTTGAGAGGACCTTGCACCCAATCACGCGCCCCATCGCCTCAGTACGCATCGGACGTCCGGACCCGCCAAATGGGTGCGGTCTTCTTGTGAGTCCCGAGTGCGCCCAGTAGGTTGACGTTATAGCCAACAGGGTCCTTTCCTGCACCGCATTCCCCTCTCGCAAGGTGTCAGGGTAGCAGACGGCCGAGGCTGGCCTCAAGACCAAGTGCCCTGCGGCGGGAGTAGACCGGTGGGGTGTTCGATCGTTCTGTGCTGAGGCATCGCAGGCTTTCCTTGATGACGGCGGCCGCGGACCCTCCAAAGGACCGCCAGATCGAGGACTGCGCCCTGCCTTCCGGCGGCACGGAGCCGGAAGGGGATCCAACGGTGCTGAGGGTCCTGGCGCCCGAAGGGGAGTCGGATCCGACCCTCATGAAGCGCATCCGCGAAGGCGACCGAATCGCGTACCGCATCCTCGTGGAGCGGTATTGGGTATCGTTGGCGAGCTATGCCGCGAGCACGGTGGGACTCAGTGACGGGGGTGAAGACGTCGCCCAAGAGGTGTTCATTCGGGTCTGGAGGCATCGCGCGGCGTGGACGCCCAGGGGCTCGGTGGGTGCCTACCTCTACCGAATCACCCGCAACCTCGCTCTGAACGCGCTACGTGCCAGCGCCGCCGAGACCAGGCGGAGAAGGGCGGCTGGCAACCACCTCCCTTTCTCTGCCGTAGCCAAGGGACCGGAGGAGGAGCTCGCCCTGAAGACCCTTCGGAATGAGATCCTGAGCGCGATTTCGTCTCTGCCGCCCCGGCGCCGTGAGGTGTTCGTGCTCTCCCGATTCCATGGTTTGACCTATATGGAGATCGGGGAGACGATGGGGATCTCTCCACAGACCGTGGCGAACCAGATGGCATCGGCATTGGCGGAGTTGCGCCGTATTCTCGCCGGACACCTGAAGGAGACGTAACGCAGCCTCGGAGAGCGGAGGCTCCGATGCACGTCCGAAGCACGTCGTCCCTAGTTCTCGCTGCTATGGCGTGGCCGCTCCTGGGCGAGGCCCAGGAGAAGGCCAGATTCACCGAGCTCCGCGAAGCCCTGGCTGCCACGGCGATCCTGAGTGGCAGGCCGGGTCCTCAGAATGTGGATTGGAGCCATGGCGGAGGGCGATTCGCGTTCATCACGATGGCCAAAGACGGCGGCAGGGAAGTCCGCATGTACGATACCCGTACTGATGCGGATACCCTGCTACTAGACGCGTGCGGGCTCACGTTCCCGAGTACCGACGAACCGTTCGAGTACACTTCGTTCCAGTGGACGGAGGAGAGGGGGCACCTGGTGTTCCAGACGCGCTTCCAGCCCCTGTATCGACGCTCGGGAATCGCGGACTACTACTTGTACCGACTGTCCGACGGGTCACTGGAGCTGGCGGCGCATGGCGCCCGCACCGCCGAATTATCTCCCGACGGGAGGCTGTTGGGGTTCGGCCGGGAGGGCGAGCTCTTCGTGTACGACGTGGAGACGGGCCGGCAGAGGCAGCTGACGCGGGGTGCGAGCGAAACCGTCTTTAACGGGCACTTCGACTGGGACTACGAGAACGAGTTCGGTCTGGGCCAGGCGTGGAAGTGGTCGCCGGACAGCCGCTACGTAGCCTACTGGCAGGTGGACGAGAGCGCCGTGCCCGTGGCGCAGTTCAGCGACTTCGAGGGATGGCGGGCCCGATGGTTGCGAATGCGGATACCCAAGCCGGGTGATCCGACCGCGCAGGTCCGGATCGGCATCGTGGACGTGCAGAACGGACGCAATATATGGCTCGACCCTCGCGAATCAGACGAACACTACGTGCCGCGTGTCTACTGGACGAGCCGGCCTGACACTTAGGCAGTGGTCACGCTCAACCGGCTTCAAAACGAGCTGAAGCTCGTCTTCTTCGACGTCCGTACGGGTGGCAAGCGGCTCGTGATGACCGAGCGGTCGACGGCGTGGATCGACGTGTGCGACGTCTTCGCGAACGTAAGGGATATGTTTACGTTCCCTAGTGGGCTGGACCAATTCTTCTGGATCTCGGATCGGGACGGCTGGCAGCACATATACCGCTACGATTATTCTGGGACGCTCATAAACCAGGTCACGCGCGGACGGTGGAGTGTGACGCGGATCGATGGTATCGATCCCAAGGCCCGGGCGATCTACTACACCTCCACCGAGGTGTCGCCGCTCCAGCGCCACATGTACTCGGTGAGATTCGACGGTAGTGGATCCCGGCGCCTCACGCAGACGGGGGGCACTCACGAGATCGAGATGTCACCCGACACGCGCTACTACTTCGATCGATGGTCCTCCATCACCCATCCGCGACAGGTGGAGTTGTGGGCAACGGGCGAGGGGAAGCTGCGCACCTTCGAGGACAACGCCCCGGCTTCAGAGTGGCTTGCAACGCACGCGTACCGGCCCTCCGAGATCCTCAGCTTCACTACGTCCGATTCGGTGCGACTGGATGCCTCGATACTCAAACCGCTCCCCTTCGACTCGACCCGCCGATACCCGGTGATCCTCGCGATCTACGGTGGAACGGGAGCCCAGCAGGTCCACGATGTCTTCGGGACGGCGGGGTGGAACCAATGGCTGGCACAGCAGGGGTACGTCGTGGTGGGCGTCAACAACCGGGCGTCCAACAACTACGGCAGCGCGTTCATGAAGGTCGCCTACAAGCGTGCGGGCCAGTGGCAAGCCCGTGACTTCGCGGAGACCGCGACGTTCCTGAAGACGCTGAGCTACGTGGACGGGAGCCGGATAGGGATCATGGGTAACAGCTACGGCGGGTACAATACGATCTACGCAATGGAAATGTACCCGGACATCTTCAGCGTGGGGGTGGCGAATTCAGCCGTGACGGATTGGCGCCTGTACGACGCAATCTGCACCGAGCGTTACATGGGCCTTCCGGATGACTCCGTGTACGATGCCGCTTCAGCGATCCGGAATGCCGATCGCATCAAGGGACGCCTATTGGTGATCCACTCAATGATGGACGACAACGTCCATCCCCAGCACACGATGCAGTTCCTGACAGCGGCCACCAATGCTGGAGTGGACGTGGATGTTCGAATCTACCCTCCGGGCCGCCACGGGTCGGCATACAACCAGGCGAGCTCCTTCATGATTCGTCAGGTGTCGTTCGAATTCCTGGAACGGCACCTGAAGGGTAAGACCCCCGTGGTCCAACCCCCGTTCTCCGATCCAGCGGGACTCTCATTTTGAGCTATCTTGCGGGCGACCCCAGAACCCGCCCAGGGGGGTGGTGGAGGAGCCCGATGCGGAGGACTTCGGCGGGTCATCATGCAGCCGCTCGGCGTCGTGTTTCTTGCTGGTGGGCCCTACAAGCTAGACCCGATGTTTGCAGGAATCGCCTAAGTGCTTCCGCCGGGCGGCAGCGGCGAGGCTTCCCATGGATGGAAAGACGCCCGTCTCAGAGGTGCCCTGTCTGGCACTCTCAGCGGCTGAGGTAACTGTGAGAATCTACGCTTGGGGATTCCCAGGACGTTCCTCCCATCACCCTGTCCTCGGGCGGTCTTCAGATAGACGAAATCACCATGACTGAAGAACACCCCATTGAAGTTGCGTTCTCCTTCCTTTCGGAGGACGAAGACCTCGCGGTCCAGGTGGAAGAGCGAGTCCAAGATCGGCTCGCGACCTTCCTCCACACAAAGTGGCAGGATCAGTTGGTCGGCACCGATGGCGAAAAGCGGTTCGATGAAGTGTTTGGCCGCGAGGCTAGGATAGTGGTCATCCTCTACCGGGATGGTTGGGGCCAGACGCCTTGGACCCGTATTGAGGAGACGGCTATTCGGAATCGCGCCTTGCACGAAGGATATGGATTCCTTCTTGTGATTCCCGTGGAAGTGCCCCCGAGGGTGCCAGATTGGCTTCCGAGGACTCAGATCTGGTTCGACCTGGATCGCTCTGGAGTTGCCGGTGCGGCAGCGGTCATCGAGGCGAGAGTCCAGGATTCCGGCGGAGCTGTGAAGCCAGAGACTTCCCTTGATCGAGCTGTCCGCTCACAGAGGAAGAGGGATCTGGATGACCGGCGAAAGGCATCCAGGGACTCTCAGGGAGCGGTAAACACAGCACGAGAAGGCCTATCGGCTCTCTTCGATACTCTGGAGATGTGGGCCACTCAGATCTCGCAGGTGTTTCAAGGTCTTGAGCTTCAGTGCCAGCGAGGGGAGCGGGAAATGGTTGTCTCGGGAGAAGGGTACTCCGTGTCCATTCATTGGCTCCACCAATGGGCCAACACGCTCGGGCACTCCTCACTTTTCGTACAGACTTGGAGGGGCATCCTCACTCTCCGCGACAGATTCATCTGGGAGGAGCCAGAGCGGCTGGATCGAGAGGAGTTCGACTTCAGCCTGGATCGGAGAGGGAATGCCGGGTGGCATGCACGCGGCGGTTGCCAATCGCAGTTCCTCTCCAGCGCCCGTCTGGGTGAGTACGCAGTCAAGAAACTCCTTGCGCTCATCGACCGATCCTGATCCTTAAGGACTTCCTTGGTGGACCCACTGATGCCCCCTGAGTTTAGCGATCGGAATGGAGATCATCGCTGCGCGAACCGCTGATGAACGACAGGCGTCTGCTCAGGGAGATTGAAGCCCTTGGGCGGTTCCTCGATCTGGCGGGCTACTCGATGTTCACGTAGCGGACCGGGTTCTGTGCTCCCTTGGTGAAGTAGTGACCGACGTACCCATCCAGGTACTTATCGCGGATTCCGTCCCCTGCGAGGGTACCGACAAACTCCCAGCGACCTGGCTCTCTCACTCCTCGGGGATCTCGCGTGCTGAATGTTGATCCAGCCGGAAGCCACTCGGAGATGGAGTAGACCTCGCGCACGATGTCGGCGTGGGCGGCGAACGCCAACTCCGCCTTGTCCCTCCGTGTGCCGATCTTCCAAGACTCCTCCTGCCTCCCAACTGGCTGCGTTGGGTCCAACACCGGCCCCCAGTCCTCGGCGTCTCACAGGCCAGGGTCTACGAACTGGCCCGACAGCGGGTGGTACCCTCGATCAGGCTCGGTCGCCAGATTCGCTTCGATCCCGACGCACTGCGGCGGTGGATCGACGAGGGTGGGACACCGCTGGAGCGCGGTTGGAGGTACTGAGGGAAGGGACGTACCGTCGGTGAGGACTGGGCTCCTCAAGCGTCGAGGGACCGTGACGCAAACCGTGACGCCGTGACGGAGAACGTGACACGAAACTCGGTTCAATTCGGACGTGATTCATGGGTCAAAACGGTCGAAAACGGAGGCATTTAGCCGTTTTCCGGGCAAGGAGCCGCATCCTAGCTGATTCCTATGTCCGCCCCCAGCACGTCCTCCCCAGGATCGCAGGGCTTGAGGTCCAAAGCACCGACTCACGGTCCCAGAACATCCCTAGTGCGTGGATCGGTCCGGCCACCTCATCGCCCTCATCCTCGGGCTCGCGGTCGTCCATTACTACAACCTCTGGCGGGTAGCCCTCCACCACCTGCCGGAGGATGTACTCGCCTCTGGCGACCCGCTGAAAGGGCGATTTCTCGCGCTCGCTCTTGAGAGACGTCGTGATGGTAGAATTGACCGTAGAGGCAGGAGTCGCTCCGACGGACTCTCTGAGCCCGTCTGAGACGATGCGCTCTGCAATCGTGGTGTAGTGCATGGCGGAGCCTTCGCTCCGCATTACCTCGATGATTGCCTCTCTCCAGGGCATATCGGACAACGGACCCTCCTCAGAATCTCTTCTCTCTAATGGGCCAACCGTTGAACTGATCTGACCCCCTAAAACGAGACCGAGCCGAGTTTTAGATTTTGGCCGGTCGAAACCAGGCAAGGGAGGTCAGGACGGCGGCACCGAAAAGGGCAACCCCAGCCCAGATCATCAATCATCTCAGGAAAGCCGAGGTCCAGCTGGCCAGCGGGAAGTCCGTAAAGGAAGTCTGCAAGGGAATGGGCATCAGCGAGCAGACCTACTACCGGTGGCGGCGGGAATACGGGGGGATGACCACGGCCCAGGCCAAGAAGCTCAAGGAGCTCGAGAAGGAGAACCAGCGGCTGAAGCGGGCG
>JBDHKE010000069.1:0-37163 GCA_039586555.1 Gemmatimonadota bacterium | reverse complement strand
ATGGGAGGTCGGTGTTCTTCCTGTCCCGCCGGCGGGAAGCGTGGAGTGAGCTCTACGTGCGGCGGGCCGACGGCGCCGGGCAGGCCCGGGCCGTGCTGGTGCGGGACCAGCAGATCTGGGAAACCGATATAACGCCTGACGGTGCCTGGCTGGTGGCGCGGGCAGGCGGGACCCAGAACCAGGCCGGGGACCGCGACATCGTGGCATATCGGTTGGACGGAGACACCGCGGAGATCCCCCTCCTGACCTCGAACTACGACGAGGTGGCGCCCAGGCTCTCTCCGGACGGCCTTTTGCTCGCGTATGCATCCCAGGAGGCGGGCGAGGGGGGGGTGTATGTGCGACCCTTCCCGGACGTGGAGGCGGGCCGCTGGCTGGTCTCCCGCGGGGGTGGATCGATGCCCATGTGGGCCCACAACGGTCGGGAGCTCTTCTACGTCTCACCGGACAGCGAGATGATGGTGGCCACCGTGGAGACCGAAGACGGGCTCCGGGTCAGGGAGCGGCGGGTCCTATTCGGCCTGCCGCCGGGGTTCTCCCTTTCTCCCCTCTCGACTCCCTATGACGTGAGCCCCGACGACCAGCGCTTCATCATGGTGCGCACCCTGAGTTCGGGCTCGGTCGAGCGGGCGCCCCTCATCCTTGTGGAGAACTGGCTCCAGGAGGTCGAGGCCAGGGTGGGGCGTTAGGAGGCCCGAATCACCTCGATGTCGTAGGGATCGAACTGAGGGTCGGCCGTCAGGATGGGGACCTTCTCGGCCGCTGCCTGGCTCACCAGCAGTCGGTCGAACGGATCCCGGTGATGGGGCGGGAGCTCGGAGACCAGGAGCGCGTGACTGTGCTCAACCGCCAGGGGCTGGACCCCGGTGGATCTGATGCGTTTGGGGACGTACCGGGCGGGGGGCTCCGGAAGAGGTAGCTTTCCCAGGCTGAACTTGATGGCGATCTCCCAGGAACTGGCGGCCGACAGCAACAGCTCGTTGGCCAGGTTCTCCAACAGGCCACGAACGCTCGGGGAGAATCGCTCCGGATCCGTCAGCATCCACAACCAGGCGTGGGTGTCCAGAAGGATTCTCACTCCTCGAACTCCCGCAGCAACACCTCGGGCAATGGAGCGTTGAAGTCGTCCGGAACCCGGTACGCCCCCCGGTCCTCCCCGAGCGTCCGCGGGGCCCGTTCCTGGACGGGCACCAGTCGAGCCACTGGCTGGCCCCCCCGGGCGATCACGATCTCCTCCCCGGCCTGTACGCGGCGGAGTAGCCGAGAGAGGTGGGTCTTGGCCTCGTGCACATTCACCTCTGCCATGTATCAAATATGACTAAGTCATGGACTAAGTCAACATGCTTTGAGATGCATCCCCTGGAACCTCAGGAACGGCCTCGGGCGGTAGAATGGGCCGGTGGGGCGCCCTCGACGGTCACTCTGGAGCGGATGGCTCGCCGTAGATGGTGGTGGGGAGCCGCCTACCCGACTCCGAGCTTGCGCATCAGCTCATCCCAGCGCGGATCGGCCTTCAGAGGGTCAGCCGTGGGATCGACCCCGAATCCGCCCAACGATCCGGGCTCCGTCTCGTATGCCCGGTCCAGATACTCGAACGCTCGGTCGAAATCGCCCAGCGCACCGTACACGAGGGCGCTCTCCTTGAGTGGCACCCCCAGAGCCTCTGCCTGCTTCAGGTGCTCGAGGGCCTTCTGCCGGTCTCCCGCGCTGGCGTGGGCCCAGGCGAGGCCGGCCGGGTAGTAGGGGTCCGCGGGATTCAACTCCACCGCTCTCGCGAAGGCCTCGATTGCCTGGTCGTGCTCGCCCATCTGCACGTACGAGAGCCCTGTGTAGTAGAACGCGTCGGCGTCTCCGGGATCCAGCTCGAGGAGCTTCCCGGCCTCCGCGATGGCCTCGTCGTGCGCCTCGGTCCACGCGAGGCGGGCGACGAGAGCCCGCCGGGCCGCTCCCGAAAGGGGGTCCAGCTCGACGGCGCGCCGAGCCTCACGGAGTGCCTCTTCGGGCCGGCCCAGCTCTAGGAGAAGACTGCTGTACCGGGAGTGTACGACGGCGGAGCCCGGATCCAGCTCCAGGGCCCGTGTCAGCTCCTGCTCCGCCTCGGTGCGCCGTCGCTCGACTCGCAACAGCGCCCCGAGGGCGCCGTGGGCCTCGCCCAGGTCCGGGTCCAGGGCCAGGGCGGTCTCCACGGCGGCCCGGGCTGGCGGCAGAGCCTCCTCCTCCTCCGCGTAGCCGAGATTCCAGAGGTTGAAATAGGCGTTGGCCAGCTCCACGTGGGCCGGAGCGAACAAGGAATCGGCGGCGATCGCCTGCTGGAGCAGGTCCATTGCCGCCTCGACTCCGGACCTCGTATTTCCACGGCTGGCGATGACGTATCGCGCGCGCGTGTACAGGTCGTACGCCTCCAGGCTCTCGGTTGGCCGCGCCGTCAGTCTCTCCTCCACCTGCGGCGTCAGGGTCGCCCGGAGCGCGGACGCGATCTTCCTGGACAGGTCGCTCTGGATGGCGAACACGTTCGCGGCCGTGAGCTCCTCGTCGTAGGTCTCCGCCCAGAGGTGCTGGTCCGTCTTCGCCTCGATCAGCTGGACGTTCACCCGCACCCGGTCGCCGGACCGCTGAACGCCCCCCTCCAGAACTGCGGCCACCCCCAACTCCTCACCGATCTGCCGGATGGTCTTCGTCGAGCCGGCATACTGCATCACCGAGGTACGGGAGATGACCTTCAAGCTGTCGATCTTGGTGAGTTGGGTGAGGAGGTCGTCGTGGATGCCACTGGTGAATGCCGCACTCTCCTCGTCCGTGTGCACGCTGGAGAACGGCAGGATGGCGATGGAGCGCAGGTCGCTCAATGAAGCACTGTCAGCCTCCGCCCCCGCTCGGCCGCCCAGGAGCAGCCAGCCGGCAGCCACGATGCCCCAGAGGGCGAAGGCCCCCACACCACCCAGGATCGCGTTGCGCCACGTGAGGATCCCTCGGCGGGTGGGACGGAGTCCAGGCACTCCTTCCGCGGCCTCCTTCATGGGCGTTTGAGGCACTGGCTCCCGCGGAGCCACGCCTTCCTGCACGAAGGCCGTGGCCAGCACGATGGGAAGGCCGACCACCAGGAGTCCCAGGGCGAAGGCGGGGAACCACTCGGGGAGCTCGAAGTTGTTGACCAGGACGTCGACCACCTGCAGAGCGATCCACGATCCTACCAGGTAGATGCCCAGGATCTGCCACAGCGATCGCCGGTGAATCTCGTGGATCAGCTTCTTCATGCGTGGAAACCCAGCCAGGGGGTGGAATTCGAGTTCGCGAAACAATCGCACGGGCGGAGCGCTGTCGTCAAACCTCTCGGTTGCCAACCCGGAGGCGAGAGGAGGACGTTGAGCTCTGCCTTCGTACTGCCGGCTGCGATCGGCTGGGACACCTGGGATGCCGTGCCTCTCTCCGTAAACCCTATGAGGACTTCACCATCGAGTCGAGGCTCAAGGCGCTGGCCGGATGGAGCGCCAGGAGCAGTGCCCCGGCAGACGCTGTGAACACGGAGAAGTCCAGTGGGGACTTCACGCCCTCGGCCACGGCCATTCCGAAGGCGAACAGCAGGAGGAGGAGCCCAGCTCCCAGCGCGCTCTCCCGAACACGGAACCCGAGAATCAGGGTGACCCCCAGAGCCAGCTCCGCGATGGTCACGATCCATCCAATCACGTAGGTGAGGGTCGCGGGAAGGGGCGGGGTGAGCATCGCGGTGTAAGCCAGGAAGCTCTGGAGGTTTCCCCAGGCCACGCCCGGTGCCCCTTCGGGGCCCCACAGTCCGAACCGGTCCGCGACGGCGGACAGGAACGAGATCCCCAGTGCAGCACGCAGGTAGAGGGCTACGATCGCGTGCGTCGTACGGGCTTGCGGTGACATGGCGGTCTCTCCGGTGCGGGATTGCCGACCTGACCCGGAAGGAGGGGATGGGGCCGAGGCATTTCAGACTCAGGGTCGGGAAGAACGAGTTGAAAAGATAGCCGTTTTTCCCCGAGCGGTCCAAGCGCTACTCCGGAGGCAACTCCTCCCGTGACGCGGCCGGCGGCAAAGGGGCTGGCCAAACGCGGGAACAGGATGTTGCCCTACGGGGTTCTGTCTCATGCCGTCCGCGGGAGGTTTCTCTCGCTGCGACCATTCCCCCGAGCCTGTCGCGCCTGTTCCGGGATTCCAGCTCTGGCGCTTCGCCGCCCGGTTGGTGTCGGCCGGCGCTATCCCACATGACCGCAGGAGACCTGGATGAGGCTGTCGTCCGCCGCAACCCTCGTTGTGCTCGTGATCCTCCTGCTTCTGGCCTTCGTCGTTGGCCGGGGCACCCGGGGGAGCAGCGGCCAGCATGAGGTGACTCAGGTGGACAGCACCGGAGAGCAGGCGGTGTCGCGCCGGAGGAACACCACCGGCGGACGTTCCGGGGCATCTGGGCGGGTGGGGCCGCTGCCACTGCCGCAGACCGCCTGTGGAGGGGCGGGCGTGGGTGGAGCGTCCAGGTACTTCTGCCCCGGCGGCGAATCGGAGGGAGAGGAGCCGACCGACCCGCCTACCCGCTTTCAGGTCCCGGGAAGGCGCACTCCCTAGGAGCATCTCCCGGATCGCAGCCACGGGGATTGGGCCACCATCCCGGGGGGGCCGTGACGGCAGGGCCTTCCGCGCCGCACCCTCTCCATCATGATGCCGCTTCTCTCGTGACCCGGTACCGCACCGCTTGTAAGTTCCCGCATGGATGCCCTCCCAGACCTTCCACACCCGAGGGAGATGAAGAAGGATGATCAAGAGAAGCCTGCTCCGCCCGTGCTCGTTCGTGCTCCCCGCCGTCCTGTTGGGACTCTCCTCGTGTTGGCCTCAGCCCATCGAGGAGGCCGGAGGGGAGACGGCCACCGAAGCGACCGAGACGAGCGAGGAAGCGCGACCCGGTTGGCAGTGGAGTGAAGAGGAGATCCTCGCCACGGTGAACGCCGTGCGAGCGGGACGAGACCTGAATCCCGCGAGCTGGCCGGGTGGGGCTCGGGTCGCGGTGCTGCTGTCCTTCGACGTGGACAACGAGACGGTCACAGGCCTCCGCTACGGAGATGCCACGGTAGGCTCCCTGTCACAGGGCGAATACGGCGCCCGTGTCGCTCTTCCCCGGGTGCTGGAGCTGCTGGACCGCGACGGAATCCCCGCCTCCTTCTTCATTCCCGCCTGGAGCCTGCGCTTGAGCCCCGCCATGGCGGAATGGATCGGGGCGGCGGGCCATCACGAGTTGGAGGTTGCTGGAGCAGTCCATCGACTACCTTACGGAGGTAACGGGCGAGCGTCCCGTGGGATACCGGGCTCCCTCGTGGAACTTCAGCCCCAACACCCTCGCCATGCTCCAGGACTTGGGGTTCCTGTACGATTCTTCCCTCATGGCGGACGACCGCCCCTACGAGATTCTGGCGGATGGACAGCCCACGGGCATGGTGGAGCTCCCCGTGGAGTGGATTCTGGATGACGCCCCGGTGCTGAATCCCCGCGGGGACCGCTACACCAACCCTCGCGAGGTCATGCAGGTCTGGATCGACGAGTTCGACAGGGCCCACGAGGAGGGCACCATGTTCATCCTCACGATGCATCCTCATTACATCGGGCACCGCTCCAGGATCGTGGCCCTGGAAGGACTCATCGAGCATGTCCGCTCCAAGGACGGCGTCTGGTTCGGCACGCACCGGGCCGCGGCCGAGTGGGTACGGCAGCAGGCGGGAATGGGGGAGGGCTGAGGGGGCTGCCGGGGTGAGATCCGTCCTGATCGGCAGCCAGCAGGGGAGGGGGTCAGACCCGGAGATTCATGCGCTGTCCGACGGGGAGGCACCGGGCTCCATCAATCCGGCGGTGCCTTGCTCCTCTCGCGAAACCGCCGCGCCTTCGCCCGGTTTCCGCAGTCTCCCATGTCGCACCACCGACGGCTCTGGTTGCGGCTCCGGTCCACGAACAGCCATCCACATCCGTCGCCGTCGCAAAGCCTCACTCGGCTCAGCTCGTCGGAGGTGAGGAGCTCGGCGGCGGAGTGAATCAGGGGTGCCAGGATCCGGTCGAGCTCCGGCGGCTCCCAGCGCCATCCCCAGATGATGCCCCCGGGAGCGGAGTTCAACCGTAATCTGGTCAACGCCCTCGGAAGAAGACCGTTCAAGGCTTCCAGCGAGTGCGCATCCGGTTCCTCTCCCGAGCCGACGCGGCTGAAAGTCCGGTAGAGCAGCTCCCGCAGCTCCACCGCTTGCCGGAGGGCCCGGTCCGCCTCCTCCGGGTTCCGCTCGGCCCTGGTGGAGCACTGGCTCGCCTCGAACTCGTCGATCAGACCCTGATTCCTGCACCACGCCACCACGTCATGGTAGGTCTGGAACTCGTCGTCGGGCCGGTCCCGGTGCTGCCACCCCGCCGTCTTGGTGAACTCCAAACAGGCCCAGTCCTTCTTCATAGCTTCCGGTCCGAGGTGAGACACAAATAACCTGTGCAACTTCTTGTATTAGTTATATTCTCTCACCATCCGGTCGGGATGGCAAGTTCCTCTCTCACTTGAAGAGTTCAATGCATGAGGAAGTGGGAGTACGATCCCTTGACAGAGCGCGGGAGCAATGATAACCTATATTATATTGTTTGATGGTTATCTCTTGTCGGAGGTTGCCCCATGATTGCCCGACTGTGGCGGGGCCGCACCGCGGCGGACGACGCCAGCGAATACCTGGAATACGTGCTCGGTACGGGCGTGCGGGACTTGAGCGCCGCCGATGGGAATCGGGGCGTTCTCTTACTCCAGCGCCCCGATGGGCCAGAGACGGAGCTCCTGATCCTTTCCTTGTGGGACTCCATGGATTCGGTGAGGACGTTCGCGGGTCCTCGGGCGGAGCTGCCGGTCTACTACGCCCGGGACGCGCGTTACCTGCTGGAGCTGGAGCCCAGGGTGGCACACTACGAGGTGGCGGTTCCGGTTGGAGTGAGGACGGCCTGCGAGCCCGTCGACGGGGGTTCCACCGAAAGCGAGGGAACGGAGAGGCCCCTTGCCAGGTCCTGGATGCAATACCTCGTGGCCCTCCGGTGAGGCGCAGGCCATGGAACTGAACACCCTGGCCAACCTGGCGGAGATCTTCGGCGCCGTCGTCGTGGTGGGCGGACTGGCCTTCGCCGTCGTGCAAATCACGCAATTCCGGCGGCAGAGACGGGACGTGGTGGCGATGGAGCTGGCGCGTTCCGTTCGGAGCGCAGAATTCGCCCACGCCCTCCGCATCGTGCTTTCGTTGCCGACGGGAGTGGGTGCGGCCGAGCTGAGAGAGAGGGGCGCGGCGTACGAGGATGCGGCGATGGTGGTGAGCCTGACCCTGGAGAGTGTGGGCATCATGGTGCACCGCAGGACCGCAGCGCCCGAGATGGTATGGGAGCTGATCGGTGGCGTATCGGTCACGGCCTGGGACAAGCTGAAGGGGTGGGCGGAGGATCTGCGACGGGAACACGGTTGCGAGAAATTCGACGAGTGGATGGAGTGGCTGGCCGATCATATGACGCGGCATTTCGACGAGCCTGGGGCCGAGCCCGCATTCAGGAGATACAGGGACTGGAGCCCCAGGACCGTCGTGCCCGATCTTCGGTTCGGAGTGTCGAGGCGGGGAGAGGCGGTGTTGGGCGGCCCCGAGGTGTCGCGGGAGCCAACCGCAGCGTGTCCTCGGTAGCCGGGGGACCCCTGCGAATCCCTCCCTGCCTTGCGCGGGAGAGGATTTCGCGACAAAAGCATACCCTCGCATACAGGGGCTTCCTATCTTTGAGCTGGTGGGGTCCCCGTGGGTGTGGGAAACCCGTGCCGGAGCGCGCGATCTATGGGGTGGCTGCGTCGCCTGATCGACTCGCTGGCAGGCGTGTCCCTCGAGGTCCCGGAGCGGCGAGATTCGCCTCCGCCAGGGTCCGTCTCGGTGGAGCCTGTGGAGACCGGGGTTGTTCCCGCCACCGCCCCCCAGCCTGACGGCGCCTCTCCCGAGCCGGGGTCCGCCGCCGCCGCTTCCTCCTCCGACTCCACCGCTGCCGCCGCCTCTTCCGATCCCACATCCACCGCCCCCACCGATTCCCCCGAAGGGCCTCGCGTCTCCGACGACGACGACGTCGAAGCGGCGACCGCCCTGGAGGCCGCGGGCGACCTGCCGGAGGAGTGGCAGTTCCTGAAGGACATCATGCCCGGCGAGGAGCTGAACGCCCTGTTGAGCGCCGATTCCATGGATGACATGGACGAGTTGCGGCAGCAGTGGGGCGTCAGGGCCGAGCTGGACGAGGAGCGGTGGGACTTCGAGGACGAGGACGGCGAGGAGCTCCAGGATGCCGCCGCCTTTCACGACCGGCTGGTAAGCGACGAGGTCGATTGGGGCGACGAAGACGACGAGTGGGACGACGAGATCGAGGACGACGAATCCTGGGAGGAGGACGACCTCGTCTAGCTGACCTTGGGTGACGGATCCCTGCTGAGCCAGCGAGCGGGCTCGAGGGGCTCCACGTCGGAGAACCTCGAGAAGCGGCCCCAGTACCGGGCCGTGGAGCGCACCAGATCCTCGTCGACCCTCCGCCCGTTCACCGCCACCTGAGCCTTCCCGCAGAGCATCGCCACCTTCTCCTCCAAGTAGTCGGTGACATCCACGAAGAGCCGGGGGTGGAACCGGATCGCGCTCGCCCGGGCCTGGTAGCTGTACAGCTCCCGGACCTCACGGGCGGCGATCATGGCGCCCCGAAATGCGATCCGCTGATCCCGGTCGGTATCGCTGGCGGAGTGGGTGTAGACGATGTCGGGCTCGAGCTCGCGAATGACTCTCCCGATGAAGACCTCCACATCCTCTGGAACAAGGTCCCAGGACGGGTCGCCTAGGACCAGCTCGGCCCCGAGACGCCGAGCGGACGCGTACGATACGCGTGGGACGGCGCTCGTGTCCGATCCAGAACCGCGCAGCAGGTTGAGGATCACGATGCGATCTCCGCGGTCCCGGTGCCTCATGAGGATTCCGCCGCAGCCCAGCTCCACGTCGGACGGGTGGGCTCCGATGGCCAGGACCGTCTGCTGTCGGGAAGCGCATTCCCCTGTGCCACGCCCTATCAGGAGAGTGACCCGGTTGAGAAGGGTATGTCCATCGAGAGGTTTCTGGAGGATGTCGTCCGCTCCGCTCCGCAGCGCCTCCTTCACGACCTGGTCATCCGCTTCGCCCGTGATCGCCAGCACCGGCGTGTCGGGATGACTCTCTCTGCTGGCTCGAATCACGTACGCTCCGCGGGCGCCCGGGAGGTTGAGGTCGGAGATGATCAGATCCCAGAGGCGCTCCCTGGAGAGCTCGGCCCCTCGGAGGCCGTCCTGGACGTGGGTGACTCTGAGGTCTCCTTCCCACTCGAGGAGCGTGCGCAGCAGCTCCGCCTGCGTCGGGCTGTCCTCTACCAGCAGAATCCTGGCGGGATCACACAATTCGAACCGTCGAGCTTGTCGCATGCGCCTCCCGCCCTCCCTCGGCGGGCGCGTCGCAACACCGGATCGTGCGCTTGCATTCTGCCATGTCCGGGGCTGCATTTTGCATTGCCTCGGAGGTACACTCCCAGCCGTTCCGGGGCTTGGGGCGACCCCGTGGACGCGATGTGGCGAGGTCCGGAAAATCCCACGCCCGGCGGCTCTGCTGGGCGTTCCGCCCCGTTCCCCGGGCCCGCAGGCGAGGGAGAACGTCGAGCCGCGCCTCTCGTTTCAAGTGCAACCGACAGGCCGAACCGGCAGCAGTCCTCCTTCAGCGGACGTCAGTGAGAGCCTTTCCCAACTCGGCCGCTACTCCACCCACGGCTTCCGCGGAATCTTCTCATCCCGCATGGCGGCGTGATAGGCGAAGCTCGCCATGATGATGGCGTTCTTCATCAGGTCTTCGGGAATCAGCTTGTCGTAGACGTCCATGTTGGAGTGGTGGGTGCGGCTGCGGTAGTCGATCCGGTCCTGGATGAACTGGAATCCCGGGAGCCCCGCCCGGTCGAACGAGAGGTGATCGGTCCCGCCGGTATTGTTGATGGTGAGCGTGCTCATGCCCAGGTCGTGGAACGGCTTCATCCACTCCGCGAAGAGGGAACGCACGTACTCGTTGCCCTGAAGGTAGACTCCCCGGAACTGGCCCGTTCCGTTGTCCATGTTGAAGTACACCGAGAAGCGGTCGTATTCGGGCTTCTTCCCGTCCCGCGGGTTACCGAAGTGCGCACGGACGTACTCGCGGGACCCGTTCAGCCCGCCCTCTTCGTAGCTCCACAGCCCGATACGGATGGTGCGCCGGGGGCGGACGCCGAGGGTCTGGAGGATGCGCATCGCCTCCATGGCCACCGCACAGCCCGCTGCGTTGTCGGTGGCGCCCGTCCCGGCGTGCCACGAGTCATAATGCCCGCCGATCATGACCACTTCGTCTCGGAGATCGGTGCCGGGGATCTCGCCAATGACGTTGTACGCGCGGGTGTCGGCCTCGCTGAGGGTGTTGCGGATCTCCGCCTGGATCCGGATCGGGACGCCCCGCTGAAGGATGCGAGCCATCCGGTTGTAGTGCTCGGGGACCACGGCTACCATGGGAGGCGAGCTCAGGGCCCCTACCAGGGATCGGTCGCCCCGGCTCCCCGGCCTTCCGCCGAGGAAGATCGTTCCGTCTCCACCCTGGCCGGTGCGGAGGATGAGCGCGACGCCCTCGGCCCTCAGGAACGCGTCCACCTCGGCCTGGCTCACCGCAGGCGGTTCCGTCATCTGCATGAGCTCCGCCACGCTTACGGTGATACGCTCCGGCGACCCCGATGCCGGCGTCGACCGCGCCATCTCCGTGAGATCCTCCTCGCTCAGGCGAACCGCATCGGCCTCGAATCGAGGGCCCACGGGCCGGGGCGGTGAAGCCAGCACGATCGCACCCTGAAGCCTGCCCCGGTGCTCTTCCATGTCCGCAGCTTCACGGATGTCCAGGAGGATCGCCTCGCCCTCCACCACGCCTTCGGTCCCAGGGGTGAAGGCATAGGGATAGCCGAACAGAGGCTGGTAGTCGGGCTCCAGCATGTGGAGCGAGATGTACTCGTTGTCCCAACTCGCGCCGTGCTCCCCGAAGGCCTCGATGGCGGTATTGGCCAGGCCCATCTCTTCCATACGGGATCGGGCCCACGCCTGAGCGTCCTTCATGTTGGGAGACCCGGTGAGGCGGGGTCCCAGGACATCGGTCATGTATCCGACGATGTCCATCACCTGGGACCGGTTGAAGCCTTCATCCCGGATCTTCGCGATCACCTCCAGGTCCACGGTTTCCTGGGAGTGGGCGGAGGGGACCAGGACGCAGCCAAGAAGGGCGGCGGTGAGGGTGGAGCGCGCGAGTCTCATGGCTGAACCTTCCGCGAGTGAGGAGCGTTGCCCGGTGATCGGGTCGTGATGGGTCAACTTGGGGGTTTGGCCCTTCCCGTGCTATCCTCCACCCTCGGAGCTGACCGAGATGGACCCACGTTCATGGGAGATAGGGATATGCCGACGAGCAATGCTTCCGCCGTCTGGGAAGGCGGCCTCAGGGAGGGGAAGGGACAATTCGCTGCGGGTTCTGGCGCGTTCGAGGGGCGCTACTCCTTCCCCACGCGCTTTGCGGACGCCCCGGGCACGAATCCGGAGGAGCTGATCGGGGCGGCCCACGCCGCCTGCCTCTCCATGGCGCTCGCCGCGGGGCTGGAGAAAGACGGGACGCCGGCCCAGCGCATCTCGACCCAGGCAGCCTGCACTCTGGAGAAGGTGGATGCGGGATTCCGCATCACCCGGATGCACCTGGAGGTGCGGGGCACGGTGCCCGGCCTCGACCCGGCCGCGTTCGAGGCGGCCGCGGAGGCGGCGAAGGAGGGCTGTCCCGTGTCGAATGCGCTCAAGGGCAACGTCACCTTCACCCTGGACGCCCGACTGGAGTAGACAGGGAATCGGGCGTGGTCATCGAGGACGGCTCGCTCAGCAGCTCCTCGATGCGCGCTTCGATGTACCGTAGCTCGGCGGCCTTCCCCAGGGCGCGGAGGACTTCGGCGTAGCTGGAGAGGATGTCCAGCAGGAGGCGCTCCTGGCGCGGATCTTCCGCGTACAGGCGCTCCGCCAGATCCGCGGCTTCCCGGAGGTGTGCTTCGGCTTCCCCCGTCTTGCCGAGGGCATGTTGGGTCCTGGCGACCTGGAGCGTGACCAGGGCGAGGCCCCGGGTGTCGGGTTCCTGGCTCTCCCGTGAGATCTCCAGGCCACGGACCAGGTAGGGCTCCGCTTCGGCGAACCGATCCTGATCCAGATAGATCATTGCGAGGTCTACCGAGCTGCGCCCTACCCTGGGGTGGTCGGGGCCCAGCACACGGGACCGGATCTCCAGGCCCTGTTCGTGCAGGGCCACCGCACGATCCACGTCCCCGAAGAGGAACCGGTACTGCTGCGCCACCGCCTCCAGCTCCCGTGCCGTGCCGAGATGATCCGGTCCCATGACTCGCTCGGCGATGGCGATCCTCATCTGGAACAGGGAATCCGCCCTCTCCCGCTGCCCGAGCCGCGCCACCACCGATCCCAATCGGCTCAGAGTGACGCGGTACGCGGGGTGGGTCTCCCCGAGAGAGCGCTCCTGAATGAGAAGAGCCTGGTCGTACAGCGAGTCCGCTTCAGCGAGCGCCCGGTCCCGGAGGGAATCGCCCTCGACCGCGGAGACCTCCTGCTCCCGGACGCTGCCCAACTTGAATAGAACCTCTGCGACCAGAGGATTATCCGGTCCCACCTCCCGGCGGCGGATTTCCAGGGCGGCTCCCAGGAGGGAATCGGCCGTGGCGTAGGACGGGCCAGGCTGGGCGTCGCTTGTTCCCAGGAGAGCCAGGGCCTCTCCCAGGAGCATCATGGCTTCCGCAGCCTGGAGGCTGGCGGGGCCGGTTGTCCGCTGAAAGGTCTCCAGAGCCCGGGAGGGAAGCGAGACGATCTCCTCGGCGGCGGCCTCGCTCTCCCGGGATGCCACCCCGTCGGGACCCTGATCGATCAGGACCCGCGACAGGTCCAACCCGGTGCTGGCCAGCACGGGATGGTCCTCGCCCAGCTCCTCCTCCTGAATCGCCAGGGCTCTCCGGAGCACGTTCTCCGCTTCGCTGTACAGCCCCAGGCCGCCGTACACGCGTCCCAGGGTACCCAGGAGTCTCGCCTGCAAGAGAGGCTGATCCTCCAGCTCCCGCTCGATCCGCTGCGCGCCCACATCCAGGATCTCCCGGGCCGTGATGATGTTGCCCCGCGCCTCGCCGGGGTCCCACACCTCGAACAACCCCACCAGGAAGTCGGAGACCCGCTCGGCCGTTTCCGCCTCCCTGGCCCGGTCCGCCTCCGCCGCCCGTGCCACCGCTTCCCCCGCTCGCGCCCTGAGCAGGCCCACCGTGGCCACCGTAGCCACGGCGATGAGCGTCCCCGCCGCGACCGCCGCCGCCAGGCCCCCCTGGGACCGGAGAAGGGGGTGCCCCGTCCTGTGCCGTCCGCTGGAGGGTGCCGACGACCTCCTGTCGCTGGGCGGGTCCTGGGAGCGAGTCCCCGCTCCCCTGGAATCATTCCCCGAGGTGGCTGGCGCCCCGGTCATCCATCGACTCCGGCTTGTGGGTTGGGGATCGACGAGAGAACGCGTTCCTAATGTGCGGAGGGTCCTCCACGGATCGCCAGGGTGGCGGGGTTGCGGTGGTGGGAACCATCGATGCCCTCCTGAGTGGCCGCAGCATGCCCGAGTCCACAGCAGCACCGCGAGACAGGGGCCTGGGCGAACTGGCCCGCGTCTTCCTCACGCTCGGCCTCGTCGCCTTCGGCGGCCCCGCTGTCCACATCGCCATGATGGAGGACGAGTTCGTCACGCGACGGAAGTGGACTTATCGGCAGCATTTCCGGGATCTCGTGGGCGCCACGAACCTGATCCCGGGGCCGGCATGGGAGAGGTGACCGCCCCGTTCGCCGGTGGGATTCCGGGAACGCTCTGGCGGAGGGCACTACGGAGCTCGCTTCGCGATCGCGCGAGCGGACCGCCCCTCCCCCATCACGGAGAGTGCACCTACGTTAGCGGCGGATCGGGACCGGGTGTCCCCAGGGGTGGTCGGAGCACGGCAGCTGAAGTAAGCCGGTACCCCAAGTAGTCCGATGCGCGAAGTAAGCGGGTGCGCGAAGAGAGCCGGTAGCCGGAGAGAGCCGGTAGCCAAAGACAACCGGCAGCAAGAGAGAGCCGGTAGCCGAAAGAGAGACTGTGGAGTCATTCGAGCGTGGAATCCGATTTCTCGGGGCGGTGGTGTGGGGGCCGCACACGGTGCTGCTGCTTCTCGGCGTCGGTCTCTATCTCACCCTGCGCCTGCGATTCCTCCAGCTCCGGGCTCTGCCCTTCTCCTTCCGGCTGATCCTGGGAAGAAAGGATCTGGGAGAAGGGGAAGGGAAGCGGGAGGGAGACATCTCCCCCCTTCAGGCCCTGGCCACCTCCTTGGCCGCCACCATCGGCAACGGCAACATCGCCGGGGTGTGCACGGCAATCGCCATGGGCGGTCCCGGGGCCGTCTTCTGGATGTGGCTCTCGGCGCTGTTCGGGATGGCCACGAAGATCGTGGAGGCGGTGCTGGGTCAGAAGTTCAGGACTCTGGCCCCCGACGGGACGGTGGCGGGGGGTCCCATGTACTACATTCGCGACGGGCTACGTCTTCCTTGGCTGGCGGGGATCTTCGCCTTCTTCATGGGAGGAAAGGCACTCTTCGCCACCACCACCGTGCAGTCCAACTCCATCGCCCTGGCTCTGGAGACCCAGATGGGGCTGGACCCCTGGATCTCCGGCATCGGTCTGGCGGTGCTGGTGTGGATGGTCATCATCGGGGGCATCCGCTCCATCGCCGGCGTCACCACCTTTCTCAGCCCCTTCATGGTCCTTCTGTACCTCGGTGGGGCGCTCCTGACGGTACTGCGCTTCGCTCCGGAGATCCCCCACGCCTTCTCGCTCATCTTCGTGGGTGCGTTCAGCCCGCAGGCGGTGGGAGGGGGGATCGCAGGAGCCACCGTGGCCACGGCTATGCGTTACGGTCTGGCCCGGGGGGCCTACTCCAACGAGGCGGGAACGGGAACCGCGGCGGTGTTCCACGCGGCGGCTCGCACCGCCGAGCCGGTGCGGCAGGGGCTCATCGCCTCCCTGGACGTGTTCATCGACACTCTGGTGATCTGCACGCTGACGGCCCTGGCCGTCCTGGTTTCGGGGGTGTGGACCGAGGGCACCAGCACCGAGATGACTGTGAAGGCCTTCAACGCCGCCCTGCCGGGGATCGGCGGCACCATCGTGGCGGTGTCGTCTCTCCTCTTCGGCCTGTCCAGCCTGGTGGCCAATCCCTATTACGGAGAGATCTCCTTCGCCTACCTGTTCGGCTTCCGCATCCGGGTGCCCTTCCGCTGGATCTTCTGCGGCATGACCCTTCTGGGCGCCGTGATGCGGGTGGAAGTGGCCTGGTCCATCGGGGACGTCTTCAACGGCATGATGGCCTTCACCAACCTCATCGGGGTCCTGGGGCTGTCCGGCCTGGCCATCACCGCGGTTCATGCGTACGTGGCGGGGGTCGGTGGAGGGGCGGGGAGAAGACCATGATCCTGGGATTCTCGCCCCGAGAGGTGCTACCGGAGCGAAGCGCCGTGCTGGAGAGCCTGGGCATTCCCCCCACTGCGGACGTGCCCGAGCGCATCGAAGGGATCTACGCGCGGGCGGCCGACCTCCTGAATTCGACAGTGGCCCCGGTGGGCATCCTGGCCACGCTCTCGGTGCGCGAGTTCGGCGCGGTCTACACTGGCGAAGGGAGAAACGAGTCGTCCTCGCCGGTAGCCGACATCTATCCCCGGGCGGAGCACGTGGCGCTGTTCGCCGTGACCCTGGGCGGGGAAACGAGTCGGGCCATCGACCAGGGCTTCGAATCAGGGGACTTCGCACTGGCCTCCATGCTGGACGCTCTGGCGTCGGAGGGTGCGGACCGGCTGGCCGAGCTCGTGGAGCGCCGCTTCGAGGAACACCTCCGGGCGCTGGGCTGGGATACCCCCGGCGGTACGGCATTGCGGTACAGCCCGGGGTATTGCGGGTGGCACGTGACGGGGCAGAGGAAGCTCATCGCCTACCTGGAGACTGAACAGATCGGCGTCACGCTGACGGACAGCTGTCTCATGGTGCCGCTCAAGTCGGTGTCGGGTGTGATCCTCGCCGGTCCCAGCAACATCCATCGCTTCCGGCCCACGTACCTCTTCTGCGACGCGTGCGAGACGCGCAGCTGCCAGGGCCGGCTGAGGGCGCTGTTCTCCGAGGGAGCTACCGAAGGGCGAGGGCGAACGTGAAAGCGCTCTCGGACATCACACAGGCCGTCATCCGCGGCGATCACGTCGGCGCCGGAAGCCTGGTGCAGCGGTTGATCGAGGCCGGAGTCCCTCCCAAGACCATCCTGGACCGCGGTCTCATCGCCGGCATGGACGTGATCGGAGAGCAGTTCCGGATCCGTGAGATCTTTCTCCCGGACGTGCTCCTGGCCGCCCGGGCCATGGTGGCCGGCATGGACCGGCTCGAGCCGCTCCTCGTCCGGGACGGGATTCCTTCGCAGGGCAAGGTGGTGCTGGGCACGGTGCGAGGGGATCTGCACGACATCGGCAAGAACCTGGTGGCCATCATGCTTCGGGGAGCGGGGTTCAGGGTGATCGACCTGGGCCACGACGTGCCTCCGGAGAGGATGGTGCACATAGCCCGGGAAGAGGGGGCCCCGGTCATCGGCATGTCGGCTCTGCTTACCACGACGATGCCGGCCATGCGAGAGGTGGTAGAGCTGCTCCGCAAGGAGGGTCTGCACGGGGAGATCCGGACCATCATCGGTGGTGCCCCCGTGTCCGAGAAATATGCCCGGGAGATCGGGGCGGATGGCTATGGATCCAACGCGGCCGACGCGGTGGAGGTAGTGAAGCGGCTCGCGGGGGTGGCGTTGGGTGGAAGCCCTGGCCCCGGGGGGTGATGTGAGATTGGAGCGGCGCCCCAGAGCGTCCAGGGCTACGGTCCCTGGGTCGGTCAGCGCGCGGCTCTGGAAGTGCGGCGTGTGAGGCGCGCGGCGAATCGACGAAGCGGAGCGTCATGATCCCTGTTCTGCAGCGGCTGGCCTCGGGGGATGTGCTCCTGGCCGATGGTGCCATAGGGACCCTCCTGGTGGAGTGGGTCTTGAGACCGGGAGAGAGTCCGGAGTCCGCCACGCGTTCACACCCCGAGGCCGTGGAGGAGATCGCCCGGCTGTACCTGGACGCTGGAGCCGACATCCTCGAGACGAACACGTTCGGCGCCTCCCCTCTGAAGCTGGCCCTGGCCCGCCAGGAGGCCGAGGTGGTGCTGCTGAACCGCCGAGCGGTGGAAATCGCCCGCCGGGTCGCCGGCGAGAGGGCCTACGTGGCCGCGTCCGTCGGCCCCAGTGGACGGCTGCTGGAGCCGTACGGCGACGTCCCCACCGCGACCGTGTACGACAGCTTCCGCGTCCAGATGGAGCACCTCCTGATGGCCGGACCCGATTGCGTGTTCATCGAAACCATGACGGACCTCAATGAGGCTCGCTTGGCGATCCGGGCGGCGAAGGAGGTGTCGCCGGATATCCCCGTAGCGGCCATGCTGACCTTCGACCGGACTCCCCGGGGCTTCTACACGATCATGGGCGTGAGCGTGGAGGCTGCGGCGAGGGGCCTGGAGGAAGCCGGTGCCGACATCATCGGGTCCAACTGCGGGAATGGCACCGGGGACATGATCGAGATCGTTCGTGAGCTGCGACGGTTCAGCGAGCTTCCCCTCATCATTCAGCCCAATGCCGGCCTGCCTTGTACGGTGGAGGGCCGCGCCGTCTACCTGGAGTCGCCCTCCTTCATGGCGGAAGGCACCCGCGAGCTGCTTGGTGCCGGGGCGTCCATCGTCGGCGGGTGCTGCGGCACCACGCCGGAGCACATCCGGGCCCTCCGGGCCGTCCTCGCGACCTTCAGCGACTAGTGGAGCTCGCTCTTCTCGACTGGGCCGTCATCGTCACGTACCTGCTGACCGCCTTCGCCATTGGCTTCGTCTTCAGGAGACGGGCGGAACGGGGCCTCACCGAGTACTTCCTTTCGGGACGCTCCCTTCCTTGGTGGATCGCCGGCACGTCGATGGTGGCCACCACCTTTGCGGCCGACACTCCCCTGGCCGTTTCCAGCCTGGTGGCGCGACACGGGCTCGCCGGCAACTGGTTCTGGTGGGCCTTCGCGCTGGGCGGGATGATCACGGTGTTCGTCTATGCGCGGCTCTGGCGCCGGGCCGAAGTGGTGACCGACGTGGAGCTGGTGGAGCTCCGCTACGGAGGGAAGCCCGCGGCCTTCCTCCGTGGCTTTCGGGCCCTCTACATCGCTCTGCTGGTCAACTCCATCATCATCGGCTGGGTCACGGGCGCGATGGTCACGGTGCTGCAGCAGACCGTGTTCGCTGGCCAGGCCGCCGGCTCCAGGACCAGCGAATGGGTGCTGATCGTGGCGCTGCTTGCCGTGGTGGGGGTCTACGCCACGGTGTCGGGCCTGTGGGGGGTGGTGGTCAACGATCTCGTGCAGTTCGTTCTGGCGATGCTGGGCTCGGTGGCACTGGCGGTGGTCGCCGTGAATCATCTGGGTGGGCTGCGCAGCATGCGGGCCCGCATCGTCGCTTCGTTCCCGGAGGGCGACGACGCGTTTCGCTACCTGCCCGACTTCTCTTCCGGTGACCCCTGGATGCCCATCGGGATCTTCCTGGTGATGTTGCTCGTGCAGTGGTGGGCCTCGTGGTATCCCGGAGCGGAGCCAGGGGGTGGTGGCTACGTGGTGCAGCGGATGTCCTCCGCGAAGGACGAGCGGCACTCCCTGCTCGCGACTCTATGGTTCCAGATCGCCCATTACTGCGTGCGTCCCTGGCCGTGGCTGCTGGTGGCATTCGCCGCCCTGGCGCTCTACCCCGATCTTCGCACCCTCGACGATCCCGGAGTCGGATACCCCAGCGTCATTCGGGATCTGGCGCCGGTCGGGCTTCGGGGCCTCATGCTGGTGGCGTTCTTCGCGGCCTTCATGTCCACGGTCTCCACGCAGATGAACTGGGGCGCGTCGTACCTGGTGAACGACCTCTACAAGCGGTTCATTCGCCCCAACGCCGACGAGCGTCACCTCACCCGGGTCTCCAGGGTGGCCTCGCTGGCGGTGCTCGTCGCGGGGATCGTCTCCGCCCGGCTCATGCAGGACATCTCGGTGGACGAAGCGTGGAAGCTGTTGGCGGCTCTGGGAGCGGGTACAGGCGCGGTCTTCATGCTTCGCTGGTTCTGGTGGCGCATCAACGCCTGGTCCGAGATCGTGGCCATGGCGGCGTCCCTGGTGGCGTTCGCGGCGGTGAGCGGGTTCGTCGAATCCAACGAGTACCGGCTGGCCGTCGTTGCGGGACTGACGATCGCCGCCTGGGTGGTGGCGACGTACGTCACCCGGCCCGAGGACGACGAGACGCTGGTACGCTTCTACCGCAGTGTGAGGCCGGCGGGGCCAGGCTGGCGCCCGGTGGCCCGGTCCCTGCCCGGTGTACGAGCTGACGAACACCTCGGCCTCTCCGTGGTGGCGGCGCTGCTGGCAGCGGGGATCGTCTACTGCACTCTGCCCGCCATTGGGCTCTTCCTCTTCGGGGAGTACGGCAGAGGAGCGCTGGCCCTGGCGGGGGCCGTAGCCTGCGCGGTGGGGATGGTCCTGTGCATCAAGCGCATCGGGTGGACGGGCGTGGCCGGGTGACGCCTCAGCGGTACGTGCCGTGCTGGATGGCGACCTCGCTCATCAGCTCCAGCATCCTCGGCTTCACCCGAGGGGCGACGGAGCAGGCCGAGCTCAGGATGTACCCGCCCCCGGGCTTCGCCACCCGAAGGCGGTGTAGGACCGCCTCCCGGACGTCATCCTCGTCCCCCAGGAGTAGCGTATTCACGGGATCGACGTTGCCCTTGATGAACGCTCTTCCCTCGAGGAGGGGCGCGGCCTCCTCCAGCTCCACGGTTCCAAGCGGCGGTGGGTCCAGGGTGTCGATGCCGTTCGTTCCCGTTTCCAGCATCAGGTCCAGACGATCGCCGATGTCCCCGCAGGTGTGGGTGTACAGCTTGACCCCGGGGTGCCGTTTGCGGACCTCGGCGATGACCCGACGTTCGTAGGGCAGCACGAACTCGGAGTAGTGGCCACGGGAGAGGAACCCCGCTCCGGCGAACGCCGAGGAGAGGAGCACGGCGTCCACACCCGCCGCGGCGTGACGATCCGCGAGATCGATGGCGCCCAGGGTCAGGCGTTCGAGGCAGGCGTGGACCTTTCCCGGGTCCTCCACCAGCGCCATGAGACCCTCTTCGTAGGCCATGAGCTCCAGGAACTGCGAGAAGGGACTGAAGATCTCCGAGTGCACGGACACCTGACCCCCGGTCCTCGCTTGCACGGCCCGGATGCTGTCCAGGTGGTGGGGTGGGAAGAAGTCGTCGAAGGGTCGGACCTCGGCATCAAATCCCCACCGAAAGGGATAGGAGAGTCCCGTGAGGTCCCACGGTTCCACGTACCAGAGCTGGTCGGGGTCCACCTCGGCGAGGGTGAGGCGGAATCGCTCGCCATCGGCCTCGAAGACGTGTGGGTTGTCATCGTGAGGCAAGCGGGTGAAGCAGCCGTTTCTCCAACGGATGAGGGTCTCTCCCTCGCGCTCTTCGACGCGCTCGACGTGACGCTCGAAATCCGGCCTCCCCGGGAGGTTCACCAGAATGCCGTCGAAGCGGTACCGGCGCTGAAGCTCCACCAGCGCCTCAGCGAAGGCGTCGGAGCGGTACCAGATGTCCACTGCCCCCGGAGTCGCGTTCAGGAAGTAGTGACCGATGGCCAGCTGGCAAAACACCGGCACCCGGTCGGGCTCGGCGAGGTCCATTGCCACCCGAACCCGCTCGCGGGAGTTGGTTGCGCGCCCCGTTGCCTCTTCCGGGTGCTGGGACTCGGTCATTCAGCTTCTGGGTGATGGGTCGCGCTCATCTTGCGGCTCCTCCCGCGCTGCCCTCTTCCCCCTGTCAAGTGGCCCTCTCCTGGGACGCTGGGCGTCGGCCCGGGAGGAGGCAAGGGTTGGCGCAAATCCCGGCTTGGACGGCATGTGGGGTGACCCCCGGTGCGAGGCGCTGCTGCGGCCGGAGTGACACTTCCGCGGTGGCCACCAATTGACAACGACCCCTGACTCTACTTTTCTTGGTGCCGCTGCCCATCCCCGGCGCTCTCCGTGGCGCGGGGGAACCTCCAGACGTTCGTCCCAGACATCGGAGTGTACGTATGCCCGGACGCGGCAGGGGTCTGTCCGCGCTGCCTCTGAGCGTCGCGCTGCCCATCCTCACTTACCTTATTTCCCTTCTCCTGGCGTGGCCACGGCCGGCGGCGGCTCTGACGGGGGCGGCAGACCTGGTCCTCCCCTTGCTACAACAGGCCCCGGCGGTCTACACCTCGGAGCAAGCTGGCCAGGGCAGGGACGTGTATCGGGAGCGGTGCTCATCCTGCCACGGCCGCGAAGCCGCCGGCGGGGCCGCGGGCGCCCTGGCGGGCCCACAGTTTATTCGCGAGTGGGGCTGGCCGGACCGGACGCTGGACGATCTCTTCTACATCACCCGCACCACCATGCCCCCGGGAGCCGCGGGCTCCCTCACCGAGGAGGAGTATCTGGCCGTCCTCGCGTACGTCCTGCAGCGCAACGGATATCCGCCGGGGGAGCAGGCCCTTGTGGCCGACGCGTCGGCTTTGAAGGCTGTCCGTATCGAGTCGCGGAGCGCGGCAGCCGAGTTGGAGGCCGAGCCTCCGCCGGAGTTCATCGAGGGAGAGAGAGGTCTGGAGCCTCGGAAGCTCCGGCCACCCGGCCGCGAGCCATTCCCATCCCACTCAGGAGGTACCCCATGAAGTCTCGCTTTGCCTTTGTCCTTTCGCTGTTCACCCTGCTGTCGGCCAGCCCGGCGTTGGCTCAGGAGGACGCCACCGCGTACATCTTCGGCGAGTACTACCTCTGCGATCAGAACCGGGAGGCGGTTGCCTCCATGATCACGGAGCACATGTACGGACCGATGTTGGACCGCCACGTGGATGCGGGTCACCTCATCGGCTGGGGTCTGCTGGCCCACAACGCGGGGGGCGAGTGGCGCCGGGCGGTTTACTACGCGTCCACGGATCTCAACGTTCTTCTCGACACGCGTGATGCCCTCATCGAGGAGTGGCAATCGGAGAACGCCGACCTGGGCCGAGAGTTCACGAGCATGTGTCCGGACCACGACGACTACATCTGGCGGTCCGTCGCCACCTCGGAGGCGGTCACCGAGCAGGTCGCAGGGCGCCCGGAGGCGGGGTACACGACGTACTTCGTGTGCAGCGCCGGCCAGGAAGCACGCGCGGATGAGATCTTCCAGGAGACCTACGCGCCGATTCTCGACCGGCACGTCTCCGCGGGCCACTTCAACTCCTGGGGCTGGTACGCCCATGTGTCAGGAGGAAAGTACCGCCGCATCCTGACCTACGACGGCGCGGACCACAAGGCGATTCTGGCGGGCATCCAGGGAATGGTCGCCGATGTCCAGGCCGAGGACGCGGGCGCCGCCGAGGAGTTCAGTTCCATCTGTCATTCCCACGACGACTACATGTGGGATATCCAGATCTCCCGTCCGGAAGGCGGCTGAGAGGAGCCCCATCCATGCAGGGGGCGGCGGCTGCGCCGCCCCCGCGTTGGCCCTGCAGGCTGTTCCGTCCTTGTGACCCCGCCCGGCTCTTGCCGCGAGTTCCCCTTCCCCGCAGCTTGACGCCCTTGCGCTCACGCATTCCTGGATCGCGGCTGCGATCCGAAGCTGCAAAGGGAAGGTGCCATGTGTACTCGCAGGTTTGCCGCCCTCCTCGGCCTGACCCTGATCGTCCAGTGGGGGTGCGGGTCCGGCTCTGCCGCGAACGCTCCCTCTTCGCCCTCACCGGCTGCCCGGGGTCAGGAGGAGCGCCCCGGAGGTAGATTTGGCCGAGAGGAGCCCCCACAAATCAGGCCGTATTCGGAGGTGATCACGGCGGAGGCCGTGTCCGACGAGGGACTCTTCGCGGTCCACTGGGTGGAGGACACCCTCTACTACGAGATCCCGTTCGACAGACTCGATCAGGAGATGCTCCTGGTCTCCCGCGTCGCCCGCACGCCCACGGGCGCGGGCTACGGAGGGCAGAAGGCCAACACGCAAACCGTGCGCTGGCAGCGAAACGGTAAACGGGTGCTTCTGCGGATCACGGCCTACGAGAACGTCGCCGCCGACTCGCTCCCCATCAGCGCAGCGGTGGTGAACTCGAACTTCGAGCCCATCATCCAGTCGTTCCACATCCGGGCCTTCAACCCCGACTCCACGGCGTTGGTCATCGAGGTCACGGATCTGTACTCCACCGATGTGCCGGTCCTGGGTCTCCAAGAATCTCGCCGCACCGCATTCGGGGTGAGGCGCCTGGACGAGGATCGTTCCTTCGTGCAGTCCGCGAACAGCTATCCACAGAACATCGAGGTGCGTTCAATCCTCTCGTACGAGGCCACGGAGCCGCCCAGCAACCCCTCCACGGGCACCGTCACAGTGGAGATGGCGCACTCCATGATCCTCCTTCCCGAGGATCCCATGATGCCTCGTATGTGGGACGACCGGGTGGGGTTCTTCAGCGTCACCCAGAACGACTACGGGCTGGACGAACAGCGCGCTGCCGAGCGACGCTACATCACCCGCTGGCGCCTGGAGCCCCGCGACCCCGCCGCCTGGGAGCGCGGAGAGCTGGTCGATCCGGTGAAGCCTATCGTCTACTACATCGATCCCAACACGCCGGAGAAGTGGCGCCCCTACCTCAAGGCGGGCATTGAGGATTGGCAGCCAGCCTTCGAGGAGGCGGGCTTCCGCAACGCCATCATCGCCCGGGATCCGCCAACAGCCGAAGAGGATCCGGAGTTCAGCCCGGAGGACGTGCGCTATTCCGTGATCCGCTACTTCCCGGCGGAGGTCCAGAATGCCTCCGGCCCGCACGTGCACGATCCGCGCACGGGGGAGATCCTGGAAAGCGACATCAACTGGTACCACAACGTCATGAACCTCGTCCGCAACTGGTACTTCATCCAGACGGCGGCGGCCAACCCCGAGGCCCGCAGGGTTCGCTTCGACGACGAGGTAATGGGGAAGCTCATCCGCTTCGTGTCGGCGCACGAGGTGGGCCACACCATCGGACTCCAGCACGCCATGAAGTCCAGCGCCGCCTACCCCGTGGACTCGCTGAGGACGGCGTTCACCTGCGAGATGGGGACGTCTTCCTCGATCATGGACTACGCGCGCTTCAACTATGTGGCCCAGCCAGGGGACGAGGGTGTCTGCTTACTCCCGAGGAGGAGAAGCCCACGCTCAACCGGTGGATCCTGGAGCGCGCCGACGATCCCGTCTACACCTACGGCGCGACGCTTCCCCACGACCCCACCTCCCCCTCCGAGGCCCTGGGCGACGATCCCATGAGGGCGAGCGAGTACGGGATCGAAAACCTCAAGCGCATCGTTCCGAACCTCATCGAATGGACCTACCGGGAAGGAGAGGACTACAGCCAGCTGGAGGAGCTGTACGGCCAGGTGCTGGGGCAGTGGAGCCGCTACATGGGCCACGTGGCGGCCGTCGTAGGCGGGGTGTATCGCACCGCAAAGACCTACGAGCAGGAGGGCTCCGTCTTCGAGATCGTTCCGGAGCAGCGGCAGCGGCGCGCGATGGAGTTCTTCGCCCAGCAGGCCTTCGCCACGCCCGAGTGGATGCTGGACGAGGATGTCCTCACCCGGATCGAACATGCGGGTGCGGTGGAGCGTCTCCGCGAGGCACAGGTAGAGGTGGTGGAAAGCGTACTGGATCCGGCCCGTATGCAGAGGCTCATCGAGAGCGAGGCGCGGCTGGGGACTGAAGCCTACACGTTGGGCGAGATGATGGCCGATCTCCGCAGCGCGGTATGGAGCGAGCTACGGAGTGGACGGGCCATCGACGCCTACCGCAGGAACCTCCAGAGGGGCTATCTGGAGCGGATGGGCTGGCTCATGACCGAAGAACAGGAGCTCCCGACCGGAAGGTTCGCGCAGTTCTTCAGAGACACCCGGGTGGATGTCAGCCAGTCGGACATTCGGGCGTTCGTGCGGGGTGAGCTCAACGTTCTGAAGGGGGAGATCCAGAGGGCGCTGGGGCGCACGAGCGATCGGGCGACCCGGTATCACCTGGAAGACGCGATCGCCCGGATCGACGACATCCTGGAGCCGGACGAGTAGGCATAGGGCGAAGCTCATCCCTGAGGTGGCCGCTCCCTGATGGGGCGGCCACCTTGACGTTGGAATACAGTCGAGGAGGTGCGACTACGGGGTCCAGCACAAGGGGGCTCCCGAGGTGATCGGGAGCCCTCTCGGGCATGACGTGTGCTGGCTCCGCCACGCCCTGGGCGCCGGAGGTCAGTGGTGCCGGTGACCCTCCCGGGCGAACCGGGGGCCCGGCCGCTGGGAGAGGTCCACCTCCTGCGACTCCCCGTCGATGGTCAGAGTGGCGGTGCTGTCCCCGTCGAACTCGATGACCGCCTTCTTCGTCGTCACCTGGACCTCACCCGATTCCGTCGTGTGGGTGATAGTCGCCTCGCTGACGATCTGCCCCTCGGTCGGCCAGGCCACCTCATCATCCACCGGCACGGGCACGACCACCCCCAGGATCTGCGAGGCCTTCTGCACCCTGACGTTGTGGTACGCCCCGTTGGGCAGCGTGCCTTCCCGGCTGACGTCGCTGGTCCCGTTCCCGTTCCAGGTCCGCTCGGTCTCGTCATCGAGGAGCCCGGAGACCTCGAGATAGCGGTCCCGGTGCACGTTGGCCGTGAAGTTGAGGCGTTCGACTGTTCCTTCCACCGCGAGCTGGAACTCGATCCGGGCGGTGAATTCCGGGTTGTAACCCTCCATGGCGCCGTTGAACTGGTCGTAAAACGTCAGGCTCCGTGTCACGTCCAGACCCTCCATGCCTTTCCTGGCACCGCACCTGAATTGTCCTCCTTCCTCGGGGCAGTCAGGCTTGTCGCCCGTAAAGTCCGGGAATCTGAAGAAGGGAAAGCGGAGCCCGGGAGTTCCGCTCTTGTTCATGAATCCGACGTCCTGGACCGCTCCGTCCGTAGCCACCACCGCCAGCTCCTGGGTGGCGAGGGCGTCGAGGTCTTCCGGGCCGAGCCCATCGGGGCCCGTAGAGTCGTCGCACGCTCCCACCGCCAGGGCCATGGCCAGCGCAACCGCGGCGTTCCGAATGCCTTTCATCATCATCCTCCCTGTGGGTATTGACGTACGGCTGGCGTTCATCGCCACGGGGACATACCTCGTCCCCTCCGCAGGGTAGGACATGCGGCGTCGCGAGAGTGTTAGGGTCCGGGCGTGACGGGGATGGATCGCGGTGCGGATCGCGTCGCGGAGCGTGCCGGAGTGATAGGGGCCGCAGCCAAGTTCACCCCATCCGAGCGGACACGAACCGTCCGATCTCCTCCAGGGATCGCCGGGCCTCGGGCACGAGTCTCGCGCTGGCCTGGAAGACGTGCCACATCCCCGGCCAGATGCTCAGCTCGACCTCCACACCCGCTGCCCGGGCCCGGTCGGCCAGCCGCGCGGAGTCACTCAGAAGAACCTCGTCGTCGCCCACATGAATGCACAGGGGCGGCAGGCCGGAAAGCTCGGCTTCCAGGGGCGAGAGCATGGGCAGAGCGGGATCGTTCCTGCCCACGTACTGGGCTGCGGTAAACCTGCACGCCTCCAGTGTCACATAGGGATCCGCGTCGGCGCGGGAGGAATACGATTCTCCGTCGAACCGTAGCCAATCGGTACACGGGGAAAGAAGAAACGCAGCAGCCGGTAGAGGGACTCCCTCGTCTCGCAGAGCCAGCAGAGTCTGGAGCGTGAGACCGCCTCCCGCCGAATCTCCGCCCACCGCGAGGCCATCGCTCCGAAAGCCTGCATCCAGCAGCCAGCGGTACGCCCCCACGGCATCGTGCAGGGCGGCCGGGAAGGGGTGCTCAGGAGCTAGCCGGTAATTGAGGACCAGAACTCGGGCCTCAATGGAAGACGAGATTCGGGCGGCAAGCTCCCGGTGCGTGGCAGCCGAGCCGATGATGAAGCCGCCACCGTGTAGGAGAAGGACGGCTCGATCCGGGATCACCGCCGGTGCGCGAACCCATTCCGCATCAGTGTCGCCCACCCGAACGGGCTCGACCCCGGTGCCCCTGGGCGCTCGTTGATTCTTGATGATGAAGTCATCGAGGCGCCTCCACTCCACCATCGACGTGCCCGCACGTCGGAACTTCGGGCCGACCATGTGCTTGAGGAGCAAGCGGACCAGGCGGCCTCGCACTGTGGGCATGATCAGCGCACCCTCACGACACCGATTCCATCCTGCCAGTCGATGGTGGTTCCGAGGGGTCGGGAGCGTTCGACGAGATCATCGATGATCTTGCGAGCCAGCTCGCCCTCGGCCAGCACGGGTCGGCCCCGCTGTGCGCGCGGCTGCCCGAAGCCCAGAGTGATGGGGTGCAATTCGATGCGCTGCAGCTGCCCTCCACGCCAGTGGGGAATCGCCACCACCGACCCCCAGATTTCGCGCCGCGCAGGAAAGCCGCGAGTGTCCCCGGCATACCGGACGTCGTTGAAGTCGGCGACTCCGGCGTTCTCGTCCAGGTTGTACTGCGTGTAGCTCTCCGCGGGCAGTCGTAACAGGGTCTCGTTCTGGAAGAGAAAGTCACCCAGGCTGTAGAAGATGGGCTTCCCGTCGTAGATCTCGATGCCCCGCAGCACGTGGGGCCCGTGACCCACGATCACGTCGGCGCCCGCGTCCACCATGGCATGGGCGAAGGTGATCAGGAAGTCCGCGGGCTCGTAGTCCCGCGATCCCCTTTCATGGTATGGACGAGACCCGCCTCCTCGCCATTGCCGGATCGGCGCGCAGCCACGTGCCGCTGCTCTGGTGCATCGGAAACGGCTCGTAGTCGTGCAGGAGCACCTCCAGGTTGACGAAGGCCACATCGGCATTCCGGATGAGCTCTACCAGCCGGAGGAACTGAGGTTCGTGGCACATGGACAGGCTACGGGTGATGATGGCGTCCCCCGCGAGAGCCATGGTGTACCCGCCGGCACTGCCGCCAGCCTGTGCCGGCGCGGACTCGGGCGCTGCCACGCTGAGCGCGAGGAGGACGAAGCTGGTGAGGACGTTTCTCTTCATCTGAAGCACCCCCCGGTTGAGACCGGAGCTGTTCGGCCAGCAGACCGCGCTTTCTGCCGGAGTGGAAGACACCCGTCAGGCGAGGCCCTGCAACGGGGCCGATGGCAGCCTGCGTCCTGGGTCTGGACCGTGGGATCCACGCTCGGTCATCCGCCTGAAGCTAGTGAGGCAAAGCCCGGGACGCAGGGCGTGCGGCGTCGCCCGCATCGTGAGCGGGGGACCCTGCGCGTGAGGGGGCGATGCCCCTACATTGCCCCTCCGACTCGACCGGAGACACCCCACGACCGAGGGAATCATGGATCGCTACGGTCGCGCGCGAGGCCAGTCAGGAGCCATTCTTCGCCTGCTTTCCCGGTTCGTCACGGCGGCGTTCCTCCTGGGAGCCACGCCGGGCGGTGCTCTGACCCAGACCTTCCGGACGGACGACCCGGTCATCCGGAGAATGTGGGAAGTCGGGATGGAGGACTCTCAGACCGAGACCCTGGCGCAGGTCCTGATGGACTCCATCGGTCCGCGCCTCACCGGTTCCCGCGGGCTCGCTGCCGCTCAGGACTGGCTCATCCATACCTACGAGAGCTGGGGTGTCCCGGCCCGCAAGGAGGAATACGGGACCTGGACCCGGTGGCGGCAAGGTCACCTGCACGTGGATCTGGTCGAGCCCCGGATCCAGACTCTGGTAGGAGAGCTGCTGGCCTGGGGCCCCGGCACGGAGGGTCCGGTGGAGGCCGATGTCGTGCTTCCGCCAGCGGGTCTCACCTCGGAAACGGCCCAGCGGTGGATCGCCTCCGCGCGGGGCAAGTTCGTCCTGGCCTCGCCTCCCGAGCCCATGTGTCGCGCCCCGCAGGAACTGGAGCGATACGCGCGGCCCGAGACGGTGGCACGCATTGACTCCCTTCGAGCGGCCTGGCGAACCGACTTCCAGCGACGGATGCAACCTCTCGGAGGGGCGCGGGGACTCGCCTCCGAGGACGCCAGGCCCGCTGGAGTGATCACCTCCAACTGGTCCACGGGCTGGGGCGTCAACAAGGTGTTCAGCTCCCCGACCCGTGAAATCCCGTCCTTTGACCTCTCCTGCGAGGACTACGGGATGCTGTTCCGCATGGCGGAGCGGGGCCAGAACCCGAGGATCCGCGCGGACGCGGACGCCGAGATCCTCGGTGATGTGCCGCAGTTCAACGTGATCGCGGAGATCAGGGGCGCGGAGCTCCCCGGCGAGTACATCGTCCTCTCCGCTCACCTCGACTCGTGGCACGCCGCCACCGGTGCCACGGACAACGGGACCGGGACCATCACGATGCTCGAAGCGATGCGCATCCTGAAGGAGGCCTATCCGAACCCGAGACGCACGATCCTGGTGGGTCACTGGGGGGCGGAGGAGTCGGGTCTGGTTGGCTCCCGCTCCTTCACGGAGGACCATCCCGAGGTCCTGGAAGGGCTCCAGGTGGTGTTCAATCAGGACAATGGCACCTGGCGCTTCGAGAAGATCGAGGGCCAGGGGTTCCTCTACGCCGGACAGCACATCGCCCGATGGATCTCCCTCGTTCCCACCGAGATCAGCCAGCACATCGCCCTGGAATTCCCGGGAGCGCAGGACAACCGGGGGAGCGACCACGTGGCCTTTCTCTGCCACGGTGCGCCGGCGTTCCGCCTTCAGTCTCCCTACGACGAGTACCGGCAATACACCTGGCACACCAACCGAGACACGTACGACAAGATCGTCTTCGACGACCTGAAGGAGAATGCCACGCTGGCGGCCATGCTTGCGTACGCCGCCTCGGAAGACCCGCAGCACGTGCCCCGTGACCGGTCCATACTGCCCCCGGATCCCAGAACCGGTCAGCCGCGGCAGTGGGTAGGGTGCCGTCCCGCGCGGAGGACCCCGGGCGGCTGACCTTTCCGTGCCTGGTCGAACGGCCCAGAGTCAAGGCCCCGCGGGTTCGCGGCCGGCTTGGTGGAACCGCCAGGTCCGAGTATGGTACTCGCAGCGTTCTCGCGACTCCAGCGATCCCCGCTGGGAGCGACCACTCCAGGTTGGAGGTACCCCATGAAGGCTCGCTTTGCCGCAGTGCTGGCCCTCGGTACGGTGCTGGTGTCCGGCTCCGCATCGGCTCAGGAGGACGCCACCGCGTACGTGTTCGGCGAATACTACGTGTGCGATCAGAACCGTGAGGCGTTCTCGGACGTACTGGCGGAGCACGTGTTCGGGCCGATGTTCGATCGTCACCTCGAGGCCGGAAACCTCATCGGGTGGGGATGGCTAGGCCACAATGCGGGTGGCGAGTGGCGGCGGGCGCAGTACTACGTGTCCACCGACCTCAACACCCTTCTGGATACTCGTGACGCCATCATCGAGGAAGTCCAGGCGGAGGCGGCTGCGGAGGGGCGGGAATTCACCGACGTCTGCCCCGACCACGACGACTACATCTGGGCGTCGGTGGCGACCTCGGAGCCCGTGAACGAGCAGGTGGCGGAGCGGCCCGAGGCCGGGTACTCCACGTACTTCGTGTGCAGCGCGGGAGCGGAAGCCCGGGCGGACGAGATCCTGCAGGAGGTCTACGCGCCGATCCTAGACCGTCACGTGGCTGCCGGCCACTTCAACTCCTGGGGTTGGTACGCCCATCTGTCGGGGGGCAAGTTCCGACGCTTGTTGACGCTGGACGGCGCGGATCACAAGGCCATCCTGGCAGGTGTCATGGGGTTGAACGCGGACATCGACGCGGAGAATGCGGAGGCCGGCGAGGAGTTCGCCTCGATCTGTCACTCCCACGACGACTACATGTGGGACATTCAGATCTCCCACCCGCAGGGCGGATGAGCGAAGCCCCGATTCCGATTGCACGGGCCCCGATGAATGCCTTGGGGGGGTGGCCAAGGGGCCGCCTCCCCCGAGGTCGGGGCCATGCTCCCAAGTCCCCCGACCGAACCGCCGGAATGGACTCCGGTGCGCTCGAGTCCCGCGTCAGTGCCGCTCTGGACCGGTCACCGCGGGCAGCTCTTCCCGCTTGCTCCACTGGTTCCAGGAGCCGTCGTAGAACCGGGCGTCGAGCCCCAGGTGCTTGCTGATGAGGTAGGTGTAGCTGGCCCGCATTCCGATCAGGCAATAGCTCACGACGACGCCGTCTTCCCTCACGCCCGCATCCTCGAAAAGGACTCGAACCTCCTCGATGGTTCGGAGCACCGGCTGATCGGGCGACACCAACAGGTCCTCCCAGTACAGGTTATAGGCGCCGGGAATGTGGCCGCCGCGGGGGTCGCGGCCGACGGTCTGCCCGGTGTACTCGTCCGACGGCCGAGCGTCGATCAGCGTCACGGAAGCGTCGCCGAGGCGCTCGTGAATCCAGTCGGCATCCACCAGGACGGTGTCGTTCGGGTTCGCCTCGAAGGACCCGGCTGGACCCGCGGAGGACTGGGACGCCACCGGGCGCCCTTCGGCCTTCCACATCTCGAGTCCGCCGTCCAGCACGGAGGTTCGGTCTCCGTGCCCCAGATAGTCGAGGGTCATGAACAGCCGGGCGGGGTAGTGCCCCGGCGAGCCGTAGACCACCACCCTCAAATCATTCGAGACCCCGGTGGCCCGCAGCGCTTCCACGATCCGGTGTATGGGTGGGATCTCGACGATGAGGCCGTTCTGCTCCCGTGCCACGAAGTCCTCGTAATCGATGAACCGTGCGCCGGGAATGAACTCCTCCGGCATCTGTCGAGCCCGCCCCACGTGCAGGATGACCAGGGCAGGGTCGTCCAGGTTCTCCGCCAGCCAGTCGGTGGACACGAGGGCCTGAGCACCCAGTGACCCGGGGACCGCAGATAGCGAGAGGAGGAAGAGGCTCTGGAAGGACCGTCGCGACCGTTGGAACCGTTGCAGGATGGGGTGGACTCTCATCGACTGGGCTCTCCGAGAAGGGTTGGGATCGTCGGCTCCGGCCGATCCGTCTCGAGGCTCGTCGGAGCGCCATCTCCCTCCGGGCGCCCCAACCCGGACCGGGCACGAGGATCGAGAGAACTGATACCGCGGAGCCGCCGGGACGTTACATGCCCGTATTGGCGTTCCGCTTCAGTTCCACCATCTTCCTGGCCGTCCAGTTGTACCGTCCTCAGGGAATAGCCGCTCGTGAACCGTATCAAGAAGCTGATCCAGGAGATGCACCGCCGATCCCTCTGGCAGGTGGTGGGGATCTATCTGGTGGCTGGGTGGGGTGCCCTCCAGGTGGTCGACACCATGACCGGAGCCCTGGGCCTGCCGGATTGGTTCCCGCCCTTCGCCCTGGCGCTCCTCGTGATCGGGTTTCCCGTGGTCCTGGCGACGGCGTTCGTGCAGGAGGGCATCCGAGGATCGGAGGCCCGCTCGGCGCCGCTCGACGCGGCTGGGGCATCGGTGGCCGGGCCGACTGCCGCGCGGAGGCCGGGGCTTCTGAACCTTCTCAGGTGGCGGAACGCGCTGGGGGGTGGGGTGCTGGCGTTTGCCCTGTGGGGTGTCGTTGCCACCGTCTGGCTGCTTGGAGGGGGACCCGGAGGCAGGATGCTGGCCGCGGACGACGATCTCGCGGCCATCGCGGCGCGAGCCGAAGCGGAGCTGCCCGCGGTGGCGGTGCTTCCGTTCAGCGACATGAGCCCTGAAAGCGACTTCGCGTTCTTCGCCGACGGGGTCCACGAGGACATCCTCACGAATCTGTCCAAGCTGCGGAGCCTCCTCGTTCTGTCGCGCACTTCGGTCCTGAAGTACCGGGACACCGACAAGACGGTGAAGCAGATCGCCGAGGAGCTGGGGGCCAACGCGGTTCTGGAAGGAAGCGTGCGGCGCTTCCAGAACCAGGTGCGCATCACCGCCCAGCTCATCGACGCTACCACGGATACACACTTGTGGGCCGAGACGTACGATCGAAGCCTGGACAACATCTTCCAGGTCCAGTCGGATATCGCCCTGGCCGTGGCGCGGGCTCTGGACGCCACGTTCTCGCCTGAGGAGGAGCGTCGCATCCAGGCGGTCCCCACCGCGGATCTGGCGGCCTATGATCTGTATCTGGAGGGCCGTGCCGCCTACAACCGCTATTTGGCCGACGAGAACCAGCGCGCCATCGACCTGTTCCGTCAAGCCCTCGCGCGGGACCCGACGCTCGCGCTGGCCTGGGCCGGCCTCGCGGACGGCTGGTCGCAGCTCGTGAACCGGTTCGACGGTGGGCGGGAGTGGGCGGACTCGGCCCTCGCCGCCAGTCGGCGGGCGGTGGAGCTGGCTCCGGAGATGGCGGAGGGGCACAAGGCGCTGGGCTTCGCCTTGAGCGTGCGTGGGGAAGAGGAAGCCGCCATCGAGGAATATGAGCTGGCACTGTCCTTTGACCCCAACAGCCACCCTGCCGCGAACAACCTGGGAGTGTCCCTCACCAACCTGGGCCGGTTTCCGGAGGCCATCCGCTGGTTCAAGTTCTCCGAGCGGGTGGAACCCCACACCTTCAGCCGTGTCAACCTCGCGGTCGCGTACACGAACCTCGGGTTCGACGAGCGGGCGGAGCGCTGGATCCAGGCCGATCTTCGGCTGGTGGGCGACAACCGCAATAACCTGTTCGCGGGGATGAACCAGGCCTACTTCCGAGGGGACCGTGCAGCGGTTCCCTCTCTCTTGGAGCGGTACCTGCAGACGGAACGTGCTCAACCGTCGATACACAACACCACGGCCTCGTTCGCGCTCTGGCTCGGAGATCTCGATCTCGCCGAGCGTGAAGCGTTGGAGTCCCAGCGCCTCGGCTCGATCCCTCCCGAGTTCGCCTACAAGAGCGATCGCACGATCCTGGGTGAGCTGGCACTGCGGCGAGGAGACGAGGCCGAGGGGCGGCGAATCCTTGGGGAAGCCCGGGACTCGCTCGCCCACCGTCTTTCCACCGCCGGTCCCACGACCGGCGGACTGCTCCAGCTCGGGGTGATCCATGCGTTGCTGGGAGACGCAAACGCGGCATTCGAGTCGCTGGAGCGGGCCTACCAGCGTGGAGCCAACCAACCCTGGGTACTGGAACGGGAGGGAGCACTGGAGTCGGTCCGCGCCGACCCTCGCTACGTGGACCTGACGCGCCGCATGCGCGCCGATTGGGAGCGGATGCGGGAGCAGGTTCTCGCGAACGAGCGGCATGTTCCGGCGACCTAGGCTACCGGAATCCTGAGACGGGACACCGGGGTCGCACGCCAGCTCCGATCTCACACCTCCGAGCCAAGGTCAAGGGAACTCCGGCCGGGCCAGCTGGTAATGCTGCACGTTCGATCCCACACCCCGAACCCAGGAGCGATCCATGCGCCGAATACTCGCCTTCGGTCTCCTGGCGGGAGCGCTCGCGGGGGGCGCGCCTGCCGTGGCCGTCGCCCAGGAGGGCCAATCGGATCTTCTCGCCGTGGGCGAGATGGCTCCCGACTTCGAGCTCTCCGGTGCCACCCGGTTCGGCACCCTGGGCGCCCCCGTCCGCCTGGGCGACTTCCGCGGCGAGACCGTCGTGCTGGCCTTCTTCTTCCGGGCCAGGAGCCGCGGGTGAACGGTCCAGATGCAAGCGTACCGTGATCAGTACGCAAGTGTGTTTCGCGGCGGCCGCGACGTGGTCCTCATCGGCATCTCACCCGACCCTCCCGACGAGCTGAGCGCCTGGGCCAAGGACGAGGACTTTCCGTTTCTCTTCGCCAGCGACCCCACTTCGGAGGTGTACGCGTCGTTCGGCGGCGACCCGCGGGATAACGGCATGCCGGGGAGTCGTGCAGTGATCGTGGTGGGCCCCGAGGGGCGCATCGCGGAGGTGATCCCGCAGTTCCAGCAGGTGGACCCCACCGCCTACGAGACGCTGCAGAAGGCCATCGACCGGGTGACGCCGGAGCCCAACGACACGTAGAGGCACGCGAGAGTCGTGCGGGCCACTCCGTACGGAACGCTCGTTCCGTGTCCAGTGGCCTGCGCCGTCGGGTCCGGCTCGGCCATGCGAACCGGACCCGACGTCGTTCAGGGTGCGAGGTTCTGAGGAGCTCGTCCTGCCCCTGAACCTCCCAGCACTTCTGCCACCGCCGTCACCAGGTCCTGCCCGGATCCGACGCCGGTGTAGGCCACGCGCCCCTCTGCGTCGAGGATCACGACCACCGAGGTCGTGGGCGCCGCGAACGCCCGCACCGCCTCCCCGCGAGCGTCCCACAGGTAGGGATAGGGGTGCTCATGCTCTTCCAGGTGCCGCCGGACTCTGCGGGGCGACTGGGATACGGCCACAGCCACCGCCACGATGCTCAGCCGGTCCCCGTACGTTTCGTAGATCTCGTCGAGCTGAGGCTGCAGCGCCTCGCAGTTCTCACACCAGGAGGCCCAGAATTCGATCACGGCCGGCCTACCCGCGACGTAGTCGAGGAGCTCCACCGGGTTGCCGTCCAGGTCCTCCAGAGACGCCGGAGGGGCCTGAGAGCCCATGGGAGGTCCGACTTCCCCCGTGCCCTGCGCCCGCAGGCCCACCGGCGCCACGAGGGTCACCGGGATGAGGGCGAGTTGTCCGGCGCGCTCCGCCCACCGCACCGCGGTGGTCACCACACTCCAAGGCATCTCAGCCACCTGCTCGATCATAGGTTGTAGCCCGCCTGCACGAAGTAATACTCGGCCATGCCGAGCATGATCAGCGCCGCGATGCGCTTCGTCCAGATCATCCATACTCCTGAACGCGGAAGCACGGCCAGGGTTCCCGCGAAGAGACCCACAACCACCAGCAGTGCGGTCATGCCCAGTGAAAAGACGAACAGGTACACGAACCCCATCAACCCCGCCTGCGTCGCCGCCACCCAGGTGAGCACCACCGCGAAGGCCGGAGCACCGCACGGCGCCGCCACGATCCCCGAGGTGGCGCCGAGAACGAATACGGCCCCGTAGGATCCGCTCCCCCGCTCGCTCGCCCAGGCCAGCATGCGCCGGGGAACCGGGACCGGCAGCACGTCCAGCATGGCCAGGGCGAAGAGCAGCAGCAGGTTGCCGATGGCCATTCTCGCCCAGGGGCTCGCGCTCACGGTTCCGAAGAGCGTGCCGGTGAGTCCGGCGATGAGACCCAGAAGGGCGTAGAGCGTCGCCATGCCCACGACGTAGGTCAGGGTCAGGCCGGCCGTTCGGGCACGGGTCTGGTTCTCGCGCGCCGTTCCCGTGATCACCGACGCCGTGATGGGGATCATCGGGTAGATGCACGGCGTGAGACTCGTGAGTACGCCCGCTCCGAAGAGCGTGGCCACGGCCAGAAGCGGGCTCGACGAGAGGGCATCGGAGAGCCCGCCCCGGGGTTCGAGCTGGAGAAGCGCGGCGGCAATCATGGGATTCATGATGGGTGGCTCGGGTCCGGACCGGCAGTCGAAGCATGCCGCGCCACGGCCACCAGATCGGTGAGTATCGCATAGGCGGTGTGCGTGAGGCTGCCCTCGCGCTGAACGATGCCGATCTCTCCGCCCAGATCGGTCTGGAGAACGATGGCGTTGTCCAGTGGGCCGAGGCTCCCCAGCAGATCTCCCTCGCACACCTCTTCCGGTCGCACCCGCCCCTTCGGTTGTCCGTCCTGGGTCCATGCGGAGGCGACCAACCGCAGCCGCGTGCCCCTGGTGCGCGCCGCTTGGACGGTTTCCCGCCCGAGCTGTGCGATGCCGGTGCGCTCCACCTGATTCGGAGTGATCCTCCCCCCCATGAGCACGTTGACCAGAACGGCCGTCTTGGCGGCGGCGTCCCAGCCCTCCACGTCCAGCGAGGGATCCGCCTCCGCGATGCCGGCTCTCTGCATGGCGGCCAGTGCCTCGGCGTATTCCCGGCCCCGCTCCATCTCAACGAGGATGTGCTGGGTCGTGGTGTTCACGATTCCCTCGAAACCCGTGATCGCCACCGCGGGCAACGTCTCCCGGACGAGGTTGAAGAGCGGGATTCC
>JBDHKE010000378.1:0-2627 GCA_039586555.1 Gemmatimonadota bacterium | reverse complement strand
CGCCAGGGTCTCGTTGATCAGGACGGCGTTGGTGGCACTATCGGCGAACTCGGATGCGCTCAGCCAGCGGCCCGCCACCAGGGGCGTGCCTATCGCCTCGAAGTACCCGGGTGAGACGGTGCGGTACGATACGAAATGAGCGACGCGCTCGGGAACGCCGAAAACCGGGAAGGTCGTGATACTCCCCCCCCCCCAGCAGCGGAAGCCGGTTCACGAGCCCCACCGCCTGGACTCCTGCCACCGGCTCGATCTCTACCGTGAGTCGATCATAGAAGTCGTTGATGGCCGCTGCATCTGCATACTTGGCCCGGGGCAGGGACAGGTTGAAGGTCAGTACGCGGTCGACGTCCGACACGCCCAGCTCCACCTGCTGCATGTGCCAGAGGCTGTTGGTCAGGAGACTCGCGCCGGCCACGATAACCACCGCCAGGGCGACCTCGGCCATCACCAGGACTCGTCCCAGCCGGCTTCCCTGGGCCGAGGTTCCCCGGGCTCCCTCCCTGAGCGAGGCCTGGAGCTCGTCGGGCCGGCTCCGCACCAGGGGAACCAGGCCCACCAGCAGGCCCACCCCCAGGGAGACCACGAGGGCGAAGCCCAGGACGGTCCCGTTGAGACCGATCTCGTCCGCACGAGGAAGCGATCCTCCGTAGAGCGCCACCATCAAGTCTACGCCCCAGTACGCTCCCGCCACCCCCAGCACCCCTCCCGTGAGGGAGAGCACCAGGCCCTCGCTCAGGAAGTGGGAGAGGAGTTCGGTCCGGCGGGCCCCCATGACGTAGCGGACCGCCAGCTCCCGGTGTCGATTCTCGGTGCGGACGATGAGGAGGTTCGCCACGTTCACGCACGCTATCAGGAGCACCAGCCCAACCCCACCTGCAAGCAGGAAGAGGGACTGGGTATTCCGACCGGCCATCATGACCCGCAACGGAACAGCCCCGGTGGACCAAGGAAGAGTGATTGGGTATTCTGACCCGCCATCATAGCCCGCAACGGAACAGCCCCAGTGGACCAGTGTTGATTAGCATCGGGATACTCTACCACCAGCCGGTCGAAAATGCTCCGGAGCTCGGCATTCAGGGCGTCGACCTCGGCCCCTTCGGCCAGGCGGCCCACGCCGTTGAAGCCCCGGGAGGCACGGTTGAGGTCCGCACCCACGTGCTGGAGAGGGACCAGAATCTGAGGGTTCATCGGGAACCTGAATTCCGGAGGCGCAATGCCCACCACCTGAACGGGCCGGGAGTCGATGGAAATGCTCTGGCCCACGATGTTCGGATCGGCCCCGAAGTGAATCCGCCAAATCTCGTCGGTCAGGATCGCCACCCTGGGCGAGCCCAGCACATCGTCTTCGGGAGCCAGGTCCCGGCCAATCCGGGGTGGGATTCCCAGGACGCTCAGCCACTCGGAGGAGACGGCCAGCGTCTGCACCCGATCCGGACTCTCCTCGGTGGCCAGGTTGACGTTTCCGAAGGTGTAGAACGCTGCTGATTCCAGCTGCCTGGATGCGTCGCGGAGATCTGTCAGGTTCGGGATGGACTGGTCGAGCCCCGTGGGAGCCAGTTCCGCATGGCCGTCCGAGAGCCATACGAGCCGGTCCGGCTCGGGAAAGGGAAGCTGCGCCAGGAGCGAGCCGTGGATTACGCTGAAGATCGCCGTGTTGGCCCCGATCCCCAGTGCGAGGGTGACAATGGCGAGGGCGGCAAAGCCCGGCCTCTTCATCAGCGATCGGATCGCCAATCTCATCTCCCTGAACCAGCCTTCCATGATATTGCTCCAGGTGTTGGATGCTCGTAGGTCGTATCGGTGGTGGTGTGCGCGCCGGACACGATGCACCCCGAAGCGGAGCTGGAACGCCCCGCGGATGAGCTCACTGAGCTCGCTCAGATAGGCCTGGGTGACGTTGCGATTCCCCCCTCGGCCCGCCTCCTCCATGACGGCGTCGAAGGTGTGCAGCAGGGGCCCGGAAAACACTGCTATTGCCCCTTCGGCTCGCATCCGCCAAAACGGCGTCGAAGGTAAACAGCAGGTCGCGGCCTGTTCGGCTCCACAGCCGTCGCGGCAAAAGAAGTGAGGCCAGGATCCGGTAGAACAGCCGTGCCACGTGTTCTACCTCAGCCTCTCCCCTCCGAGGCCAGCTCGGAGTCGGGGCCCAGATTCACCTCCCGGGCTCGTCGCACGATGGCGTCAAGCCTGCCTGCCTCGGCCCGGAGCAGCTCCCGGCCCGCCTCGCTGATCGTGTAGCTCTTGCCCCTTCGCTGGTCTCCGGGCGCCCCCTCGCACACCTCGATGAGCCCGTCTTCAAGAAGGCGGGTGAGGGCGGCGTACAGGGTGCCGGTGCCGGAAGTCAGCACTCCGCCGGATTGCTCGTCCACCGCCTTCATGAGGGCGTAGCCGTGGAGCTCTTCGGCGGCGAGTGCCAGAAGGATACCTGTGGACAGGGGCGTCAGCGGGAGTTGGTTCTCATGTGCCATGGTTCTGCACCGTTGCGGTCCGATGCGGCAGGCATGTGCCACGGTTCGTCGGCGTTGGGGTCAGTTCTCTATCCCACAAACATATTGACCATCGGAATATTCCGATGATCGGAAAAAATGTCAAGGGGGGCCAACAAAGTGAATCCTCCGGTTCTCACC
>JBDHKE010000068.1:0-20632 GCA_039586555.1 Gemmatimonadota bacterium | reverse complement strand
GGATGAGGGGCGCCCGCTCCTACGTGTCGCCCGGTGACGAGGTGATGGTGGCCACCGTGGAGACCGAAGAGGAGTTCGAGGTCAGGGAGCGGCGCGTCCTCTTCGGCCTTCCCCCAGGCTTCTCCCTCAGCGACATCACGACGCCCTATGACGTGAGCCCCGACGACACCGCGCCGGGTTGCGGGTGAAGAGGCGCGACTCGGAAACAGTGGCTGGGCTCCAATGAGGGAATCGGGGACGGTGCTTCGCCGCCTCCTCCATGGCGGCGATCGCGGGGCATCACTTTGCCAGGCAGGAAGGCCGCCTCAAGGGGGATCGGTGAGGGTTCTCTTACCACGAACCGGGAGCCGCGCCCAGGTCGACTACTGCCGCTCCTCGACGATGCGCACCCGCTGGCTCAGGTTCGCGAAGGTTTCGTCGACCCGGTTCTCCACACGGTGCAGGCCCCGTTCCAGGCCATCGAAGCGAAGCTCCAGGCGGTCGAAGCGGGCGTTGACCGATGCCTCGAACCGATCGAGCCGCTCGTTGGTGGCCATCACTCCCTCGGCAACCTGGCGCACGTCGTCCCGCAGCGATTCCAGGCTCACGTCCGCCGCTGACAGACGCTGCTCCACCGCATCGAGCCGAGCGTCGAAGCGTCGGAACTCCTCGCTGACGCGGTCGAACTTGCCCGCGAGAAACTCGACGAGCTCGTGGTACTGGGGCTCGGTCATGGAATCGTTGCGGTTGCCGTGGGCCCTTCGAGTTGGGAGCTGAACGAGATTGGATTCTAGACCTCAGGGGGCGGTCAGTCCATGCAGATTTGGGACGCGGTGGTTCGACCGCTCAGGCTCGGCAGCGGGACCGTGCAGCTCCCCGGACACCGCGCGGGGAAGTGGACTCCATGCTTGCGGAGGGCCGGGCCCGAGGCCAATAGTCAGGCGGCCTTCAGGGGGCATGGGTCATCCTGCCCTGGATGGAGCCTTTCCCAAGGGCCAGAAGAGAGCGTCTCCGCCGCCAGTCACCCGTTCCACTTCAGCTCAGGGAGGCAATCCACTCGATGACGGACCGTGAGCTGATCGACGGGATCCGATCGTGCGATGCGAAGGCCGCGGAGCATCTTCTGGCCACGTACTGGGAGCCCCTGATCCGGTACGCGGACGGGATCCTCGAGGGTGCCGCCGACGCCCAGGACGTGGTCCAGGATGTGTTCCTCCGGCTCTGGTCCCANNNTCTACACGGTCACTCGCAACGCCGCGCTGGACGAACGGAGACGCCGCGTGCGGGAGGGGCAGGCCTCCCACGACGCCGACATCCCTTTCAGCGGTCCTTCACCTTCCGACGAGGCTTTCACGGCGGAGATCCAGCGCGCGGCCGCCGTCGCGGTCTCGGGCCTTCCGCCCAAGCGGCAGGAGGTCTTCCGCCTGGTCCGCGAAGAGGGCCTCACCCACAAGGAGGTGGCGGCCGTCATGGGCATTTCGACGCAGACCGTGGCGAACCAGATGAGCAAGGCCCTCGCCGAGCTGAGAAGCGCCCTCGAGCCGTACATCGATCTGGACCCGCAGGGTCGGGGCGAGGCCGAGTAGTAGAAGTCCCTCCCCGCCACGTGTCATAGACGGAGGAGGTCCATCTTAACCAGCGAGGAGCTTCGCTTTGGACGAGCTCATCTTCCGAGTCCTCAGCGGCAACGCTTCTCCTTCCGAGGAGGAGCGAGTGCGGCATTGGCGGGCGGAGTCGCCGGAGAACGAGGCGTACTTCCGGAGCGCCCGCGGTGTCTGGTCGCTGACGAAGCCCAGGGCATTAAGCGAGCTACCGGCGCCTCCCAGCGCCGACGTGCTCGCCCGGGCCTGGGAGCGGCAGAGGGAGGAGGCGGCTAGCGCATCCATCACCTCTCTTGCCGAGAGGAGGAGCGGACCGGCCCCTGGCGCGAAGGCCATCCGCTGGAGCCTGGCCCTGGCGGCCGCCCTGGCCGCGGTGGCCCTGGGCGTTCGGGTAGTCGGAATCCCCGGCCGTGGCCCTCAGCCTCTGGCGGTCTTCGAGGCGGATGCCAGCGCGCCGGCCACCGCAATCCTCGACGACGGCAGCCGGGTTCGGTTGGCACCGGGAAGCCGACTGGAACGGTGGGCCGCGGAGGACCAGCGTCAACTCACCCTCACGGGTCGCGCGTTCTTCGCCGTGGCCCACGACCCGGAACGGCCCTTCGTGGTGAAGGCCGCTGGCGCGGAGGCCCGGGTTCTGGGCACCCGCTTCGAGCTCTTTCAGAGCGACGGCAGCCTCCGGACCGTGGTCGTAGACGGACGCGTGTCCGTCTCCAACGATCGTGGACGAGTGGAGATTCCAGCGGGTGGTGTCGGACGCTCCGTCGCCGGTCAGCCTCCCACGACCGAGCCCGCCGACGACGTCTACGCCCTTCTCGATTGGCCGAGCGGACTATTGCTCTTCCAGGGAACGCCCCTTTCTCGCGTTGCCGAGGACGTCGGTCGCCACTTCGGCATGACCATCCTGGTCGCCGGCGCCTCCCTCCAGGCGCTTCGCATCTCGGCCTCGTTCGAAGAAGAGGGATTCGAGGAGATCGTCCAGGCCCTCTGCGAAGTGGCTGCGGCGGACTGCTCGCTCACCGACTCGGGGGCATCCATCCGGCCCGCCAGCTAGCTCACGGAGACACAATCTCGAACCGAGGGACAGGACCTCGAAGTGGGTTCCCTCGCAAGCCAGCCCCGAAGACCTGATCCCTCCGTCGACTCATCCTGATCCCCTCAGCGACTCAGAGAGATGAAGGCCCGCCAGGGTCGATCTCTCATACCCGGAGAAGCGAGGAATCCTGGGCGAGGTCGTTGAGACGAGAGAGAAGGGTTGCGACGAGGCCGTCTCGCCGATTAGGGGACGGCCTCGCTGGAGACGGCGTCGCTGGAAACGGTCTTCCGGTTCAGAACTCGTAGCGCAGGCCGAAGGTGGGCAAGATTGGGAGAAGCTCCTGGCCGGTTCCACGCACCGTGTTCACCCGCCCGTCCTGGTAGGATGCCCCGTAGTCATAGGAAGCGAGGTTGGTGCGATTGTACACGTTGAAGAGATCGACGAAGGCGTGTAGGACGTTGCCCCGGACCTGGAACTCACGGGTCACCCGGAGGTCGAGACGGTGGTAGGCGGGAAGCCTCGTTCCCCTCACTGGACCGAACGAGCGGGACCAGAAGAAGGATCCGTCCTCCAACTGAGTGGCATCATAGGTCCACTCCGTCGCCGGCCAACCCGTGTGATACCGCCACCCCCCGGAGAGATTCCACGCGCGGTTGGGCCGATACGCTGCATGCAGGCCAATCGTGTGACGTTGATCGAACCGCCGCGGCACCCACGATCCGTCGACCTCGTCTTCGGCAACCGCCAGCACATAGCTGGCCGACCAGGCCCACCGATGCCCGGACCTGCGCTCCAACATCAGCTCCAACCCCTTTGCCCGACCCTTCCCCGGGTCGATCCTGATCCGATCTCCCGTCGCCTCCGGAAAGATCACGAGCTCCTGCTCGAGATTTAGGAAGCGAGGACGTTGGTCCGTCACGTTTCGGCGATAGAGCTCCACTCGCAGGCTGACGTCCTGAGGAAATCGGTGCTCGAGCCCGAGTGCAATCTGATCGGCCCGTTCCGACGGGAAGAAGTCCGTTTCTCCATCTCCGACGTCGAGCTCATGCACACCGTGGGACTGGTAGTACCGACCCCAGCTCGCGCGGACTCGGGTCCTGGGGGTCAGGTCGAGGGCCACGAGGATGCGCGGAGCCAGGTCCTCGTCATCGGTGTGGGACACCCGGTCGTACCGCACCCCCACCTCCGCGGTGAGCGGATCGATGGGTCGCGCACGAGCCGCCACGTACCCACTGATCTCGTGACCGTCGGGGTCGAGCTGGACGAGGACGCTGTCGACGCGCATCGTGCGCGCGCCTTCCGCGGTTGCGAAGGGTGTCAGCGTCTCGTTGGCGTAGTAGTAGTCCGACCGGACCCGCTTCACCTCGGCGCCGAGCTTGATCATCGCCCTGTCGGAGAGCTCCAGACTCAGGTCCTCGCGAAGCCCGGCGAAGGTGAATTCCCGATCGTCCCGGACGGTGATTCGCTCGGGCGTGTCGATGCTGCCCGCGTCAAGGATATATCCCTTCCTGTGCCGTGTTACACGCCCCGCCCACGCCATGGTGGTGGCCGAGACCCCGCGCCCGGGGGTCGCCTTCCACGTCACCCACCCATAGCTGCTGTCCCATCCGGTGCTGAGGTCTCCTTCCTCGATTCCGTCCACCGGCTGGGTCCCGTCCCACTCCGTGACGCTCAGTGAGAAATCGTCCCCGGCATGCAGCACGTTCGCGCTCAAGATGTGCCGAGAGCTCGCCTGATAGCTCACCTTCCCGAAAAGGTCGTAGTACTCCGGCGAGAGTCGATCGTCCTCGCCCATCAGCTTCATGACAAGATCCATAAACCCGCGCCGGGCGGAGAACAGCCATGCTCCCTTCTCACCGGCAAAGCCGCCCCGGCTCATGGCGGTGAGGTTGCTGATGCTGAGGCCCAAAGTCGTCCGAGCATCTTCTACGGTCGTTCTGGAGGTCATATCGAAGACCCCGGTTAGCTTGTCACCGAACTCGGCGCCGAAGCCTCCTGCCGTGAGCTCCACTCCGCCCAGCGCGTTGAGGTCCACAATCCCCAGAGCGCCATCCCAGTCCTTCATGTGGTACGGCTCGTAGAGCTCCAGACCGTCCAGACGGACCAGTACCTCCCGGTCCGTTCCCCCACGGATGTTGAGCTTGGTGGAGATATCGTCCGAGGCCACCCCCGGTAGCCGCTTGAGAGCACGGAAGACGTCCTCGCCGAACTGCGGCAGCGTCTGGATCTCGTCACGCGTCAGCGTCCGGGTCACATCGGGCGAGACCTCCTCGAGGACCCCGAATGTGCCTGGAGACACGAGAACCTCGGGCAGGGAGACGACCCCCTGCTCCAGCCGGATGGTCACCGTGACCGTGTCGGATTCCAGTACCTCGACGCGGTCCACCGCGCCAGGCTCCCAACCGATACTCGTGACCTCGATGCGGTAGATCCCCGGCGGCACGTTGACAATCATGAACTCGCCGCTGGCGTCCGACAGGCTCCCTTGACCGGTCTCCAGCCGCACCATCGCGTTCACTACCGGCGCGCCCCCACGGGAATCCACCACCCTGCCGAGGATCGCGCCAGGTCGCACGGGCCGCGGAGGAGCCCGATCCGGCACGATCCGGATCTGGGTCCGGCTGGATGTATAGGTGAGTCTGGTTCCCTTCAAGATGCTGTCCAGCGCCTGGCGCACCGTGACGTCGGCGCACGCACAGGAGACGCGCCGGTCTTCAGGGAGAAGGTCCGGACTGTACACGAGCGAGACCCCAGCCGTTCGCTGCAGCAGCCGGAGCGTGCTTTCGATCAGCTCGCCGTCTACCGTGAGCCCCGCAATCCCCTCCAGCGGTGACTGACCCTGCGCAGGCGCTGCGCCAAGGGCGAGCGCCGCCACCACCAGAATCCCAACCACCGTCATCCGACGACGAGCCGTCCGTGTCCGCACCCGTATCCATCCGTTCGTCGCCATCTCGCCGCTCCTCATCCCCCGTCGTTCCGTGTGAAGCTCTGTCCAGTTCGAGCGATTCGGGCCGTTTCAACCGGTCCTCAGCTCTGACACGAACGGGAGCGTGTCCTCTACCATTCAGGCGCTCGGGCCCGTCGAGGCCCGGGCGCTCCAACGGCGGACCACCAGGCTGATATTCAGCAGATCTTCGGGTGACGGCAATCAGCCCCCCGATGAGCGAGGCGTATCGGATGGGCCCGGAAGAGTCGGCGCGAAGAACTCGACCATCGCCTGGGAACTGGATCTCGGTCAGGAAGTCGTCGCGGTCGCCGTGTGGTAGTACCCACTCTCTCGCACGTGTCAGAGCCAGGAGACTCGATCTCACCCGGCATGGAGCCTGGTGCGGAGCCGACCGTCCGCCGGAAGAAGAGGAAGAGAACGTGAGTGGGGTGGAGCGGACTGAGGAGGAGGACATGAGTGGGGTGAAGTGGACTCTCGGGCTGCTGATCTCGGTGATCCTGCTCTTCCTGTCGCTCGGAGCCGCGGGGAAGATCCTCGCACAGGAGGTCACGGTCGGGGTCAGGGGCGGTGTGAACGCGGCCTATGCCGTCTTCGAGGACGAGGTGCACGGGGACAGAGAGGTACGGCCCGGGCTTCTGGTGGGTGCCACGTTCACCTACCGACTGGGCTCGTGGACGGCTCTGCAGGTGGAGGCTCTCTACGCGGAGAAGGGGTGGACGGGCGCCCTGCGGGTGGGCGGTCGGACGTTGGGGTATCTCGAGGTGCCCGTCCTCCTTCGCCTCCAGCGCTCCGGGCGGCTTCTGCCCCACGTTGTCTTTGGTCCCGCCTTCAGCTACGAGGTGAGGTGCGCCTTTCCGGACGTGCCCGGGATGGGCGACGTGGATTGCGACCACCCCCTGGTTTCTTTGGAGCGGCCTTCCACGGACGTGGGGATTCTGATGGGAGGAGGGGTGGGACGCAGGCTGGGAGCCGGCATTCTCTGGTTTGACCTCCATTTGAACGTGGGCCTGCGGGACATTGAGCGGGAGCCCCTTCCGCGCGGCGCTCAGAGAAACATCGCCCTGTCCCTCTCGCTGGCGTACACGCTGGGCCTGGGACCCGAAGGTGGCCTGGCACGGGGTGGCGACAGAACCGTTGGGCCGGGAGGCGTCGCAGGCGCGAAGTCGGGTGGGGACAGAGGAGAGGTCCGATGAAGACTCGGCGCTGGCGCTCTTCGATCAGGACCACAGGCCTGGCCGCAGCGATCCTCCTGCCGGGCTGCAGCGACCTTCCCACCGGCCCCATCCAGGTCGGACCGGAGACGGGCCTGCAGGGCTTCGAGGCCCGGCTCGACAGCATCCGTCTGGCCCTGCGGATTCCGGGAATGTCCGCGGCCATCGCGTCGCAGGGCGAGATCGTCTGGTCACGCGGGTTCGGATTCGCCGACGTGGACGAAGGAAGGCCCGCCACCGACACCACCTCCTTTTACTGGGCCTCGGTGACTAAGTCCGTGGCCGCCATCGTCATCATGCAGCTCGTGCAGGAGGGGCTGCTGGATCTCGACACCCCAATCGGCGAGCTTGGCCTCAGCGTCGAGGCCCAGGGCACGGTGACGGTGCGACACATCATGAATCACACCTCCGAGGGCGTGCCCGGTTCCGTGCACCGCTATAGCGGCAACCGCTACATCCTCCTGGGCGACGTGGTGGAGCGAGTCACGGGGCGTTCCTTCGCCCAGCTACTCACCAAGCGGATCCTCGAGCCACTGGGCCTCCGGCACACGGCTCCCGACGTGATGGTTTTGGAGGCTTTCCTCCAGACCGGGCTGAACCGCCACGCCTTCATGGCCAACATGGCCATGCCCTACGCGCTGGAGCACGGCCGGGTGGTGCGCTCTCAATATCCCTCCCACTTCAGCCCATCAGCGGGACTCATGTCCTCCGTGAGGGATCTGGCCGCGATCTCCATCGCCCTGGATCAGGACCGGTTGCTCGACCCGGAGACCAGGGAGGAGATGCTTTCCCCGACGATCGTGATCCAGGGGGACGACCGGACGTACGGCCTGGGGTGGTATGTCCAGTGGCACGAGGGGCTCAAGCTGGAGTGGCACGGCGGCGAATGGTACTCGCAGTCGGCCCTCCTCCTCCGGGTGCCCGAGCGCAGGCTCACCTTCGTGGCGGTGGCCAACAGCCGCCAGATGAGCCAGGAATACCGGATGGGTCTGGGAGATGTGCTGGAGTCCGGGGTCGCGCGTCTCTTCCTGGAAGAGTTCGTGTTCGGGAACGAGCCGCTGCCTGCGGGGCCCTGAGACGCGTCCACAAGGAGGCGACGCTACTCGCGGTCCTCGAGGACGCGCACCCTCCGGCTCAGATTCGCGAAGGTCTCGTCGACGCGGTTTTCCAGCCGGTCGAAGCAGGCATTGACCGACGCTTCGAACCGATCGATGCGCTCGTTGGTGGCCGTCAGCCCCTCGGCCAGCTGGCGCACATCTTCCCGAAGCGACTCCAGGCTGACCTCCACGACGGCCACGCGCTGTTCCAATGCATCGAACCGAGCGTCGATGCGGTCGAACTTCGCGGCGAGGAACTCGATGAGCTCCTGATACTGGGTGTCGGTCATGGAGCCTTCTGCAGAGGAACGAGCCAGAGCTGAAATCACCGGCCTTCAATTGTACGCGCTGTGAGAGGCCAGGTCCATGAAGATTTAGGACTGAGTTGAGCAGGCGAGTGAAACGGCCTCGAAAGACCCCGAGGGAGAGGAGAAGGCAGCCCTCACTCCTCTCCCAGGGTCCTCACGGGATCCACCCGAGCCGCTCGGCGGGCCGGTACCAGCATGGCCGTCACGGCCACCGCCGCGAGCACCACAGGCACGGCGGCGAACACTCCGGGATCCCGGGTCCCGACCCCGAAGAGCATCGACTCGAGAATCCGGCTCAGAGCCAGGGCTCCCCCAAGCCCCAGCACCAGCCCAACCCCCACCAGGGGGACACCCTCTCGTAATACCAGGCCCAGGACGGAGACCCGCGTAGCCCCCAGAGCCATCCTTACCCCGATCTCCTTGGTGCGCTGGGAGACCGTGTAGGCCATGACCCCGTAGAGTCCCACCACCGCCAGCAGCAGCGCCGTAAGGCCGAACCCCGACATGAGAATCGTCCGGAAGCGGGGCATGGAGATGGAGTCGGAGATCATCGCGTCCGCTGCCTGCACCCCCACCAGGGGTTGGTCCGCGTCGACGGATTCGATCGCTTGCCGGACCTCCTCCACCAGGCTCAGGGGCGGCACGGCGGCCTTGATGATGAAGTGGACGTTCCCCGTGGGTCTCTGAGCAAAGGGGACGTACAACTGGGGAATGGAGCTCCGCCCCAGAACGTAATGCTGCACGTCTCCCACCACGCCCACGATCTCCACCGGGGGATCGTCGTCGTCACCTCCGAAGCGGATGCGTCGTCCCACGGGGTCCTCCCCGGGGAAGTGCTGTTCCGCCAGCGACGAGCTGACCACCACCACCGGGCGCCCATCTTCCCGGTCTTCGGAGGTGATGCTCCGGCCCGCCAGCAGAGGGATGCCCATGGTCTCCAGGTACCCGGGGCTCACCCGGTAGAAGAGCGCCGAACCGTCTTCCTGACCGTCGGATGAGAGACGTCCTTCGAGCCAGAAGCCCCAGATCTCATCGCTTCCTTCGATGGGGATGAGGCTGCTCAGGGCCACCGACTCCACCCCGGGCAGAGCCTCCAATCGAGCCAGCGCCGCGTCCCCGAACGCTCTCCTCTCCTCGGGGGCCGAGTACTTCGATCGGGGAAGAGGCGTGGAGAGGACCAGCCGATCATCCGTGTGGAAGCCGGGATCCTCGCCCTGGAGGGCCGCAAAGCTCCGTACCAGGAGCCCGGATCCCACCAGCAGAACCACCGCCAGCCCCACCTCCCCGCTCACCAGAGCCGTCCTCATCCAGCGACGGGACCGATCTCCCGCGAGGCTGCGGCCGCCCTGCCGGAGAGTCTCGCCAAGGTCTCGGCCCGCCACGCTCAGAGCCGGAGCCAGTCCGAAGAGTACGCCAGAGGCCAGCGACAGTCCCAGGGAGAAGAGAAGAACGGTGGCGTTGATCTCGATGTCCTGCATTCGAGGCAACAGGATGGGCCATCCGGCCACGAACGCATCGAGGGCTACATACGCCAGGGCCACTCCCACGGCACCCCCGATCGTCGCCAGCAGGATGCTCTCGGCCAGGAGCTGGCGAACCACCCGGCTTCGCCCCGCGCCAACGGCCGTGCGAATGGCGAGCTCTCGGCTCCGGACCGTGGCCCGGGCCAGGGTCATGTTGGCCAGGTTGGCGCAGGCGATGAGGAGGACCAGCCCCACGCTGGCCATGAAGATGATGAGCTGGGGCCGGGTCGAGCCCAGAATGACATCCTCCAGGGATTGAACCGTCGCTCCCCAGTCGGCGTTGGTGTCGGGATACTCAGCCTCGAGGGTCGCGGCGATCGAGGTAAAATCCGATTGGGCCTGCTCGACGGTCACCCCCGGTGCGAGGCGACCCAGCGCGTGGAGGAAATGAGATCCCCGGAAGAGATACCAGTTGGGCTGAGGCGTCAGCGGGAGAACCACATCCGTCCCCCTCCTGGAGACGGGATGCCACTCCTGGGGCAGGACTCCGACCACCGTATGGACGATCCCGTCCACGACCATGGTGCGTTCCAGGACATCCGGGCTTCCGCCGAAGGCCCGCTGCCAGAACCCATACGTCAACACGACCACGGGCTCGGCGTCCGGGTCAAGATCTTCGGCGGTGATCCCGCGCCCCCGGATCGGCTCTCCTCCCAGAATCGTCAGATAGTCCTCGGAGACCCTGTAGGCAGAGAGGCTCTCGGGGCGGTCTCCTCCGGTGTAGTTGACGGTGGTCGTCCGGTAGGCCGCCATGAGCTCCATGGAGCGGTTCCGCTCCTGCCAGTCCCAGAAGTTGAGGGGCGCGATGCTGAAGGTCCCCCAGCCCCGCGCCAGATTGTTCTCCCAGAGGCGCACGATGCGACCGGACTCGGGATAGGGGAGTGGACTCAGGATCACCCCGTTCATGATGCTGAAGATGGCCGTGTTTGCCCCGATCCCGAGGGCCATGGTCACCAGGGCCACGAGGGTGAAGCCCGGACTCCGGAGCATCAACCGCAGCCCGTACCTGAGGTCGAAGAACAGCTCGTGCACCATCCCATCTCCTTTGCGCGGGCTCTTCCCCCGCCGGTTCCTCCCTCTCCGGACTCTCCAGGTCAGGCGGAGCGCCAGGGCACCCCAGATCTCCCTGGGCCAGGACGGGCGGCTACTTTCTTGCAGGTCCCCCAGGAGGAACTCCCTGGGTTCTTCGGGGACGAGAACGCGCAGGGCGAGGCGGACGGGGGCGGGGATGCGACGGGAATCCCCGTCGGAGGTGGCCGGCGAGGAATCGGGGTCGGAGAGCGGGCAGCCCGAGGGCCGCGACCCGGAGGTCGAACGCCCCGAGGACGAGGACTCCGGCGATTGGGCGCTCATGGGAGCTCCAACTCTGGCTCCAGCCCGTGCGTCATGCGGCGCAGGTCGGCCACAGAGCGCTGGGCGGCCTCGAGCCCGGTGGGCGTCAGGTCATAGAGCTTCTTTCGCCGTCCACCTCTTTCCCGGGTGGGTGGGGCGATCCGCGTCCGCAGGTACCCCTTCCCTTCCAGACGTCCCAACGTCTTGTAGACGGACCCCAGGCTGAGGGTGCGGGAGGTCTCCTTCTCCAGCTCCCGCCGAAGGGTGACGCCGTAGGCATCCTCCCCCAGGCGCAGGATCGCCAGCAAAACCAGAAGCTCGAACTCACCGGGATATGCCATGGGACTCTCCTGCCCGACTTTCCTGTCCGACTCTCCTGGCTCGGCCCTCGGGGAAGGCGCTCAGCCGCCAGCGCGGTGCCGACCCTTCCCGATCTGCTCGGTGGCTGCCCTCGCGGATGCGCTCGGCCCAACCGTTCCCGGCGGCCGTTAGTCTGACATCGTCACACTAATTGAGACGGCACGGGGACAGGAATGGTTGGACGGGACGTAGGAATCATTGTCGATGGGAAGGAAATCGAAGAACAGACTCGAAGATTCACCGCCCGCTCCTGGCACCCGATAGCGAGGCGATGGGCGCACCCCCGACCCACTCGCTTCCATTCAGCTCCGAGCGGGGTAAGATTGGGGGAGTCCCCGAAGGCGAACCCACCCCGGAAGAAGACTGGAGGCATTCCGCTTGATCTGCACGGCCCCTCGCGCCGTCTGGGTTCTCCTTTTCCTGACGGCATTCCACGGTGTGCTCCGGGAAGAGACACGACTGCAAGGCCAGGTCCCGGACGCCCTGGCCACCGTTCGAGGACGGGTCCTCGAGAACGAGACCGGAGTCCCTCTGCAGGGGGCCGCCGTCTCTCTGGCATCCAGCCCTGAGGGCACGCGGGGTATCGGGACGCGCATCACCGGACGCGGGGGAGACTTCCTCTTTCGGGCGGTGCCCGCCGGCCTCTACCGCCTGTCCGTCACGCGTGTGGGGCTCACTGACCTCCGGGACACCCTCCGGGTGGAGCCCGGGGCTGACCTGGACCTCATCCTTCCTCTGTGGGCTTCGCCCATACCCCTGAAGCCCATCGTGGTGGTTGCCCGGAGATCCGGGCCCCTCGCGGACTTCGAGGCTCGCCGCCGGACGCTGAGCGGGACGTTCATCGGGAGGGAGGAGATCGAGGCCGTCAATCCATACGTGTTCTCTGACCTGCTCCGCAGGGTCCCCGGGGCCCGGGTCGTCCCCACCTCCTCCACCGGTCACCGGGTCCTCCTCCGTGGCGGGTGCATTCCCGAGCTCTGGGTCGACGGGACTCGTGCAGGCACCACCTCCGACCTCGACTCATTCCTGAAGCCCAGCGACATCGAGGCGCTGGAGGTCTACAACGGAGCGAGTCTTCCCGCTCAGTTCGGGCCCAACCCCTGTGGTGCCGTCGTGGTCTGGACCCGAAGGGGAGAACCCGTGGCCAGCCAGAACAGCCTCCTGCGCCAGCTGGTCATTGCCGCGGGGTTCGTCACCCTCTCGTGGCTCCTGACTCGGTGAGAGGGCTAGGTCGTCATCGAGCGTCGACGGAGGCGGGGACACCTTCGCTCGCGTCGCGGCCCCTGGCGCCTACGGGATGCTGGCTTCCTAGCGGAAGAGGAGGTGCATCGGGATGCCCACGATGATCTGGTTGTGGGGCTCCGGCTCTTCACCCTCTTACCCATTCGACTCTCCACCACCGTAGATACCCGTAGCGAAGACGGCCGCCACGGTTCCGCCAACGACGACGGCCGCAACGCCCGCGGTACGCCAGCGATCCAGCTCGCGGACCTCCACGGAGCCGCAAAGTCAAACCGGTCAGACCCACCCCCTGCAGGGCTCGTATCTGGTCCCGGTCGTGGAGTCTGGCCGGGCCTTGAGATTTTTACGATAAATTAGTACATATCCGAAGAAACGCCGCTTCTTCGCGCACGGGCTCGTTGCGAGCGGAGAGCGGCCGACGCAGGAATCGAGGATCCTCGAAGGGAGTTGCCCCGTGACGAGAAGGAGATCGCTGGGCGAGTTCGAACAGTTGCTGCTTCTCGCCGTTCTCCGCCTGGGCGAGGAGGCCTACGGGGTGACGGTTCGGCGCGAGATCGAACGCCGAACCGGCCGGTCCGTGTCCCTCGGGGCTATCTATCCCACCATGGACCGGCTGGAGGAGAAGGGCCTGCTCACTTCGTGCATGGGCGAGCCCACCGGCGAGCGAGGCGGCCGATCACGCCGGTACTTCACGGTGCTGCCCGCGGGTGTCGAGGCGCTTCACCGCGCCCGCGCCACGTTCCTGGCCATGTGGGAAGGGCTGGAGCCGGACCCGGAGTCCTCGACGTGAGCGGAGGGCCGACTCGGAGCCGCGGGGGGCCATCGCGCGCGCCCGATCCCTGGAGGGCGCCGTGGTGGCTGACGCTTCTGAGCCGGCTCCTGCCCGCTCGTCACCGCCAGCTGTTCGTGGGTGATCTACTGGAGGAGTCTTCGTGCTTCGTCAGGCCCGCCCGGGGGGCGGCGGCGGCCCGGAGGTGGCTGTGGCGACATGCGTGGCGCGGGGCGGTGGTGGGGCTGGCCTACCGAATGAGCGGAGGTGGCATGAGAGGAGCGAGTCGACTGCCGGCACGGACGCGAGGGGCCGCCGGGGGCGGACGCCCCGGATTCGGCTCCGTGGTCCAGGATCTCCGCTACGCCGTGCGCACCCTGAAGGGAAGCCCGGGCTTCACGGCCATCGCTCTGCTTTCATTGGCTCTGGGGATCGGGGCCAACACGGCCATCTTCAGCATCATCAACGAGGTTCTGATCCGTGAGCTCCCCCTCAGGGAGCCAGGCGATCTGGTGGAGATCTACACCACGGAGGAGGGCGGCGAGTACTCGACGTCCTCATGGGCCGACTATCCCGACGTGTCAGCTCTGACGGAGGTCTTCGAGGGCGTCACGGGCTACGAGCTCACGTTCGCCAGCGTCGACACGGACGAGGGCAGTCAGTCCAGGATGGCGGAGCTGGTCAGCGGGAACTTCTTCTCCGAGCTGGGCGTGCCCATGGCCGTGGGGCGCGGCTTCACCCCGGAGGAGGACCAGGTCCCGGGGCGAGACGCGGTCATGGTCCTCTCCCATCGCTACTGGCGGGAGTCCTTCGGCGGATCGACAGGCGTGATCGGACAGACCCTCCGGTTGAAGGGTCGCCCCTTCACGGTGGTGGGCGTGGCGTCGGAGCGCTTCAAGGGCCTCTGGCCGGTCCTCACGCCGGACTTCTGGACCCCGCGCATGATGGCGGATCACTTCTCGTTGTTCGCCACCGAGTCCAGCCTCCTGGATTCGCGAGGCAGCCGGAGCATGTTCATGAAGGGCCGCCTTCGGGAGGGTGTGTCCGTGGATCAGGCCCGAGAGGCCCTCGCCGCCCTCACGGAGCGCCTCCGCGAGATCTACCCCGAGGTGTGGGACGAGGGAGAGACCCTCGAGGCCCTGTCGACCCTGGACGTAAGGATCCATCCCCTGGTGGACCGGGCAGTGGTCCCGGTGGCGGGACTCCTCATGGCCGTCGTGGGCCTGGTCCTGCTGATCGCGTGTACGAATCTGGCCGGCTTCCTGCTCGCTCGCGGAACGGATCGGCAGAGGGATCTGGCGGTTCAGATGGCGCTGGGCGCCCGCCGGAGCAGGCTCGTGCGCCAGATGCTCACGGAGACTCTCCTCCTCTCGATTCTGGGCGGGGCTCTGGGCGTGCTGCTGGCCTACTGGGTTCTGGGGGTGTTCTCCCGCGTGGAGCTCCCGAGCCTCATCACCCTCCATCTGGACTTCGGCCTGGATTCGAACGTCCTCCTCTTCGCTGCGGTGGTGTCCGTGGGCGCCGGGCTCTTCTTCGGTCTGCTGCCGGCGTTGGCGTCCACCCGCACGGACGTGGCCCCGGTCCTGAAGGACGAGAGCGGGGCCGTGGCCGGCGGGAGGAGAAGAGCCTTCCTGAGAAGCGTGCTGGTGGTGACGCAGGTGGCCGTCTCCCTGGTGCTGCTGGTGAGCGCCGGTCTGTTCGTGCGCAGCCTGGTCAACGCCCAGTCCATCGACCCGGGATTCCACGCGCCGGAGGCGGGCATGGTCTGGCTGGACCTCAGCGGACGGTATGGGGCGGAGGAGGCGCGCGTCGCCTACCGGGAGTTGGAGGAGCGGGCGCGGGCCCTGCCGGCCGTGAAGGCCGCGGCTCTGGCAAGCCGCCTGCCGCTGGGCCAGTCCGTAGGCACCACGGGGGTCACGATCCCGGGCGTCGAGCCACCTCCGGGTCGCGAGTACCACTCGGCGGACATTACCGAAGTGAGTCCCGGGTATCTGGACCTCATGCGCATCCCGGTCCTCTCCGGTCGAGGATTCGACGCGTCGGACGTGGAGGGCTCGGAGCCCGTGGTCATGGTCAACGAGGCCATGGCCCGGCGATTCTGGCCCGGAGAAGACCCGGTGGGGAAGGTGATCGAGAGAGGATCCACGGAGCTGAGGATCGTGGGGGTCACACGAACCACCAAGGTGCGTACCCTGGGCGAGGCCCCCCGGCCCCAGATTCTCCTTCCACTGGCGCAGGAATACTCCCCCATCGTGGCGGTCCTGGCGCGGGGGAGGGAGCCTCCGGAACTCGTGGTTAACAGACTCCGTGGACTGGTCCGTGAGTACAACCCCGACATCTCCCTCATGAGCGGGAACACCATGGAGCAGCACCTTTCCCTCATGCTCCTGGCTCCCAAGGCGGCGGCCGCTCTCCTGGCGGCCCTCGGGAGTGTGGCCCTGTTGCTGGCCTCCATCGGGCTGTACGGCCTGGTCAGCTACACCGTCTCGCGCCGCAACCGGGAGGTGGGGATCCGGGTCTCACTGGGCGCCGATCACGGGGACGTGATCCGCGCCCTGGTGGGAGGAGGCGTCCGTCTGGTGGCCTGGGGGATCGCCCTGGGGCTCCTGCTCGCCCTGGGCGCCACCCAGCTGGTAGACAGATTCCTGTACGGAGTCGGGGCCACGGATCCGCTGACCTTCATCGGCGTTCCGGCTCTTTTCGCGGGCATCACCCTGCTGGCGGCGTACATACCGGCGCGGCGCGCGAGCCGGGTGGACCCGGTGGAGGCGCTGCGCGCGGAGTAGGACAGGGCGACTTCATCCCCCCGCATGCGGCGATCCGGCTGAGGCCGTCCGGACGCTGGAGAAGCCCTTCCACCTGAGCGCCTTTCCGGAGCTGGCCCGAGCGCCTTTCCGGAGCTGGCCGAGGAGGTCCTGCCCCGCCCTTGCAACCCTTTCCCCAGGTTCTTCGTCCTACTATGATAGACTCCCCTAAATGTTTGAGGGGAAGGGCGGGGAAGCCCGGGTCAGGCACCCGCCGACACCGGGTCTGGGCCGTCTCCGCTCCGCCATTCCATCCGACGGCGGGCGACCCATGAGCCAGAACGCGCTGAACCTCCTCCAGGGAACCCTGGACATTCTCGTTCTCAAATCCCTCCTCGGCGGGCCGCTCCACGGGTATGCCGTGGCTCGCTGGATCCGGGAGACCAGCGACGATGCCCTGCGCATCGAGGAAGGAGCCCTCTACACGGCCCTCCACCGGATGGAGAAACGGAAGTGGCTCGAGAGCGAGTGGGGGCTCAGCGAGAACAACCGCCGGGCCAAGTACTACTGCATGACCGACCGGGGTCGGCAGGAGCTGGAGGCCGGGGCCCTGAGCTGGACCCGCTACGCCGAGGCCGTCTTCAAGATCCTGGGGGCTTCCGAGCCGGAGGCCGCATCATGAGGGGGTTGAACCAGGTCAGGCGCTTCTTCCGCCTGGCGGCTTTCCGCCCCGATCCCGAGGGGGACCTGGAGTCCGAGCTGGCCTTCCACTTCCAACGGACGGAAGAGGAGCTCCTCGAACAGGGGATGTCGCCATCGGCGGCCCGGGAAGAGGCCCGGAGGCGGTTCGGGGACCTGGAGCGGTACCGGAGGGAGCTCTCCCGCATCGACCGGGGCACGGTGGCCCGCTCCCGCCGCACCGGGGTTCTGGAAGCTCTGGGCCAGGACCTCCGGTATCTCCTCCGGGGAATGATGCGGACTCCGGGCTTCACCGTGGCGGTGGTGCTGACCCTGGCCCTGGGTATCGGCGCCAACGCCACCATGTTCGGTATCGTGGACCGCCTCCTCCTCAGCCCCCCGTCCGGCGTGGTGGACCCTGGGAGCGTGGTTCGCCTCCAGATCCACCGAGTCTCCCCTTTCACCGGCCAGCCAGGCATCTGGTCCTACCTGACCTTCGAGGACTACAGGGACTTCCTGGAGGCGGGGAATCTGGAGGGGGTGGCGGCCTACGGGTTCCAGAACGCCATCCTTGGCCGGGGCGACGAGGCCGAGCCGGTGCACGCTCTCCTGGCCACAGCGTCCTTCGCGCGGGTGTTGAGGGTCCAGCCCGTCCTTGGACGGTTCTTCGACGAGTCCGAAGCCCAGCCCGGCGCCTCCCGGGTTGCGGTCCTGAGCTACGGCCTCTGGCAGAGGCGGTTCGGCGGGAGCCGGGACGTGCTAGGCCGGACTCTCGCGGTGGGAGACGGCAGCTATACCGTGGTGGGGGTGGCTCCCCGGGGATTCAACGGGGTGGATCTGGAGCCGGTGGACCTCTTCCTTCCCATCCACGCGTACACCGTCCTTTCCGGATCCGACCGGTGGGTCGCGTCCCGGGGGTACTACTGGCTGCAGTCCGTAGCGCGACTGGCACCCTCGGCCTCCCGGGTGGCGGTGGCGGAGGAAGCCACGACCCTCCACCTGAACGGCCGTAGAGAGTATGTCGATCGGGGAAGCTATCCGGAGGACGCCCGTGTGGTGCTGGGCCCCCTCCAGGCGGCTCTGGGGCCCGACGCCCCCGGGGAGGTCGGGGTGTCCCGGTGGTTGGCGGGCGTGACTCTCATCGTTCTCCTCATCGCTTGCGCCAACGTGGCCAACCTCCTCCTGGCCCGCGGAGCCCGGCGGCAGAGGGAGCTGGGGATCCGGGTGGCGCTGGGAATCTCCCGGCGGCGCCTGGTGGGACAGCTCCTTTCCGAGAGCGTGATGCTGGCGGGGCTGGGTGGGGTAGTGGGGCTGGCCATGGCCTACTGGGGGGCTGGATTCCTGCGGCAGGTCTTTCTCCCCGACGTGGCCTGGGCCGAATCCCCGGTCAACCTCCGGGTCCTGCTCTTCACCCTGGCGCTGGCCGTGGCCACGGGACTCCTGGCAGGGGTGGCCCCTGCCTGGAGCGGGACCCGGAGCGGGGTGGCAGGGTCCATGAAGCAGGGAGGATGGGGCGGAACGGGTCGGCGGTCCCGGGGCCAATCGGCCCTGCTGATCACCCAGGCCGCCCTCTCCCTGATCCTCCTGGTGGGAGCCGGGCTCTTCGTTCGTAGTCTCCACCAGGCTCGGGAGCTCGAGATGGGGTTCAACCCCCGGGGGCTGGTGGCGGCCAATCTAACCCTCGAGGGGGAGTGGGAGCCGGCGGCAACGCTGGAGCTGGCCCAGAGAGCCATGGCCCGCCTGGAAGCCCTCCCGGGAGTCGTAGGGGTGGGCGCCGCCAACCCGGGGCCCTTCGCGGGAATGTGGGCTCTGGACTTCTTCGTTCCGGGGATGGATTCCATCCCGGCCCCCCGCCTCATGGGGCCCTTCGTCACGGGGGTGACGCCCGGCTACCTGGCCACGATGGGCTCCCGCCTGCTGGAAGGGCGCATGTTCACCGACCAGGAAGCCGCCTCCGGGGAACGGGTGGCGGTGGTGACCCGGAACATGGCCCGGGGCCTGTGGCCCACCGAGTCGGCGGTGGGAAAGTGCTTCAAGGTGAACGAAGCCGATGGTCCGTGCTGGATCGTGGTGGGGGTGGTGGAGAACAGCTACCTGAGCCAGATCACCGGGGACATGCCCTGGCAGTATTTCCTGCCCTTCGGGCCTCCGGCCCTGGAGCTGGAGATGGATCCGGGTGTGTTCGTCATCCGGACCCGGGGGGACCCGGCGGCCCTCCTGAACACCGTTAGGGCCGAGCTCAGGAGTGTGGATCCCGCGGTGCGGTTCGCACGGGTGCAGCCTCTGCAGAACCTCATCGATCCCCAGCTTCGCCCCTGGCAGCTGGGAGCCACCATGTTCTCCCTGTTCGGGGTGCTGGCCCTCCTGGTGGCCATGGTCGGTCTGTACTCGGTGCTGGCCTTCAACGTGGCACGGCGGACCCGGGAGCTGGGGATCCGGAACGCCGTGGGGGCCTCCAGGGGGCAGCTCGTCGGGCTGGTGATCCGGGAGGCGGTGGGCGTGACGGGGGTGGGGGTGGCCCTGGGGTCGGCCCTGGCGCTGGCCGGGAGCGGAAAGCTGGGGCCCCTCCTCTTCGAGACGTCGCCCCGGGACCCGTTGGTGATGGGCGGGGTGGTGGGGGTGCTTCTGCTGGTGGCGCTGGTGGCGGGAGCCGTGCCAGCGTGGACGGCCTCAAGGGTCGACCCCATCCAGGCGCTGCGCGCGGAGTGAGGGGGAGGGGAGGGGCAGGCTTTTTCAGACATCGCAAGCGCACCTTTCGCCCACGAGCTTACGCCCAGCTCGCCCGAGCCAACCCGACTATCACAACCGTGTCGGGTTGTAATGCTTTATGTTAAGCACTAACTTTCCGGAAGACTTCCGAGGCTGCCTTGATCGTTTCATTCAAGGACAGAGGAACGGCAGACATCTTCGAGGGCTTGGATTCGGCCCCTGCTCGGCGCCGGCTCCCACATCATCTCCACCGGGCAGCAGCGGAGAAGCTGGATTGGCTGAACGCCGCCGCGTCTCTGAGAGCCCTGGGTCTGCCAGGGCTGCGGCTGAAGCCATTGAAGGGGAGGCGAAAGGGACAACACTCCATCCGGATCAATGACCAGTTCCGGATCTGCTTCCGGTGGACGCCACAAGGACCGGATGAAGTGGAGATCGTCGACTACCACTGAGGAATCACCGACATGCCCGTGAAGATGCGTTTGCCGCGCAATCGTCGTCCGGTCCATCCGGGAAAGGTATTCTTGGAGGACTTCCTGCGCCCCCTTGGGATCACGCAGAAGGAGGCGGCGCGCCTCCTGGGCATCTCGTATCCGCGCATGAACGAAATTGTGAACGGCAAACGCACCGTCACTCCAGAGACTGCCCTCAGGCTGGCCAGGCTTACCGACACCGACCCGGAGTCTTGGCTGAACCTCCAGCAGGCCGTTGATCTCTGGGATGCCCTCCATTCCGCCGACTTCAAGGAGATCGAGAAGATCAAGCCTCTGAGTGCGGCATGAGCTTGAGGGGCGAAGGGCGGGGACCCGGCGAGCGCCCGGTCGCCCGCGGCCAGCCTCATGGGCCCGCTCCCCCCAGAAGATCCGGGGTGACGAACCAGGCGAGCCGCCACCCGTCCTCGCTCCGCTCCAGGGCCACGGCGCCCCCCATGCGGAAGCGGACGATCTCGGGCTCCGGCGTCCCCACCAGGAGGAGTGACGCCAGACGGCTCAGGTGCGGCAGGTGACCGACCAGCATCAGGGCGGCGGCGGAGGCCGTCGCGTCCGCCACTGAGTCGGGGTCATCGAGCGGGGCCATGCCGGCCGCCTCACGCAGCTCGCCC
>JBDHKE010000182.1:0-4900 GCA_039586555.1 Gemmatimonadota bacterium | reverse complement strand
GGCGACGGCCAGGACGACGAGCGCGAGCTTCCCACCTGCGAGGACTGCCACACGTCACACACCATCAGCCGCACCGATCAGACCGGTTTCCGCTTCCTGATGATGGATCAGTGCGGACGGTGTCACCTGGAAGAGTCAGAGACGTTCTTCGACACCTTCCACGGCAAGGTGTCACGACTGGGTGAGTCGGGAGCCGCCAAGTGCTACGACTGCCACGGCACACACAACATCCTGCCGGTGACGGACCTCGCCTCTATGCTGAGCCGGCAGAACATCATCGAGACGTGCTCCCAGTGCCACGCCGGCGTGGGCCGCCGGTTCACGGGATATCTCACCCATGCCACGCACCACGACCCCGAGAAGTACCCGTTCCTCTTCTGGTCCTTCTGGGGCATGACGGCCCTTCTGGTGGGAACCCTGACCTTCGCCTTCGCGCACACCGGGGCCTGGCTCTTCAGGCTCTGGAGGTCACCGGGAATGTGGAAGGAACGTCACGTGGTGAAGGCGGGAGAGCTGGTGTACTTGCGATTCACCACCTTCGAGCGCTCCCTCCACTTCGTGATGCTGTTGAGCTTCTTCGTCCTGGCTCTGACGGGCATGGCGCTCAAGTTCTCGCACATGCTCTGGGCCCAGGTCTTCGCGGCATCCCTTGGCGGCTTCCAGACCACGGGGATCCTCCACCGCCTCGGGGCAATCGCCCTTATCGGCGTATCCGCAGTACACCTCTGGGACGCTCGGCGCCAGAAGAAGGGATCCGGGAAGCGGTGGCTCGAGTTCGTGTTCTCCAGGGATTCCCTGATCTTCAACCGGCGAGACCTGACCGACTTTGCCCAGTCCGTCAAGTGGTTCCTGGGAAGGGGCCCGCGGCCCCAGTACGGCCGGTTCACGTACTGGGAGAAGTTCGACTACTTCGCCGTCGTCTGGGGGATGGTGGTCATCGGCTCCACAGGCCTCATCCTGTGGTTCCCGGAGTTCTTCACCATTCTCCTCCCGGGATGGGCGGTGAACGTGGCCACCATCATTCACAGCGACGAAGCCCTGCTGGCCGTGGCGTTCATCTTCACAGTCCACTTCTTCAACACGCACTTCCGCCTGGACAAGTTTCCCATGGATCCCGTGATCTTCACGGGGCGTGTGCCGGTGGAGGAGTTGAAGAAGGACAAGCCGCGAGAGTACGAACGGATGGTGGAGGAGGACAAGCTGGAGGAGCTCCTCGTCCCGCCCTACCCGCGCAAGGTCCAGCAAGCGTTCCGGATCTTCGGATTCACCGCCCTGGCCATCGGGCTCACCCTCATCGGCCTGATCGTCTACACCATGCTGTTCGGCTACCGTTGAGGGAGCTTACTCCTCCTCCTCGATTCCTCTCATCTCCGCCTCCAGACGGGTCCACTCCTCCGAAGAAACCGTGGGAGAGACACCTGATGGTCGTGGCGTTCGCACGCCACGCCTGACCACGAGCCCGATGCCCATCGCGGCGATGACGATGGCGGTGGAGGGCAGAAGGTAGGCAATCCAGTTGAAGCCCTCGAGCGGAGGAGCCATGAGAACGGATTTCCCGAAGTCCGCGACGAATCCCGCGAGAATCACCTCCTCGGACTCTCCCCGTTCGAGCTCCTCCAAGATCCTCCGGGACCAGGCAGGTGAGGTGCCACACTGCATCTGCAGCTGACAGGTGTGCAGGTCGAGGTTGCACCCGCACGAACACCGAAGACTATGTTCGAGATAGAGCAGCTTCGCACCGAACGGTCCTTCGTGCGGATCGGCGACCTCCTGTGCGGGGGCCCTGCCGGGAGTCTCCCAAGAGGTGGGTTGCTGGGAAAAGGAGATCGCTCCGAACGTAAGGCCCGAAGCGACGAAAAGGACCGACGCGGCACTCGCTATCATGAACCACCCCTCCCTTCGGTCTTGCCCCTGACAGCGAGCTGTCGCACGGCCCAGGGGGCTCCTTGCTGCGTGGGACGAAGATGTGCGGGTGCTACCCCGACGAAGTCAATCGGTTCGTGACTCCACCCGGGCGGCTAGAGGTTTATCGCCGCCATTCCCCACTCGTCGTAGCGGTCGCCCTGCACGCGGCCACCCAGCGGCTCCAGCTCGTCCCGATCCTCGGCGCTCAGCCGCACTCCCAGAGCACCGAGATTGCTCTCGAGATGCCGAAGCCTGGTGGTTCCCGGAATCGCCACCACATGCTCACCCCGGTCGAGGACCCAGGCCAGCGCGATCTGTGCGGGCGTGACCTTATGGCGCTCCGCGACCCTCTTCACCGATTCCACGAGAGCCAGGTTCGCCTCGAGATTCCCCGGTTCGAACCGTGGCTGCATGAAGGAGCGGAAGTCCGTCTCATCCCGGGGACGGTCGGATTCCGATTGGTACCGGCCGGTGAGGAGTCCGCGCCCGAGAGGAGAATACGCCACCAACGTCACGCCGAGCTCCGCGCAGGTCGGAAGGATCTCTTTCTCGACATCTCGGCTGAAGAGGGAGTATTCGGTTTGGAGAGCGGCGATGGGATGTACCGCATGGGCCCTGCGTAGCGTCCCGGCGGACGCCTCGGAGAGCCCGAGGGCCCGGACCTTCCCCTCTTCCACGAGCCGCGCCATCTCACCCACAGTGTTCTCGATGGGGGTCGATGGGTCGACGCGGTGCAGGTAGTACAGGTCCACCGAGTCGAGGCTGAGCCGTCGCAGACTTCCCTCGATGGAGCGCCTGACATTCTCAGGCGACCCGTCCACACCGAGGAACGCTCCGGTCTGCGGATCTCTCTGGGGTCCGAACTTCGTGGCTACGGTGACGTGCGCTCCCCGGCCCGCGAAGGCCTTGCCCACCAGCTCCTCGTTGCCCCCCATCCCGTACATCTCCGCCGTATCGAACTGGTTCACGCCCCACTCGACGGCCTGATGAAGGAGGCGGATGGCCTCGGTTTCCTCGGTGGGTGCGCCATAGAATTCGGACAGCCCCATGCAACCCAGCCCGATGGGAGAGGTCTGAATGCCAGAGCTCCCGAGTGTACGCATCCCGCCACTCATCTCCACCTCCTCTTTCGTTCGCCTCTGCGATGGTCGCTTGTGGGATGACACATGCCTGGTGTCAAGCCTACTTGACACCAGGGACCGCGACGACGACATTGTCAAGTACACTTGACATCCAACGCTCACCCCGCGCTCCGTGAAAGTCGAGAACCGAATCAGAGAATACCGCGTGAGACAGGGCCTCACGCAAGAGGAGCTGGCGGCCTCCGTCGGTGTCTCCCGGCAAAGCGTGAACTCCATCGAACGAGGCCGCTACACCCCTAGCCTGCCCCTGGCTCTTCGCTTCTCGCGGGTCTTCGGCTGTCCCACGGACGAGCTGTTCCAACTTCTGGAAACGGACCGATGATCGAAAATCTGATCGGAGCCCTACTGGGTCTCGAGATCGATGAGCGCTTCGTGGCTCATCGCTACTACTCGAGCCGCCTGGCGCTGATCGCCGGGATGATCCTGATCCTCGCGTGGTTCTCCTACGAGCTGGTCGAGCACGATCGAATCCGCTGGGATTTCCTGATCATCGCAGGCGTCATGGCACTTACGAAGCTGGCGGCCATGGCCTACTTCCGGCTGACCCGGTAACAACGAGCCAGCTCCGTCCCGCACCCCACAGCGGAGGATTGGGCTCAGGCGGACGCTCTCGACGACGCGCCGTACCTGCGCGGCTCCCGCATGACCAGGAGGACCGGAATGCGAATCACGATGGTCGGCCACAGCACGCTTCTCCTCGAGGCCACCGGGCAGAGGATACTGACCGATCCGTACTTCGGCAGATGGGGAAACCCCGCCTACTCTCGCCAGGCACCGGCTGCAGTTCCCCGGCAGGAGCTTCTCGATGTGGATCTGGTGCTGGTCTCGCACAACCACTGGGATCACACGGACCGGAAGTTCCTTCGGTCGCTCCCCGCGGACGTGCCGGTGCTCGCTCCCCGTGGGGTGACATGGCTGACGAAGCTGAAAGGAGCGAGGTTGGTCCACGGGATGGCTGCGTGGGAAGAGAAGCGCTTCGGGTCCCTCGGCGTGACTGCGGTGCCTGCTCTCCACCTGGCGAAGACGGTGGGCTTCGTACTTCGAGTCGATGGGCTTCAGATCTACTTCGCCGGCGACACGTACTATCGGCCGTTCATGCGGGAGATCGGAAAGCGGTTCCAGCTGGACGTGGCGTTGATGCCCGTGACAACCTTCCGGATCCCGATGACCATGGGAGAGAGAGGAGCCGTGCGCGCCGCACGGGATCTGCGCCCGGAGGTCGTGATCCCGATTCATCTTGCCTTGCAGCCCCGCGCGCCCTGGCTTCGGACGAGTCACACTCCGGAGGGATTCTCTCGGCGCCTGAGCGAGGCAGGACTCACGGCTCGCGTGGTGCTGCTGAGAGAGGGGGAAAGCTTCGAGCCGGACCGTGATCCCGCACTCGGTGCGGGCGACTCTCCTTGCGCTGGAAAGACGTCAGGTCCCTAGAGCTTCGGCCAGAACGTCCGGAGGAATGCCCGGCTCCATGAGATGGAGGGCGACAGAGGATGAAGTGGTCCAGGTCACGGAGCCTTCCACCGGAATCTCCTTCCCCGACGGAAGCCTGAGCGTCCCGCGCACCCTCGAGGCCAGGCTGGGTCGGCTCCCCCGGGTGATCTCGTATCGCAGCCCCTGCTCCGAGCAATCCAGTACGCGATAGGGGCGATCCCCGATGAGGAAGACGGGCGCACCGACCGCCGGAAAGGCCACTCGAGGTCGTGAGCGGCGCTCGATCACTGCTGTGCCTCCATTGCCCGCCTTTGGATTCCCCAGACGGAAAGCCTCTTTATCTAATATGGGGACCAAGTCACGTGGGCAACAGCAGACCGCGGTTGTTCGTTCGCCATGTGAGGAGCACGGCATCTCCCAGGTCG
>JBDHKE010000181.1:0-8119 GCA_039586555.1 Gemmatimonadota bacterium | reverse complement strand
AAGGAGGTATCAGATGGGACGGCTTAGCGTAGTGCTCGGCTTCACTCTCTCGCTCATCCTCTGCCTGGCCGCTATCCCGGCCGCAGCCGAAGAGGTCATCGAGGCCTGGCGGGGCGGCGGCTTCCAAAACCCCTGGTCCGTCTCCGTGAACCCCGCGGATGGCTCCTGCTGGGTGGGCGACAGCGGGCACGGCCAGGTGGTGCACCTGGCCGAGGACGGCTCCGAGCTCTGGCGGGGCGGGGGGTTCGGCAATCCCTTCTCTGTCTCCGCGAACCCCGCCGACGGCTCCTGCTGGGTGGGGGACGCGGCCAACCTCCAGGTGGTCAAGCTGGCCGCCGACGGGACTGAACTGGTGAGGGTGGGCGGGTTCCGCGGTCCCTTCTTTGTCTCCGCGAACCCCACCGACGGCTCCTGCTGGGTGGCCGACACGGCCGCCTCCCAGGTGGTCAAGCTGGCCGCCGACGGGACCGAACTGGTGAGGGTGGGTGGCTTCACATGGCCCCGCTCCCTCTCCGTGAACCCCACCGATGGCTCCTGCTGGGTGGCCAACAGTGACCGCTACGACGTGGTCAAGCTGGCCGCCGACGGGACCGAACTGGTGAGGGTAGGTGTCGGCGCTCATCCCCGCGGGGTCTCCGTGGACCCCACCGATGGCTCCTGCTGGGTGGCCGTCGAGTACGGCGAAAAGGTGGTCAAGCTGGCCGCCGACGGGACTGAGCTGGTGCGGGTAGAAGGCTTCTACGGGCCTAAGTCCGCCTCCGTCAACCCGACAGATGGCTCCTGCTGGGTCGCTGACACCTGGAACGAGCAGGTAGTCCACCTGGCCGAGGACGGCTCCGAGCTCTGGCGGGGCGGGGGGTTCAACCGTCCCGTACACGTCTCCGTGAACCCGACCGACGGCTCCTGTTGGGTGGCGGACAGGGACAACAATCAGGTGGTGCACCTGGCGGTGGTAGGCTATCAAGGGCGCCACTTCCCGAGATGTGCCGTCATACCACTGGGCCTTCGATGAGATAGAGGCGTGCGCGGAAGCGGGCATCGTGGGCGGCTATCCCAACGGCCTCTACCGACCCGCCAATCAGGTCACCCGAGACCAGATGTCGGTGTTCATCTCCCGCTCTCTGGCCGGGGGTGATGAAAGCGTGCCGGACGGACCCTCCACAGCCACGTTCGATGATGTTCCCACCGACCATTGGGCCTACAAGTACGTGGAGTACTGTGTCGCTGAGGGTGTAGTCGGAGGCTATGACCCGGTGACCTACGGTCCAACTGGCACTGTCAGCCGAGACCAGATGAGTGTCTTCATCTCCCGGGCGGTAGCAGGTGGGGATGAGAATGTCCCTGACGGCCCAACAACTGCCACCTTCGACGATGTGCCCACGGACCATTGGGCCTACAAGTATGTCGAGTACTGCGTGGACAATAGCATCGTCAGCGGCTACGACCCCGTGACCTATGCACCGACCATCATTGTGACCCGAGACCAGATGGCGGTGTTCATCTGTCGGGGATTCGAGCTGCCGGTGTAGTCGCTCTACGAGAATATGCGTACCAGCAATAACGGGGGTGGTCGCGAAGAAGCGGCTGCCCCTGTTGTGTATTGCCTGTGAACTCCGACCCCCTCGTCCGTGCACCGTTCTGGTTGGCGGATGGTGGCGCCAGACCAGACGGCTCTGTGCGTGGCGACGGCGCTCGGCCTCGCGATGTAGGCGTTAGATTTCTATGCGTGGGAGACATATTGGGGTGCGGTCGCAAGCAGACGTCTACGCCGGCCTTGCCCGCGCAGCAACCAACTCACAGGCACCCCCGCCGGGGGCTGCCTATGGCGGTGCAGCAGGCCCTCGTTCAGAACTCTCCACCTCTGGATGGGCCCGGCATTGTGCGGCTGAGACAAGGAGGCTATACTACACGCGAGGGCGACTTGTCGGTGTCTCATCCCCCTGGGGGAGGCGGGCCTGGACATGGACGCGCGGTGCCGGATCCAACTGCTGGGCGGACTTCGGGTGCAGCAAGGCGACCGGGTCATCACGCGCTTTCGCACCCAGAAGACGGGCGCGCTCCTGGCCCACCTGGCCTATCATCTCCATCAAGCCCCTCCCCGCGAAGTTCTCGTCGATCTACTGTGGTCTGACAGCGAACTGCAGTCGGGACAGAACAGCCTCAGGGTGGCCGTTTCGTCGCTGCGTCATCAGCTTGAGCCTCCTGGCGTGCCCGCTGGCTCTGTGATCAAGACTGACCGTTTCTCCGTTCAGCTCAATCCTGATGCCATCACCACAGATGTGCGTGAGTTCCAAGCGGCCTTGGAGTCCGCGGAGACGGCTGGCAGCGGGATCGAGAGCAGGCAGTACCTGGGAGAGGCAGTGGGGCTGTATGGCGGGCCGCTGCTGCCGGGCTACTACTTGGACTGGATACCGACGGAACAGGAACGACTCGCCGACCACTACTTCGACGCCTTGCATTCGCTTATGGCACATCTGGAGGAGGCAGGTGAGACAGAAGCAGCGCTCGACCACGCCCGGCGAGCGGTCGGGGTAGAGCCTCTGCGCGAAGACGGGCACCGACACGTGATCCGACTGCTGGCAGCCAGCGGGCAGTCTGCAGCGGCCCTTCAGCAGTATCGCGAGTTGGAGCGGATCCTCACGCAAGAACTGGAAGCGAGTCCCTCTGCCGCCACCCGCCAACTGGTCGAGCAGCTGCCAGAGGTGGAGGAGTCAACGGTCGCTCGGGAGTTGCCTCTGACGGCGTCCTCTGCGGCCGCGGTCGGCCCCCCTCTGCCTGTCGGCACAGTGACGTTCCTGCTCACTGATGTTGAAGGGGCCAGGGATCTGGAGCGAGAGGCAGGAGAGTGCTTCGAGGAAGCTCTGGCACAGTACCCCGCTCTCCTGCGGGAGCAGTTCCGCCGATACCGCGGGTCCAAGGTCAAGGAAGTCCGCGGCTCCTTTGTGATCGCGTTCGCTCGTCCCAGCGATGCTCTGCAATGCGCCGTCGCCTGCCAGCAGGCGTTGACCGCCCACTCCTGGCCGGAAGGCACGGATGACATACGCGTGAGGATGACGCTGGACATGGGGGAGGCGGAGCTCACGGATGGGCGCTACCAGAGCCCCGTCCTCGACCGCGCCACGGGACTGCTGCTGGCCGCACACGGAGGCCAGGTCCTGTGCTCCGAGGCTGTTGCCGTCCTGCTTCGGCCTGACCTGGAGGCGGAGACACGGCTCGCCGATCTTGGCTTCTACCGACTCCGGAGTGGAGGCGGTCCCGAAAGGCTCTTCTCAGTCAACTATCCCGGGATGGTGCCTGAAGGCTTCCCGCCTCCCAACGCCGCCCTCGCCTATACCAGCAACCTGCCTTCCCAGTTCACTCGCTTCTTCGGGCGTGAGGAAGAGCTGGAGCGCCTGCAGGAGCTGCTACTCACAGATGAGACGCGCCTTGTGACGCTGACGGGGCCCCCGGGAAGCGGCAAGACGCGCCTGGCACTGGAGTGCGCACAGCAGTTGCTCGAGACGCTCGATGGGCCCGTCTGGTTCGCGCCGCTTCAGGCTCTGCGAGACCCCCAGCTCATCGTTGGAGCCGTGCTGGATGCCCTGAGTCTAGCTCGACGCCCCGATCTCGAACCACTGGACCAGATTGCCGAAGCGCTCTCACATCAGCCATCCCTGCTGGTGCTGGACAACTTCGAGCAGCTCATAGAGGAGGGAGCTGTTGTTGTTCGCGGTCTCCTGGAGCGAGTTCCCTCCCTGACCTGCCTGGTCACCTCCCGCCGGGGACTCGACCTCACCGGAGAGACGCAGTTCCCCCTGGCCCCACTGCCCACGCCGGCCGGAAAGCAGATGCCAGACGAGCTGATGCGCTGTGCCAGCGTCCAGCTCTTCGTGGACCGTGCACAGGCGGTCCGCCCCGACTTCCAGGTGACGAAGGCCAGTGCCCCCATCATCTCCGAGTTGTGTGAACGATTGGAGGGCATCCCACTTGCCTTGGAGCTGGCCGCCTCCCGAGCACAGGTGCTGACGCCCTCCCACATGCTCACCCAACTGCGGGATCGCTTCGACTTCCTGGTCAGCCGCAAACGGGATGTAGAAGACCGCCACCGCACGCTGCATGGGGCCCTGGAGTGGAGCTATCAGCTTCTTCCTCCGGAGCTGCAGCGGTTGTTCTCCCGACTGTCGGTCTTCCGTGGTGGGTGGGCGGTGCCGGCAGCGGAGGCGGTGTGCGATGAGCCACAGGCACTGGAGCATCTGACCCAGCTCGAGGAATGCTCGCTGATCCTGACAGACGATGCTGCCGATGCAGGCGAAGAGCCGCGCTTCCGCATGCTGGAGACGCTGCGGGAGGACGGTGCTGGGCTGTTGTCCCCACAGGAAACGGCCCCCCTGCGCCAGCGACATGCGGAGCACTTCTTGGGGGTAGCGCACGACCTACGGCCAGTAGTATCGGGACACATCGGTGACCAGGCGGCCGCGCTCAGGCGCGTGAGCATAGAGCATGACAACTTCCGCGCCGCGCTGGCGTGGTCCAAGTCGACAGAGGACCGCGGGGAGATGGGTCTGCGCCTGATCTGCGATCTGTCGTGGTTCTGGAGGGTCCGGGGTCACCGGAGCGAAGTGCGGAGACATCTTGACGAGCTGCTCGCCCGAGACGATACGGCGGCCCATACAGAGCAACGGTTGGAAGCGCTGCGGATCGCGGGCGGCATGGCCGGAGGGCAGTACGACTATGGGGCAGCCAAGTCTCTCTATGAGGAGTCATTGGAGATCGCTCGAGAGTTGGGCCACAAGGGTGTGATTGCCATTGTCTATCACAACCAGGGATGGCTGGCCCGTCTTCGGGGTGACTATGCGAGGGCACTGCCGCTGCTCGAGGAAGCCCTGACGATGGCCCGAGAGGCCGGGAACCAGCACCTGGTTATCTACGCGCTTGGCAACCTGGGTTGGATGGCCCTGGAGCAGGGGAAGCACAAGGGAGCGCGGGCCCTCCTCGAAGAGGCCTTGGCGATTGGACGGAAGTCGGGGCACAGGGAGGCTCTTGCGAGCATCTGCCACAGCCTAGGGGAGCTGGCCTCAGCCGAGGGCGACTATGCGGGGGCGCGAGTGCACTTCGGAGAGGCGTTGGCGACTGGCCGGGAGTTGGAGAGCAGGGATGCGGTGGCGGAGGCCCTGCACGGGCTAGGCAAGCTGGCCTCGTCCCAGGGCGACTTGGCGGGAGCCCGTTCACTCCTCGGGGAGAGCCTGCAGATGGGCCGGGAATTGGGTCGCCTCCACAAGACGGTTCCCTGTCTGGAAGCACTGGCGACAGTTTGTGTGGGCGAGCGACGCTACGAGCAGGCGGCGCGGGTGTGGGGGGCAGCAGAGGCTCTGCGTGAGAGGATTGGCGTGCCCCTGCCACCCCCCGATCAGCCAGACCGTGAAAGCGGCGTTGCCGCCCTCCGAGCCCATCTCGGTGAAGATGCCTTCTTCGCGGCCTGGGCTGAGGGTAGAGAGATGAGCTGGGACGAGGTCGTGGCCTACGCTCTCGAGGGGTCCGCAGAGCAGATAGCAGACGACACGGTCTGACCGGGCCAGCCACAGAAGCGGAATAGCGCCCTGCCTCCCCCCTGGGCGGCTCCTCCTGATCCTCCCCCACAACCTCCTACTGCTTCTCTCAGCCCCCTTGTCGGCGTAGTACGGACCGCCACCGCAGCGGTGCCGAGGGCCGAATCTATGTGCCTGCTGAGTCCCGTAATGCTCCTGTAATGGTCGGCTCGTAGACTCGACCGGGTGTGGGCCGATTCTCTGGGCCCCGGAATCCTCGACGGACGGAGGGAGACAGATGAGACGAGCAGCACAGCTTCTCACTGGCACGGAGGAGGCGATGATGAGGCCACTCGTCGTGGTCATTGGAGTGCTGCTCGTGACGCTGGCCCTGCGCGGCGCACGCGCCGAGGAGGTCATCGAGAGCTGGCGCAATCCCTTCGGGGAAATGCGTTCGGTCTCGGTCAATGCGGCCGATGGCTCGGCCTGGGTCGCCTCCGGGGGCAGCGTACTGCACCTGGCGGCCGACGGACAGATGCTGCTGCAGAAGGACGGATTCGTGATGGTTGATACCGTGTGTGTCAACCCGACGGATGGCTCCTGCTGGGTGGGCGATTCCGGTGATCTCGGTCATCTGGCCGAAGATGGGCCTGAGCTGTTGCGGCTCGGCGGCCTCTCGGGCGGCCTCTCCCTCTCCGTGAACTCGACAGACGGTTCCTTGTGGGTGGGCTCGAGCGAGATCATCCACCTGGCCCAGGACGGGACTGAGCTCTGGCGAGGGGGGTTCGGAGGATGGAGCGAGTCGTTCGAGGTGTCCGCCAACCCGACCGATGGTTCCTGCTGGGTGGCCGGCGTATCCAATCAAGGCGATCCCGACAGCACCTGGCAGACGATCTACCGCACAGTCCACTTCGCAGCCGATGGCACTGAGCTGTGGCGGTGGGAGGGAGAGAGCGCGGTGAAACCAACCGGCCCGCTGTCCGTGAACCCGAGCGATGGCTCCTGCTGGATGCTGGACACGATGTACTACAATGTGATTCACTTCGCCGAGGACGGCACGGAGCTGTGGCGGGGAGAGATGCCCGACAAGCCCCGGTCCATCTCCGTCAACCCCACGGACAGCTCATGCTGGGTGGTTGGTGGGACCGAAGTCGTGCACTTTGCCCAGGACGGCGCCGAGCTCTGGCGGGGTGGTGGCTTCGACTTCGACTGGTTCGGCCGCGTATCCGTCAACCCCACAGACGAGTCCTGCTGGCTGATCCATGTCAGAGAGGGTCACGCGCTCGTCCAGCTCTCCGAGACCGGCGCAGAGCTGTGGAGGCGCGAGGCTGACCTCCTCTTCGGGCGTCTTGCCGCCAACTCCACCGATGGCTCCTGCTGGCTGTCCGGCGGGGATCGGGGATGGGAGGGAGAGGTGGTGCACCTCGCCTCGGATGGGACGGAGCTGTCGCGCCTCGCGCGCCCGGGGGATACAGGGTGCATTGCCGTCAACCCAACCGATGGCTCCTGCTGGGTGGGCGAGTGGGCGTCTGACGGTCAGGCCTGGGTCTCCCATCTTGCCGAAGATGGGACGGAGCTGGTGCGAGTCGAAGGCATCACGCGCCCCTATTCCGTCGCCGTCAACCCGACGGACGGGTCCTGTTGGGTGGGGGAGAGGGACGCCGGTCAGGTGGTCCACCTCGCCGAGGACCTGCTGGGTGGCCGAGAACTTCATCTATGGGGAAGTGGTGCATCTGGCCGAGGACGGAACAGAGCTGTGGCGGGGCCTGCCCGGGTACGGCCACGCGGTCTCCGTCAATCCGCTGGACGGGTCATGCTGGGCGGCCGGTGTCTTCGACGGCACTGATGCTGTTGTTCACCTGGCCGAGGACGGTACAGAGCTGTGGCGGGGCGACATCGTGCTCGCCGGGGCCCTTTCAGTGAATCCTGCGGACGGCTCGTGCTGGGTTCTTGGTGATCACCTCATCCACCTTGCCGAGGACGGCACAGAGCTGTGGCGGGGGAACCTCGGCTCGGCCAACCAGATCTCGGCCAACCCCACGGACGGCTCCTGCTGGGTCATGAATGTAGGCAACGGGCAGGTGGTACGCCTGGAGGTGGTTGGCTACGAGCCGCCGAGATTCCCGGATGTCCCGTCATACCACTGGGCCTTCGATGAGATAGAGGCGTGTGTTGAGGCGGGTATCGTGGGAGGCTATCCCAACGGCCTCTACCGTCCCGCCAACCAGGTTACGCGTGATCAGATGTCGGTATTCATCGCCCGCTCTCTGGCCGGAGGTGATGAGAACGTCCCCGACGGACCCGGCACAGCCACCTTCGATGATGTTCCCGCGGACCACTGGGCGTACAGGTATGTAGAGTACTGTGTCGCTGAGGGTGTGGTGGGGGGATACGACCCTGTCACCTACGCTCCCACCGTCACCGTCAGTCGGGACCAGATGAGCGTCTTCATCTCCCGGGCGGTGGCAGGTGGTGACGAAGGCGTCCCAGATGGACCACCCACTGCCACCTTCGATGATGTGCCGACCGACCATTGGGCCTACAAGTACGTCGAGTACTGTGTGGACAACAGCATCGTAGGCGGCTACGACCCAGTCACCTATGCGCCGAGCATC
>JBDHKE010000180.1:0-8170 GCA_039586555.1 Gemmatimonadota bacterium | reverse complement strand
CCTTCTGGATTCCTCTTCTTGCTCATTGGACACTCCTCCGTTCAGTACATTCTACCCTGAAGTGTCCATTAATCTCGAGACCAAAACTGTCTCATTCCTGCTGACGGCCTACAGTAGACGTCGGCGGGCACGGCGGCGAGAGCCTCCGCCACCGCGGCGTCGATGGCCTCCAGGTCCACACCGTATTTTCCCACGCGACGCTTCTTCGGGAAATCCACGTGGGCCATGACCGTCACGTAGCCGCCGAAGGTCTCCAACCGGAAGCCACGGCGAACACCACCCTCGCGCAGTTCCTCGGTAATGAAGCCTGCGACCCGGCGCGGGGCGACGCAATCGGCGATGCGGAGGATCGCAGTGGTCTTGCCAACGCCGGGCCGACCGGTCAGGAGCAGGATGTGTGGTGGGTTCGCCATCTCGGAAACGCAGTGGATGCTTCTGGTCCTGCACGCCACCATATTAGGTGGAGCGGAGCGCCGTGTCAGGCGCGTCGGACCTGGATGCTGGAAGTGGTTCCATGGACGTCATCGATCTCACCGACGAGCTGTGCCCCATGTACTTTTGCTGCCTCGAGGACTGGGCCGAGGAAATGCAGGAGGCGGGGGACCACAAGGACCGTTGGTACGAGCAGTTCCGGGACCGGGGGTTGCGGGTCAAGCTGGCTCGCGCCGACGACGGCACCATCGGCGGCATGATTCAGTACCTGCCCATCGAGCATGCCTTTGCCGAGGGCTCAGGCCTGTACATGGTCCTTTGCATCTGGGTCCACGGCTACAAACAGGGCGTCGGCAACCACCAGAAGCGAGGGATGGGCAGAGCGATGCTCGCAGCGGCCGAGGCGGATGCCGTGGAACGGGGGGCAAAAGGGATGGCCGCCTGGGGCTTGGGCCTGCCTATCTGGATGAAAGCATCCTGGTTCCGCAGGCGGGGTTACCGGGTGGCGGACCGGGAGGGCTTGCGGGTGCTGCTCTGGAAACCATTCAGCGACGACGCTGAGCCACCCCGCTGGATCCGGGGCGGGCCGCCTGTCCCCGTGGGTGACGGCCCCGTGCGCGTGACGGCCTTCCTGAACGGTTGGTGCCCGGCTCAGAACATCGCCTTCGAACGCATGCGTCGCGCCGCCGCGGAGTTCGGCGACGACGTCGTGTTCGAGCGCATCGACACCGCGGAGAAAGCCGCCATGCGGGAGTGGGGTCAGTCGGATGCCCTGTTCATCGACGGCCGGTCGGTGAGAACGGGCCCGCCGCCGTCGTATGACCGGTTGCGGAGGAGGGTGGCGCGAGCCGTACGGAAAGCTCGCAGGGCTGGGCGGCTGGGTTGAGGTCGGGGCCGAGAACCATCTACGGCAGGCAGGGGTAGAGGGAACGACCAGGTTCGTAGCGCGAATCGAGTGATCACGAGGGCGGGAGAGGACGGTTGCGAAAGCTCAAGGTGCTCGGAGCCACGGTGGTTCCGGTGCTCCTCCTGGACATCGGTACCAAGCTCTGGGCGCTGGACTATCTGGCTGGCCGCCCGGTGGAGCTGTTCGGCGGGCTGATCCCTCTGACACTGGCGTTCAACAGGGGTGCCGCGTTCGGCCTCAGCATCGGCTCGGATCCCCGGTGGTTCTTCATTCCGGTCTCCATCCTGGCGCTTGTCCTTCTCTCCGTCCTGCTGTACCAGGCCCGGGATGATGATTTCCTCCGCCTTCTGTCGCTTTCACTGGTGATCTCGGGGGCCGTGGGCAATCTCATCGATCGTGTGCGCTGGGATTCCGGCGTGGTGGACTTCATCGGTCCCATCGACCTCGGCTTCATGGATTGGCCGATCTTCAACGTGGCCGACTCCTGCATCACCTGTGGCGCTATCCTCCTGGCGCTGTCGTTCTGGCTGGAAAGCAAGCGGGAGGAAGCCGGGAGGACGGCGGTGGTGTCGGGAGCGGACTCCGGGGCGGAGGCCTGAAGGCCGGAGCAGGAAGGGCCCGGAACCGGCCGACAGCTCAAGAGCAGGGGGGGAGAGACCATCGATGGTCTCTCCCCCTCAGGCTTGCCGGCATCCGCCCGCTCGCCGCCCGCGGCCGGAAGGCCGGATCAGCTCCGGAGTTATAGAACCAGGTGCTGCTCCAGGTCGAAACCGGACACGTGCAGCCGGAACTTGTCCACCTCGTTCAACTTCGTTTCCACCAGCTTGCGGTGCACGTCCTCCCCCAGCGTCTCCGTCATGAACTCGCTTCGTTCGGCGACCTTGACGGCCTCGAAGAGGTCGTGGGGCAGGGAGGAGATATTCAGCTCCTCGCGCTCGACCGGTGTGAGCTGGTAGAGATCCATGGACATGGGCTCCGGACAGGGCATCTTCTGATCCAGACCATCCAACCCGGCGGCGAGCATGGCCGCGAAGGCCAGGTACGGGTTGCAGCAGGGATCCGGGAAGCGCAGCTCCATGCGTGTCGCGAGCTCCTTACCCGGCTTGTACAGGGGGATGCGGACCGCCGCGGACCGGTTCCGTTCCGCCCAGGCGATGTACACCGGCGCTTCGAATCCAGGGACAAGTCGCTTGTACGAGTTGTACCACTGGTTCGTCACGAAGGCCATTTCCCGAGCGTGCTTGAGCACCCCCGCGATGAAGTGTTTCGCAATGGCACTCAGATGATGGGCGTCGTCCTTGGAGTAGAAGGCGTTCGTGTTCTCGCCCTTGAAAATGGACAGGTGGGTGTGCATTCCGCTGCCGTTCTCCCCCTCCAGGGGCTTGGGCATGAACGTGGCGAACACCCCTGCCCGTCGAGCGATCTCCTTGACCAGGTACTTGTATGTCTGGAGTGAGTCAGCCATCCGGAGGGCTTCCTGGTACCGGATGTCGATCTCGTGCTGGGATAGACCCACCTCGGAGTGGTGGTACTCCACGGGAATCCCCATCGACTCCAGAGCGAAGACCGTAACCTCCCGGATGTCGTCTCCGATGTCCACGGGATTGATGTCGAAATACCTGGCCTTGTCCAGGGTGTCCGCGCTGTCTTCGCTCTTGAAGTAGAAGAACTCGGCTTCGGGGCCGATGTTCATGTGCGAGAAGCCGTATCCGGACAGGCGGTCCAGCTGCCTCTTCAGGATCACGCGAGGATCAGACGTGTAGGGACTTCCGTCGGGGTTTCTCACCTCGGCGAACATGCGAATGGACCGGGAGCCACCGGATCGGAAGGGCAACAACTGGGCTGTGGGAGCGATGGGAACCGCGACCATGTCGCTCTCCTGGATCCGCTGGTACCCTTCGATCGACGATCCGTCGAAGCCCATGCCCTCCTCGAAGGCGCCCTTCAACTCGTTCCGGGAGATGGAGAAGGACTTGAGGTATCCGAGAATGTCCGTGAACCACAGGCGGATCGAGGAGATTCCGTACTCATCGACGTAGTTAAGCACGTCCTGGGGAGTGGAAAGAGCGAGGCCCCCGAGGGAGTCCATTTCCTCCGTGTACTCCTCCATCTCTTCCCGAAATGCCTCCACCTCGTACAGCCAGCCGTTCAGATCCATCTGGTCCATCCTCCGGATAGGGTTGGTCAGGGGCGCCCGTGCCCTGCTAGAGGCCGGCAAAAAAGGTCCGACCAGGCCGGAGGGGACACACCCTCCAATGCCTGGCCGGATGGGCTCCGTCCCAGGTCGTTGGCCCTCATGGGGCCTCACCTGGCGGCAGCGTTCTCGATCGCACGGCGGAGGATAGAGGGCGGAGGGACGCGTGTCAAGCCTCGGTTGCCGCGCGCCAGGTCACCTTCCATGTTCCGGCCAGCCGCGGTTTCACCCATGGGAGACGAGAGGGCAGCGAAATGCAGGAGATCCCCTTCCTGGATCGGCAGATCCTGGGCAATCCCGTTGTCCGGTGGACATACGCACTGGGCACCGCTCTGGCCCTTCTCGTCGTTCTGCGGCTGCTGGCAGGCGTCGGCGTGCGTGCGTTCCGAGCGCACGCACTGCGAACGAAGAACGAGGTGGATGATCTGGCAGCGGACCTGCTAGAGCGGACGAAGCTGGGCTTCATCTTCCTGTTCGCCGTGTGGGTCGGCTCCCACCTGCTCAGCCTCTCACCGACCGTCGACAGCTGGATTCGCATCTTTCTGGTACTCGGTTTGCTCCTTCAGGCTGCGCTGTGGGCCAGCGCCGGGGTCAACTTTGGAATCAGACGGTACGAGGCGCGGCAGATCGAGAGTGACCCCGGTGGGGCGCTGGCGGTGGGGGTTCTGGGCTTCGTGGCTCGGGTCGCTGTGTGGCTTGTAGTTCTTCTGGTTGCCCTCGACAACCTGGGAATCGATGTGACCGCCCTGGTCACGACGATGGGCATTGGGGGCATTGCCATCGCGCTGGCAGTCCAGAACGTGCTCAAGGATCTCTTCGCGTCCCTCTCCATCGCCCTGGACAAGCCGTTCGTGATCGGTGACTTCATCGTGGTGGGCGACTTGTCCGGTACCGTCGAGGAAGTTGGAATCAAGACCACGAGGGTGCGCTCCCTGACCGGGGAGCAGCTCATCTTCTCCAACTCCGACCTCTTGGACAGCCGTATCCGCAACTTCCGCCGGATGCAGGAACGGCGGATTTCGTTCTCCCTCGGTGTGATCTACGGTACTCCTCCCTCTCGGCTGGAGAGAATCCCCGAGCTCGTTCAAAGTGCCGTGGAATCATGTGAGAACAGCAGATTTGACCGGTGCCACCTCAAGTCGCTTGGAGACTTCTCCCTGAACTACGAGACCGTCTACTACATGGAGGTGCCGGACCACCTGGCATACATGAACACGCAGCAGGCCATCAATCTGGAGTTGTACCGGCGTTTCGACGAAGAGGGCATCGAGTTCGCCTTCCCGACACAGAACCCACGGCCCGAGGCGGCGCGCCGATCCGGCGGACCCCTGCTGCCTACTCGCCCGCCTCCTGGGACTCTTCGCTCCGGAAGAATCGCAGATACTCGATCCTCCGTCCGCGCATGCGCTCGACGCGGAAGGATCCATCGGGCACCTTCACGAGGTCCCCGACCCGACCGAGGCGTCCAAGCTCGCCGAAGATGAACCCACCAATCGTGTCGTGGCGATCCTCCGGAAGTCCGAGGCCAAGGCGCTGGTTCGTGTCCCTCAAGGGAACCCCTCCCCAGATCCGAAAGGTGCCATCCACCAGGTCCTGGAAGGACTCCGGCTCGTCGAGCTCGTGCTCGTCCTGGATCTCCCCCACGATTTCCTCGAGTAGATCCTCGAGGGTTACGAGTCCCGCGGTGCCCCCGAACTCGTCCAGGACGATCACCATCTTCGTTCGCTTCTCCCGCATCTCGCCGATCAGGTCCTCGACCTTCTTGGACGCCGGTGCGAAATCCGGGGGCCGCACGCTCTCACGAATCGAGGCGCTGCCTTCCTGATCGGCCTTCCAGAGATCGCGAGCGAGGAGAATCCCGATGATCCGATCCAGATCCCCCTCGTAGACCGGTAGACGGAGGTGACCCTCCTCCAGCATAAGGGCCTTCGCCTCCTCGACCTGAGCGTCCACCGAAACCGCCACCATGTCCGTCCGAGGCGTCATGACCTCACCCACCAGGACACGATCCAGGTTCATGATGCTGGTGACGACCCGCCACTCATCCTCGTCCAGAGTGCCCTCTCTGGCCCCGATCGCGGCGAGAACCTCCAGCTCGGCCCGGCTCACGGTGGGCATACCGGAGGCTCTGGCCCCGATCAACCGGCTGGACAGCTGCAGCGGGATGATGATGGGCTTCATCACGAAGATCATGATGCGAAGGAGATACGCCGCCGGTCGTGAGAGCTGCTTCCAGAAGGTGGCCCCGATGGTCTTGGGAATGATCTCGGAGAACACCAGGACCATGAAAGTGAGAACGGCGGAGAAAGCGGCGACCCAGGGATCGCCGAACACCTCCAGGGCAACGGCGCCGGATACGGCACCACCCGCCGTGTTCGCGATGGTGTTGAGGGTGAGAATCGCGGCGATGGGCTCGTCGATCCTCTGCTGCATGCGGTGAAGGTATTCACCCGCCCGCTCTCCCCGCTCCCGCAGGAGTGCTACGTGGGAATGGGTGAGCGAGAGCAGGACTGCTTCCAGGACGGAGCAGAGAAAAGAGGTAGAAAGGACGGTGGCGACAACCGCGACGAGCTTTATCATCCTCCGGGAAAATCAGGACAACCGTTCGCCGCCACAAGGGGACGTCCTGTCCGGGGAGGCAGGGTCACGAAGGAGCTGTAACGGCGACTGCGGGGCTGGCGACAGTGTGCGCGGTGGCGCCCCCCGGTGTCGAAGCCGTAAGATTGCGGATCTCCCCGTTGTATCGCGGCCAGCGCGGCGGGGGCGTTCAAACGAAGAGCCCAGGGGCATGAAAATGCTGAACCGCAAGATGCTCGCGGTGCCGTTGCTGACCTTTGCCCTGCCTGTCCTGGCCGGGGCACAGCAGACCGGCGCTCCCGACGTCACCACCCCGGAGGAGCAGTTCGGACACATCATCGGGGCCGATTACCAACTGCCGAGCTACGCCCAGCTCCAGGAGTACTGGCGGAAGCTGGCCGCCGAATCCGATCGCATGGTGCTGGACACGATCGGCATGAGCGAGGAGGGGCGGCCGCAGCTGATGGCGATCCTGACCTCTCCTTACAACCACTCCGATCTCGACCGTTACAAGGAGATCGCACAGCGTCTCGCCCATGCCGAAGGCCTCAGTGAGGAGGAAGCCCGAGCCCTGGCCCAGGAAGGAAAGGCCGTGGTGTGGATCGATGGCGGGCTCCACGCCACCGAGGTGTTGGGGGCCCAGCAGCTCATGGAGTTCGTCTACCAGATGGTCAGCCGTACGGACCCCGAGACGGTGCGCTTCCTGGACGACGTCATCGTCCTCGCGGTCCATGCCAATCCGGACGGACATGACCTGGTGGCCAACTGGTACATGCGCGAGCCCGATCCGATGAAGCGGAGCACCCGCAACATCCCCGTCCTGTACCACAAATGGGCCGGTCACGACAACAACCGGGATTTCTTCATGGTCAACCTGCGGGAAACCGAGAACATGTCCCGGGTGCTTTACCGGGAGTGGTTTCCCCAGATCGTCTACAACCACCACCAGACGGGTCCGGCGGGTGCGGTGATGTTCGCGCCACCCTTCCGGGACCCTCCGAACCACAACCTGGATCCCCTGATCATCACCAGCCTGGAGCAGGTGGGCTCGGCCATGCATGCCCGCTTCGTTCAGGAAGGGAAGGGCGGAACCACGATGCGATCGGGAGCCAACTACTCCACCTGGTGGAACGGTGGGCTGCGCACCACACCCTACTACCACAACATGATCGGCCTGCTCACCGAGACAAGCGGAAATCCCACGCCCATTGAGATCCCCTTCATCCCGGACCGGCAGCTTGCCAAGAACGACCTCCCGCTGCCGGTGGAGCCCGGGCCGTGGCACTTCCGCCAATCCATCGACTACTCGCAGACGGCGAACCGGGCCGTCCTGGACTACGCCTCCCGGAACAAGGACATCCTGCTCTTCAACATCTGGCGGATGGGGCTGAACGCCATCGAGCGGGGGTCCCGGGATCACTGGACGGTGTTGCCCAAGCAGATCGACCAGGTGGCCGAGGCCTTGAGCGGACGAGGAACCCGGGAGGACTACGAACGCTTCCTCCGGGATCCCTCGAAGCGGGACGCGCGCGGGTACGTGATCCCCGCGGACCAGACAGACTTTCTGACGGCGACGAAGTTCGTGAACACTCTCCTGAAGTCCGGCGTGACGGTTCACAGGGCGACCCAGGAGTTCCAGGTCGCGGGAAAGACCTATCCGGCGGGCTCCTTCGTGATCAAGACGGCGCAGGCATTCCGCCCGCACATCATCGACCTGTTCGAGGCGCAGAACCACCCCAACGACTTCGCCTATCCCGGCGGTCCCCCCATCGCTCCGTACGACAACGCGGGCTGGACCCTCGCCTACCAGATGGATGTGGCATATGAGCGCATCCAAGACTCCTTCGATGGTCCCCTCGAGGCCGTCGAGTGGCTCGCGGAGCCTCCGGCTGGTGTCGTCGCAGGGCCCGCCGATGCGGAAGCCTACCTGCTCAGCCACGCGGTGAAGGACGCGGTGATCGCGGTGAACCGGATGCTGGCCGAAGGCAGGGCGGACGTGTACTGGATGCTGGAGCCGTTCTCCGCCGGGGGTCGGGATTGGGAGGCTGGCACGTTCGTGA
>JBDHKE010000179.1:0-4967 GCA_039586555.1 Gemmatimonadota bacterium | reverse complement strand
GGCACCGTCTCGAGTCGGGTCGGTATGCCGGTCTCCTCCAGGAGCATGGCAGCCTGTTCTGTGATGGCCCGGTTTCCCTCGTAGGAGACTGACGAGGTGGCGACGAAGCGTTCAGCCCATCGGAGTAGATCCACACTCACGGCGCTTTCGCGGATCGGCCTTCAGGTCTGCAATCTTGAGGCGTTTCGGGGAGGCAACCTCTCGGATTGCCTACGTCTCCCGGAAACCGCAGATCCCGGTCTCCTGGGAGCCGAGCCCCGCGGGATTTCCGGGTTGGCCCAGGCCTGGGGTACGATGGGGTCATTGGATAGGAGACGCTGGAATGGGGAAGGAGTTGGTCGCGATTCTGGGGGGCACTGGGGACCAGGGCCTGGGTCTGGCCTTTCGCTTCGGGCAAGCCGGTCGCGCGGTTCGTATTGGGAGCCGGCTGCCTGAGCGCGCCCAGGCTGCTGCCGAGACCGTCCGCAGCCGGGTGGCAGACGCCGATGTGGAGGGCCTTGTGAACCTGGATGCCACCGCGGCTGCCCAGGAGGGCATCGTCATTCTGTCCGTCCCCTTCGAGCACACCGTGCCGACGCTGAAGGGGATTCGGTCGGCTCTGGTACCCGGTACGGTGGTGGTCTCGATGGGCGTGCCGCTGGCCACTGCCATCGGAGACGGGCCGGCGCGCGTGGTCGGGATCTCCCAGGGATCCTGCGCGGAGCTGTGCCAATCGCTGGTCCCCGATCAGGTAGCGGTCGTGTCTGCCTTCCAGAACGTCTCGGCCCACCGCCTGATGGCGCTGGAGGAGCCCGTCGACTGTGACGTGATCGTCTCCGGCCCCAAGGGGCCGAAGGAGCGGGTGATGGCTCTTTGCCAGGATATCGCTGGCTCCCGCGCCGTGGATGGGGGCCCACTCTTTAATGCCCGCTACGTGGAGCAGATCACGGCGCTTCTGATCGGTGTGAATCGCCGCTACAAGCTTCCAGACGGGGCAGGTATCCGGGTGACGTACATCTGATCCGGTCTGACCCGGAGCTCCGCCACCCACAGGCCCTACGAGGTCCCTCAACTGCAGGGGTAACCCACCGGTTTGGTGAGAAAAAAGTCCCATTCCGGAGCTGCCCCGGTGTAGGATAACTACGTACCCGTGAGGCTTATTCGGGTTGTCCAAGGAGGCATGGCTATGACCACAGGAGGCCGACTTACGGTAAGTGCGCTTTGCGCCTGGTTTCTGCTTTCCGCGGGGCTTGCGAGTGGCGCGAGCAGCGACCAGCAGAAGTGCATCAACGCGCTGAACAAGAATCTTGCCAAGGTCGCGAGCACGACCGGCAAGGAATACAACAGCTGCATCAAGAACAAGGCCAAGGGTGCAGGCGGGGTCACCGATGTGGAGGCCTGTGTTGCCGCCGATGGCAAGGGCAAGATCGGCAAGGCGACGGCCAAGACGGTGTCGGACGAGACCAAGAACTGCGCTGCCGACCCGCCGACCTTTGGGGCGACCGATGCGGCAACGGTGAATCAGCTGGCCCTGGACAAAGAGGCGGCCCTGATGGCGGTGATCTTTGGCTCGGACATCGATGCGAGTCTGGCCCTGGAAGCGGTCGAGAAGGACCGATCCAAGTGTCAGCAGGCCATTGCCAAGGATCTCACCAAGTGCCAGGACACGCAGCTCAAGGAGTTCAACAAGTGCAAGAAGACCGTGCTGAAGGCGGGTGCCGACACGGCTCTCGAGCTTGAGGCGTGCGTGCTGGACGACCCGGCGGGGAAGATCGCGAAGAAGTGTGATCTGGACTCTGGCGGGAAGGTGGACAAGATCCGGAAGGATCTGTCTGGGAAGTGCGATGCCAAGGGCGTGGACCTGGCGTTGGCCTTTCCTGTCTGTGGTGTCGCGGGAGATGTGGCGGCGACGCACGCGTGTCTCAACACAGTGCTCCGGTGTCTGACCTGCACGGCCCTCAATGAGGCGGATGATCTGGATCGTTTCTGTGATGGGCTGGATGACGGGGTCGCCAACCAGAGCTGTGATAGCGGCTTTGCCAACGCGATGGCGCGCCTGATCACCGATTCTGCGGATCTCATCGACGGCCCGCTCGCGCGCGGCCGACTGGGGGACTATCTGCTTGCGAACGACAAGATCCACGTCATCGTCCAGAAGCTTCAGCGGGATGCGGGTCCTGCCTTTACCCAGTTTGGTGGGCAGATCATTGATGCCGATCTGCGGCGGGCCCCGGGTGATCCTGGACAGGACCGCCTGGAGGAGTGGGCCTTGATGATCAACATCGAGAACACCGCCCACTACACGAACGTCGCTGTGCTGAACGACGGAAGCGACGGGCTTCCGGCGGTGATCCGCGCGACAGGCCCGGACGACCTGCTCGACTGGTGGAACGCGAGCTCCCAGGTCGAGGAGCTCGGTGCGTCATTGGGGCTGACCCTGCCGCCGGAGGTGGATGATCGGGATCTCCCCGTGGAGGTGACGACCGATTACATCCTGGGTCGCGGGGATGACTTCGTCCGCGTGGAGTCCACCATCACCAATACGGATCCCAATGGCATCCGGCTCTTTGCCGGTGGGTTGCTGAACAGCATGGCCCAGGAGATATTCCATCCAGGGTACGGCTTTGGGGACCCGACGGTCACGACGGAGGCTCCCTGCGCCGCTCAAGAGGACGTGTTTCCCTGTGATTTTGTCGCGTACAGCGGCGAGGGGGATATCGGCGGCGTCTCCTACGGGTATATTCACACGAGCACGAATCCCGCGACCACGAGCTTCAACCAGTCGGGCATCAGTGTGTTGCTGTTCGAAGCAGACGTGCTGCTCGCCCTGATCGGTGTGCAGGCGCCGAATTTCACCCTGGGTCCCGGGGAGAGCGTGCAGTTCACGTGGTACCTGGCCATCGGGGACGGCGACGTCGCGTCCGTCCTCGACATCCGCAACCGCCTGAAGGGGCTCGCGACCGGAACCGTCCGGGGCCAGGTCACGGCCGGTGGGGTGCCCGTGCCCGATGCCGAGGTCGCTGTGATCGGCGAGCCCGCCGATGGGCTCGGAACCAGCCTGAATGTTCTCTCGGCGTTCCGCACGGATGCCAACGGCAACTACGAAGGGACGCTTCCCGAGCTTTCCGATCCGGGCAAGGAGTACGAGCTCCGAGTGCACAAGGAGGGATATCTCTTTGCAAGCCCGGATCCCGCGAATATCAGCGTGACGGCGGGCGGCACGGTGACACAGGACTTCACGTTCGCGGAGCCGGGTCGGGTCCGGGTCACGATCGCTGATCCCAATGGCGCGCCCCTCGCGGCCAAGGTCTCGGTCGTTGGCTTCGACCCCTCCACGGATCCGGGTGTCACGCAGACGGTCTTCGCCGTCATCGACAACCTGACGGGCGTCTTCGGTGACATCACCAAGGACAGTCTGTCCCACGGCATTGCGCGGATCGTCTTCGTGGACCACACGGGCGACTCCGGGGAGTTCCCGCTCGAGCCCGGTGACTACCGGATCGTGGTCTCCCACGGTCCGGAGTTCTCCGCACACGCGGAGGACATCACGGTCGCGAGTGGAGGGTCGGTCCTGGTAGAGGCTGAAGTCGCCCATGTCGTCGATACGCAAGGCTTCGTCTCGGGCGACTTCCACGTCCACTCCTACGACACCTTCGACTGCCGGATCACACGCAAGGAGCGGATCATCAGCATGCTTGCCGAGGGGGTGGACTTCTTCACACCTTCGGATCACGGGCTCCGCACGGACTTCACGCAGGACCTCGTGGACCTGGGTGTGGGCGATCTCATCTCCACGGCGGTGAACAACGAGATCACCTCGCCCGATTACGGTCACTTCAATGCCTTCCCGATGACGATCGATCCGAACCGGGTCAGCGGTGGGGCGATCGACTGGGGACGGGAGGCCCCTCCGGGACAGGACTTCCCCTCTTTGGGAGCGTTCTGCAAGACGCCGGCGGAGATCTTTGTTGAGGCCAAGAGCGATCCGGGCGAGGAAACGGTGCAGATCAACCACGTGCACAGCTTCTTCGACGTCCTTGGACTCAGGTTGGACACGGGCGTGGTGCCGCCACAGTCCACCAGGAGTCCATCGGATGTGCGCCTGGATCCGAGTATTCCCAACCTCTGGGATGATGGCTTCACGGCCCTGGAGATCTGGATCGAGACGGGGATCCGGGAACAGATCTTCGAGAACTTCTTGGGCCAGAACGCGGGGAACTGGTTCAACCTGATGAACCAGGGCATCGTACGCACGGGTGTCTCGGACTCGGACACCCACCAGGTGTTCCTGATCCAGTCCGGCTTCCCACGCAACATGATTGCGTCCCCGACAGACGATCCGGGAGCGCTGGCGGCCATCGCCGAGACACTGGCGATCAACGTGAACGAGGGCCGGAACCTGGGTACGAACGGGCCGTTCATGCGCGTCACCCTCGAGGGGGATCCCAATGAGGTTGGCGGCCACGCCCTCGGGCTACCCATGCTCGTCCGCGCCACGGGAGGGTCTGCCACGGTGAACGTGAATGTTCAGAGCCCCACCTGGGCGGAGTTCGACACCGTGGAGTACTACCTGAACAGCGCGACCATCGCGGACCCCAATGACCGGGACGGGCTGCCGCCTCTCTACCGGATCTGCCCGGACGTGGTGCAGACGGACGGTGTCGACTTCACCGTGAATACGGTCATGGTGGGTGGCCACGAGCGGCTCGAGACCTCGACCAGCCTGGCGCTGAGCGGGCTCACGGAGGACACCTGGGTCGTGGTGATGGTCAAGGGGACGGAGGACGTCTCGTGTCCGCTCTTCCCGGTCATCCCGAACGAGCTGGATCCGAACGCGAACGTGACCCTGGCGGATCTCAAGACCTGCGCCCCCGGCGATATGGGGATCCCGGCCCTGGCCTTCAGCAATCCGCTGTTCATCGATGTGGACGGGAACGACGTATACGATCCTCCTGGGCTACAGTTCCAGTTATCGTGTCCCTGAGGAT
>JBDHKE010000178.1:0-4984 GCA_039586555.1 Gemmatimonadota bacterium | reverse complement strand
CCCGGCTCTTACCGGGAACAACGCGGCCCTCGCGAAGCTGCTCGAGCTGGCCCCGGGCCCGCGCGGCCTCGATGCGGGCTGTGGTGCCGGGGCCCCTGACGTCGCCCAGCTCCGGGCCCAGGGGTACGACGTCGTCGGGGTCGACGTGATCGAGGAAGCCCTGGCACTGGCCCGGGAGCTGCATCCCGGGCTCGAGAGCCACCTCCTTTGTCCTGTGCAATGCGGTCGTCCAGCATCTCGACGAGGAGACGGTGTCGCATACGACGCTGCCGGAATTCGCTCGGGTCCTCCGCCCGGGCGGCGTGCTTCAGCTCACCTTCAAATGCGGGTGCGGCGTGCTGACGCTGCCGGATCCGGACTACGGCGAGGAGCGCACGTTTCGCCTTCACGACGAGCACACCGTCCTCGCCAGACTCGGGGAGCTGGATCTCGCACTGATTCCCCCCGCTTCCGAGGGCGAGCTGGGCGGCGTCATGCACTTCACGAACAACAACGGGATCGAGCACTGTCTCACCTGGTCCCGAAAGCGGTAGCGAGAGGAGCAGCCGCCCCATAACGCCTCCCTGGTTCCAGCGAGGCGGATGAGCGACCCGGAGCCAGGGATCCCCCGGAAGCGGAGATGGGACCTGTGCACCGAGCTTTACGCTCTCACGGGCCAGGGTCTACGAACTGGCTCGTCAGCGGATCGTCCCCTCGATCAGGCTGGGTCGTCAGATCCGCTTCGATCCTAGGGAACTGCGGTGGTGGATCGACGACGGAGGGACAGCGTTGGAGCATGGCTGGAAGCGGTGAGGAAGAGGACGCACCGTCGGTGATGGCTTCGCTCCTGGGGCGTCGAGGGACCGTGACGCAAGACGTGACACCGTGACGGAGAACGTGACACGAAACTCGGTTGGATTCGGCGGTGGTTCGTGGGTCAGAGCGGTCGAAAACGGAGGTATTTAGCCGCTTTCCGGGCAAGGAGCCCCATCCTAGCTGATTCCTATGTCCGCCCTCAGCACGTCCTTGTAAGCAGCAGGTTATCGGTTCGAGTCCGATCGTCAGCTCTCTGGTAAGGCTCGTAGCCGCAGCGGGTTTTACGGGCCTCATTTTCTTGGCCGGAATGGCCTGAAAGAGGCGACTGTGTACGAGAGTGCGTACGGTCGTGTCGATCAACGGGCCGCCCCCAATCCGCCCGCGCCCATGACAACCTGGAGCATGGTGTCCCTGTCCGGGTGCCGGTACGCCGTCCTGAGAGCCGTGAGGCGCCCCCGATCCTTGCTTGACACCCCTCGGGGGGGGCCTAAGATACCGGCCACCCCGACCACCCGACCGAGTCTCAGGGGAGGAGAGCACCATAGACGAGCTAGGCAAGAGAATCGCGGAGCGGGGGCTAAGCATCGGGGCCATCAAGCTGAATCCTGACGACCCCTTCCAATGGGCATCCGGGTACCGCATGCCCATCTACAACGACAACCGGATGTTCCTCTTCTGTCCGGAGGTCCGGAGGACCATCGCCGCTGGCTTCGCCGACATCGTCGAGAAAGAGGGGATCGCACCCGAGGTGGTGGCCGGCACGGCCACGGCCGGCATTCCCCATGGGGCCCTCCTGGCGGACTCCCTCTCCCTCCCCTTCATCTACATCCGCGACAAACCCAAGGCCCACGGGTTGAAGAGCCGTATCGAGGGACTCGGCGCGAATTCCGACCTAGGGGGGCGGAGTGTGGTGGTCATCGAGGATCTCATCTCCACCGGAGGGAGCTCGGCGCGTGCGGTGGAGGCCGTTCGGGAGGCCGGGGGCGTCGCGGGTTGGTGTCTCTCCATCTTCAGCTATGGATTGGAGAGAGCCGCCGAGGCGTTCGCGGCCCTCGATCCGCCGTGCAGGTGCCGCTCGCTCCTGACCTTCCCCGTGCTCCTCGACGTCGCCCGGACCGGAGGGTACCTCTCCGAGGAGCAGATCGCCCTCCTTGCGGAATGGCGGGAGGATCCGTTCGGCTGGGGTGAGAAACACGGCTTCCCCAAGGCCGAATAGATAGGGACACCCGACGTGATCGAGCTGTCGCCCGTGGAGCGAGCGGAGAGGAGGCTGCTGTGTCTGCCCGCGGACGGGCTGTACGCTCTTGCCGAGGTCCAGCGTCTCGTGGAGGAGCTCAGTCCCATTCGTCGGCCCCTTCAAGGCGGGAAAGGAGTCCTTCACTTGCTTCGGGCCCCCGGTGGTTTGACTGTTCGACTGGTCCAGGGTCATGGCTCAGGGGTCTTCCTCGATCTCAAGTACCACGACATTCCCAATACTGTGAAGGGTGCTGCCCGGGCGGCCACGGAGCTGGGCGTGGCCATCTTCAACGTTCACGCCGCGGGTGGAGCGGCCGGGGAGGATCAAGAGCGCGTCGTTTCCGCGGGGAGGGCCGTTGCGGCGGGCTCTTCCCTTTTGGTGGTCGGGAGGGCGATCACGGGTGCCGCGGACCGGAGAGCTGGGGCCCAGGAAGTCCTTCAGGACGTCAGGAAGGTCCTCTGACCAAGAAGAGCGCAATGTACAACCTTCTGGGCAAAGAGATCCGGGGACGCTTCGGTTTTCCCTCCGGGGTCATCACCACCAATAGCGACGTCGCCCGGTGGATGTTCGAGCACGTCCCGCAGCTCGGCTTCTACCAGGGGAAGAGCACCACCATCGAGCCCCGGGCCGGGAACCGGGAGGATATCCTCGCGCAACCGAGCCCGGACTCCCTCTGGAACGCCGTGGGATACACGAACCCGGGCCTCAAGGCCACCATCGAAGGCTTCGGGGAGCTGAGAGAGGCCGCTCCTCCGAATGTGTTTCTCATGGCCCAGATCGGCGAAAGCACCGCGGAGAGCTTCCTGCAGTGCGTGGACGAATTCGAGCGGGCCGGGGACATCGCCGACGGATACGAGATCAACGTCTCCTGTCCCCACGCCGACAAAGGCGGCATCCTCATCGGCTCGGACCCCGACAGCGTCCGGACCATCACGGCCGCCATGCGCCGAGCCACCAGAAAGCCCCTCATCGTGAAGCTGAACGCAGGGGTCAAGGGCCTCGAGGAGATTGCCAGGGCTGCAGCAGACGGTGGTGCCGACGCCCTCTCCGCCATCAACACCATCGGCGGGCCCAACCCGGAGCTCAGCAACCAGTTCGGCGGCCTCTCGGGGGCCGCCATCTTTCCGGTCACCCTGGATGCCATAGAGCGCCTCCGCCGCGCTGTGTCTCTCCCCCTTATCGCCATGGGGGGAATCAGGGGAGCCGGCGACATCAGGCGCCTCGAGGCCATCGACCCGTCGCTCTTCTACGCCATCGGCACCGCCCTCGGTGGCCTGGATTCGGAGGAGATCCGGGAGTATTTCCGGCAGCTGGAGAAGGACCTGGCAGAGGGGACGGACGTGGCCACCAGCATGACCATGAGCCGGATGCTCATGGAGTACCACCCCTTCGTGGTTGCCGGAGTCGACGAGTATGGCAAGGGGGTTCGGGTCATCAAGTTCCGCGAGAGGCTCGAAGCCCATGTGGACGTGGGCCAGTTCGTCTTCTTCAAAGTGGGGAACACCGACTCCAAGCCGTTCTCGGTGGCGGCGAACCGCGACGGCCTGGAGCTGGTGGTGCGGGAGGTGGGCCCCATGACGGCCAAGGCCTGCCGGCTCAAGGTCAACGATGTGGTGCGGATCCGGGGGCCTTATGGACACCGGTTCTCCCTGCCTGGGGAGCGGCTCGTGGTGTTCGTGGGCGCCGGCGTCGGCATCGCTCCGGTGCATTACGCCGCCCAGGGTCATCCCGGCCCCATGCGGATCTTCCTGGGCGCCCGGATTGCCAAGGAGCTGGCCTATGTGGAGTCCTTCCGGGAGCTGGGAGAGGTGTCGGTGTCCACCGACGACGGCTCAGCCGGGCATCACGGCTACATCTCGGAGCTGGTGGAGAAAGCCCTCGCGGAAGAGAATCCGGAGAATCCGATCTTCTTCAACTGCGGTCCGGAGCTGGCCATGAAGGCTCTGGAAGCGGTGGAGCGGAAGTACGCGCCGCCTGAGGACATCTACCATGTGGTGGAGCGGTACACGAGCTGTGGGATCGGCATCTGTGGGAAGTGCTCCATCTGCTCCGGAGAGCGCACCTGCGTGGATGGCCCCGTGTATTCTGCCGCAGAGTTCACCCCCGGGGAGCCCCACAGGGACCTGACGGGGAAGAAGGTGGGCTGGGACTCCTTGGTGTAGGGTCAGGCCCGGCGCTCAAGCGGAAGGCCTCAGAGGTGCCCCGGGAGACTGCGCCCCGGATGGCGCCAGCATCGAGAGAAGCAGGGCCCGCGACGGAGCGTCCTGGCCACCTCTTGAGCTTCCTGATGACGGACTGTCCCCTTCATCCCCAGCACCGCCCGTCTCTTCCGGGGTTCGGCAGGTCATCTGGCTGGCCGAGAAGGCGGCGCCCGCGGGGCTTGATACCGAGAAATCGCACAGTTAGCTTACCAAGCTTACTAGGAAATGGCCGTCTCCCCTGCGGACGGCTCATTTTCTTGGCACGGCGTTGCCGGTGGGGTACCCAAGCGGTCAACGGGGGCAGACTGTAAATCTGCTGGCTTAAGCCTTCGTAGGTTCGAATCCTACCCCCACCACTTGGGGAGTCGTCGGCGGGAGTAGCTCAGTTGGCTAGAGCATCAGCCTTCCAAGCTGAGGGTCGCGGGTTCGAGTCCCGTCTCCCGCTCTTGCCGTCCAAACAGGACGGCGTGTGAGATGCTCTGGTAGCTCAGTGGTAGAGCGCTTCCTTGGTAAGGAAGAGGTCGCGGGTTCAATCCCCGCCCAGAGCTCTCTGAAAGCTCGTGGGGACGAGCGAGGATGAGCCGAGGGCTCACCGGAGCTTAGCAACTGGACGAAGGAAGAGGGAGCCGGGATCCAGCGGAGCGCGGACACCAAGCACCGACGAGGACAGAGATGGGCAAGGCGAAGTTTGAGCGGACGAAGCCGCATGTAAACGTGGGGACGATCGGGCACGTGGATCATGGGAAGACGA
>JBDHKE010000177.1:0-9537 GCA_039586555.1 Gemmatimonadota bacterium | reverse complement strand
GAGTTGGCTCGCCTGGAGGCCGACGTGGTCTTCGCCCGGGCCACCCTGAAGCCTGCACGGAGCTGACCCGATGGGTTTCTTCGAGCGCGGCATCCTGCGCCTCCTCCTCTCCCTCTATCCCCGGGACTTCCGCACCGATGTCCGGGACCAGTGGATGGAGTTCGTGCAGCAGCAACGCAGAGAGGAGAAGTACAGAAGGAGAGGGTGGGGGCGCATACGGTTCTGGAAGGACGTGATCAAGGACGCGCTGGTGAGCGTGACTCAGGTCAGGCGGGAGGCGAGGCTGGAATCAGTCCGGGGCCGACGTGACGAGAGGAGGTCCGGCAGCTTGGAAACCCTGATCCAGGACCTCCGCTTCGCCTTGCGGACTCTCAGGCGCCGGCCTTTCTACACCGGCGTGGCAATCGTGACGTTGGGCCTGGGGATCGGTGCCGCCGCAGCGATGTTCTCGGTGGTGGACGGGGTGTTGCTGGCCGACGTGCAGTACCGGGATCCGGACCGGCTCATGTCCATCTGGCAGCGGATCGAGGGGCGCAGCGGATACACCGAGGCGGGTGAGATCAGGCTCCAGTACCGCCAGTACAGAGCCCTCAGGGAGCAGACCACCGTCTTCGAAGGGGTCGCCGTCTACGCCGCCGACTGGGGCGAATCCACCCTGGGCGGCGGCTCCCGGCCGGAGTTGGTGAGCGTGGGCGCGACCACGGCCTCCCTTCTTCCTGTTGTGGGCATCACGCCGATCCTGGGCCGCTGGTTCCTTCCGGATGAGGAGGGGGAAGGGGCGGGTGATCAGGCCATGGTGACCGTGATGAGCCACGACACCTGGACCCGGCGCTTCGCCGCCGACAGGGACGTCCTGGGTCAGAGCGTGATCATCAACGACTTCACGTACACCGTGGTGGGCGTGCTCCCCCCAGGATTCCGGATGCAGTGGCTGAGCGCCTCCATCACGGGAGCCGACGATCCGGGTCCCCGGGACTTCTGGGTACCTGTAGGATCCGCGGAGTGGGGTGAGTCTCCCGGATCCACAATGTGGGAAGCCATCGGTCGACTGACCGAAGGGGTCACAGTGGAGGAGGCGAGCGCGGAGACCAGCGCGATCCTCAGTGAGTCGTGGCCCAGCCGGCGTCCCAGCGCTCTCATCCTTCCCCGGAGAGAGGAGGAGACCCGGGGACTCGGCTCTCCCATCTTCCTCCTCTTCGGAGCCACGGGCCTCCTTCTCCTCATCGCCTGCGGAAACGTGGCGGCCCTCTCCCTGGGTGAGATGCACGGCAGGATGCAGGAGGTGGCGACCCGCACGGCCATCGGAGCCGGTCGGTCCCGAATCGTTCGCCAGCTCATGACAGAGAGCGTTCTGCTCGGGATCGTGGGGAGCGCGGTCGGGGCCCTGGTGGCCGTGGTCGGCACAGGAGTCCTGGTGGACCTGGCACCCCCCATCCCCCGCATCGACGAGGTCCACGCGAATCCGGCGGTGCTGGCCTTCGCTGCCCTCCTGGGCACGCTGGCCGGCGTGCTCTTCGGCCTGGCTCCTGCTCTGATGGCGGCCAGAGAAGAGACGGGCGTCACCCTGAGATCCGGAATTCGGGCCGGCTCTCGCCACCGGGCGGCCTTCGGACGCGCTGTCCTGGTCGGGGAGATCTCGCTCACCGTCATGCTCCTGGTAGCCGGCGGCCTCCTGGCCCGGAGCATCTCTCAGCTCCTCACCGTGCCCCTGGGATTCGACCCCCGGAACCTGGCCACCATCGAGGTAACGCTTCCGGATTCCCGCTACGGCTGGGATCTGCGTCCCGCCGCCTGGAACTTCATGGATGAGGTGATCCGGGAGATGGAGTCCATCCCCGGCGCCGCGGCCGTGTCGGCCGCCAACATGCTTCCTTTTCCCGACAGCCCGTCGGAGTGGGCCAGTTATTTGAGCCCCGAGGACACCACCTACCTCATGCCAGAGCTCTTCAACGTCGCGCCGGGCTACCTGGACTTCATGGGCATCCCCATCCTCGAAGGTAGGGGACTCCTCCCCTCCGACGACGCCGACGGGCCGCCCGTGGCCGTGGTCAACCAGAGGCTGGCTCGAGCCCTCTGGGGCGACCGCTCTCCCGTGGGCGAGGAGATGCTCTACCCGATGGGCTCGGTCACCGTGGTGGGTGTGGCGGCCGACGCGAGACAGAGCGTGCTCCAGCACGATCCGCCCCTCACGTTCTACGTGCCATATGGCCAGCATAGCCGCTCCAGGGCGACCTTCGCGGTGCGGGCACGTGGCCGACCACAGGACCTTCTCCCGGCCATGCGGGAAGCGCTGTGGCGAGTGGACGATGAGCTTGCCATCACGGCGTCCGGAACCCTCGAAGCCGCCATCGTGGACTCAGCCAGCGAGGAGCGCTTCCGCACTCTGCTCATGACGGTCTTCGCCGCACTGGCTACCCTCCTGGCCGCAGTGGGCATCATGGGTGTCACCGCCCGGAACGTCTCCCAGCGTACCCGGGAGTTGGGCATCCGAAAGGCGATGGGCGCTGCGGACGATGCCCTCCTGGGAGAGGTAATCCGCTCGGCCGCTCTCACGGGACTCCTGGGTGTAGGCCTGGGACTGGCCGGAGCCTACGCGCTTCGCCCCCTACTGGCAGCATTCCTCTTCGGTGTCGGCTCCTTCGACCTCCCCACCTACGCCGGGGTCGGCGTATTCCTCCTCCTCGTCAGCGTGCTGGCGAGCTACCTGCCCGGCCGACGTCTTCTGGAGGTGGATCCTGCGATGGTGATGCGGGTGGAGTGAAGAGAGGGGCGCTTGACCAACCAACATGGGAATATGCGGTGGAATGACTACCTGAGCTTTCGTGGCTTCGATGTACCAGTCTCACACCCAGTGTCCTTCCTCAGACGGGGCTTCATCGATTGTTGGGCGGAGCCAGGGCTTCACCGGTTCTGGCGTGTTTGGAACCCACCGGTTGGATATCTAGCCTTCTTGCTCTACCGGGCCTTGGGGGGAAAGCGACGGAGGGTTCGGGCGACTTTCCTGGTCTTCGCCGCGATTGGATTCACCCTTCATGATTCTGTCGGGTTGCTTCTCTTTGGGGAGAAGGCCCTGCCGTGTCCGGTCGTCTCTCAGTTCACTTAAGGCGCCTGGCGGCCCGCGCTACCAAGGGGGACAGGATCCGAACCGCAGGGTCCAACAGCGGCCGCATGGGGCGAAGCGCCCTCGAGACGCGCTGCAGGGTTCCCTCCCGACGGGGCGGGAAGACGACGGGCGAAGCCGCCCGCAGACGGTCCGCACTGAAGCTCACGGGAATTGGGGCCTGGGATGCCTGGCTGTTCAGCTTCATGAGCGCTGCGTGAAACCGTCGGCTGAAATGATCGCGGATGGGCTGCCGCATCGGCGCGAACTTGTCCGGCATTACCTTCTGGCGACTGGGGCCAACCGTAGGGTTGGTGTTGATCTCCCAGGTTTCGACCGTGCCACCCTTGATGGCGAAATCGATGCGGCCGTACTGGACGCCCGCCAGCGCGAAGATCCGTCGCAGCTGATCCTCGTAGGGGTTTGCCAGCACGTAAGCGCGCTCTTCCAGCAACATCTCCTCGCTGAAGTCGACACCCTCGGCTTTCAGCATCCAGGCGGGTCCCCGGGCCATGGTTCGTGCGATCACTTCCGAACCGACCACGTAGGCTGTGTACTTCCGGTAGCGGCCTTCCGCGTCCCTGGTATCGCAAAACTCCACCACTAGGAGTTCCTCAAGCCGATACCCTCTAAGCAGGGCCTGCCCCAGCGCCCCTTCCAACTCAGTGTGGCTGTGAAGCAACGGGGAGAGCGAGCCGGTGTGCCGGTAATCCTCATGCAGGAACACGGGGAAGCTTAGCCCTACAAGACTCCCCGTGGCCCGGACAGCTCGATGTCGGTTAAGCCCCTGTCGGTGCAACTCCTCCAAAAGCTTGAGTCGTGGCAGCGCGACGTTAGGATCGTTGAGGACCCGGGGCACGGCCGGGGACGCTCTCAACTGTGCCTGAAGCTCGCTTACCAGTTGAATCCCGCCTGGGGTGAGCTGATCCAGAGCGGAGAAGATATAGACCCCCGGCAGAACACTCCTTCGTTGAGGCAGTTCCTCGTAGTGGACGACCGAGAGAAGTCCCTCGAGGTTCCGGCCCCACGTCTCCATGTAATCCAGGATTCCGAACTCCTGGTCTCGGGGCACCACGAAGTAGATCATGCTGCGCTACTCCGGCGGTGTGGTGGAGCGAGGATGGTCGCGGCGCTCATGATGCTGGTCACGTTGAGGATCGTCTTGAAGATGTCCGGAATTGCGTCCACTGCTTCCAGGAGGATCACACCGTCGAGAGGCACTCCCGCAGCAATGTACGCGGGAAAAATGCTGGCCTCCGGGCCTCGTCCGGGCAGCCCTGCGACGATGAAACTGAGCAGGATCACAGTACCAAAGAAGACGACGATGCGGTGCGGCCCGATGGACAGGTCGAATGCGTGGCCCAGAAACAGCAGCGTGACCATGGTGGTGGTCATGCGGCTGACCTTGACCGTAGCAACAGCGAGCGGGATCACGAAACCGGTGCCGGGAAACCCCTCCCAGGACGGCGGTCACCGGATAAAACAGCGCGGTAAAGAACAGCGTGACTCCTGAAATGATCAGGACGAACGCGATAAGGAGGCTCAGTGCACTGCCCCCCGCACCCCGCGCCAGTCCAAAGGTCAGGGCCAATACCCCGAGGGGGGTAATCAGTAGAATCCAGCCCACCACCCGCATAGTCCCGTCGGAGAGCTGCTGAAAGGTTCTTTGGAACAACTCCCGGCGGCGGTCGGTGAACCGCCGGGCGGTCAGCGCGAAGACGACTGAGCCAAGCAAAAGTGGGAGGGGGTCTTCTCCCAGGAAAAAGCGTCTCACCGCTTGGGGAATGAAGTCCAGAAGCCCGGTTCCGCTTCCTGGTCCACCCCCGGTCGTCTCCCCGATGGAGACGGAGGCTTGTAAAGTGGCAACGACAGCGGGGTCGACCCTGTACAGCGCCACCAGGGGCGGCGCAATGAGCAGCGCGAAAAGCCCGCCGGCCACCAACATGATGAGGAAGAGGACCATGGTCTTGACGCCCAGGGCACCGAGGCGCTCGGTGCCCATGACCGCCACGACCACCTGAGTGAAGATGAGAGGGACCACCGTGAGCTGGAGCGCGGTGATCCAAAGGCCTCCGACTAGACTGAGTTGATCGTTCAGGGTTCCGACCCACGGTGCCCGGGATCCGTGAAGGGCGATCCCGAGCCCGAGCCCCACCACGAGCGCGGCTAGGGACCATGCAGTAAGATGGCGGCCCAATGGCGACAAAGTCGCGTCCTCGAAGGCAAGATCGACCGCATAGCAGGGGCAGGATTCGGACCCGCGACTCCGGCACTTTGAGCGCCGTGCTCAGACCTGTTGAGCTACCCTGTCGGAACGGACAGAATAGCGCCCGTGCGACCTGATGTCATCCAAACTGAATCGCCCCGGTCATCCCGGAGCCTTGCACCTTGGCACTAAACGGCATGGTGTTCAGGGGGTCGCAGGTTCGAGCCGGAGGGACGCAAAGCCGACCGGAGACGACGCATGACTCTGGGAACGAAGGTTACCAGTTGGACCGGACGGGCGGACGGGGCGCACGACTAGGCGGAGTGTGCCTCTGGTGTGCCTGACAGCCGTCACCATCCCACGCGACCCGGCCGCCACGAGGGCGTTTTGCCACCCGAGGAGGGGGTGGTGACCGGGAGGGGGCTCGACGCGGGCGCATCGTTTCCGTTAGCCTTGATTGACTGCGGGGGCGCCGGCCCTCGCACCCGACGCTGGCTGCGAGCACTCCCGCAGTGCTGCTGCCGGCGTCTTCTTTTTCTCGGGCCTCATGCCCGGCTGAGGGAACGATGGCCAAGCAGGAAGCGATCGAGGTGGAGGGGCTGGTGACAGAGGTGCTCCCGGACCAGAAATTCCGCGTGCAGCTACAGAACGACCACATCGTCCTCGCCTATGCCGCGGGAAAGATGTCGAAGTTCCGCATCCGCGTGTTGGTGGGCGATGTGGTCACGTTGGAGCTGTCCCCATACGACATGTCACGAGGCCGTATCACATACCGCCACAAGACGGCGAGCGCCCCGGCCCAGCGAAGGAGACGTTGAGGCCGTGCCCCCCAACAGCACGGCCCGGGTGGGCCGTGAACAGTCTCCGGATCGCATCCGTCGAGCCGCGCCGGCTGGCACGCCGGTGTGTAGCTCGAAGGTAACGGTCATGGAGCCGGTGCCCATCACGTCGTAGCCCTTACCAGACCTCCAGCTTCCCACGCCCGAACAGCTCCACGTTCCCCGAGACCTGGTGCAGCAGGAGCCCCGCGCCTGGACGGCAGTGGAGGCGCACGAGGTCGTGCATCATCGCCTCTTCGCCGCCCCACGGAAAGGCGTACACCAGGTCGAAGTCGTCCAAGGGATGGCCGAGCTGGAGGTACCCCGAAGCGCCTTCACCCACGGTGCCCAGACGACCGTCCCCGTCCTCCGGGTTCCAGGAGTACCCGGTGGGCAGGAAGCTTCCGGCAACGAAGCGGGCGTCGGAGTGGTACCGGGCCGCCATCTCGCGGGAGATGGCCACGAGGCCCTCATCCAGTTCGATGCCGTATGCTTCGTAGCCCAGCAGGTCGGCCATGATGGCGATGACGCCGGTGGCCGAGCCCCACTCCAGGAAGCGTAGTCCGGGGGCGCGAAGGGCCACCAACGCCTCCAGGACGCACTCGTAATCGGCGGGCACGAAGGGGTGCCATCGGTGCTGGCGCACGGTGCGGTCGAAACGGGCCCAGATCTCCCGCCCGTGCTCGCCGATCTCGGCCAGCGTCGCTCGTAGGGCCGGATCGAGGCCGGCTTGGCGTCGGTGGGGCAAATGTCCTCCGGGACGGGCCGTCCGATTGACGGGCGGGATCGATGCTGCGAGCTTTGACGCTGACAAACAGTAGCAGGATGTTCCTTTTGTAGCATCCGTATGGAAGCTTGGGAGGCCCTCCGCGGGGGTTTCCTTTTCTTGTGGCATGTTGCCACGTACCCAGCGTGGGGGTGCAGACAACCACGTGGGTTCACAAGTCGGTAGGTGCGGCTCGTCCGAACACTCCGACCGAGGACCGATACCCAAGACGGAGTAGGACGATGAGTACGACTGGAACCGTGAAGTGGTTCAACGATCAGAAGGGCTTCGGCTTCATCACCCCGGACGACGGCGGCCAAGACTGCTTCGTCCACCACTCGGCCATCCAAGCCCAGGGCTTCAAGTCCCTGAACGAGGGTGACAAGGTCGAGTTCGAGATCACCCAGGGTCAGAAGGGCCCGGCGGCTGAGAACGTCGTCAAGCTCTAAGCGACGCTCGAACCACCGCTGGATCGCGAAGCCCCCGGGCGCTGGAGCGCCCGGGGGCTTCGCTCTTCCAGACGGGTCCGGGAGGGCTTTCGCCTCGTGCACCGTCCGGGTGAGAGCGAGGGAAGCAGCCGCAGAGGGCAAGAAAGACACTATTGACGCCAGCCCCTCCACCGCCAACCGCTCAAGCCGAAGACCCGTGTTGGGGGCTGGCGGCGGCCCAAAGCCGCTCGACCTCCTCTCGGAGCTCTTGAACCTGGACCTTCGCCTCCGGGTCCTGGAGGTGATACCTGGCTGCGCTCAGAGCCCTGAAAGCTCTCCAGAGGGCCGCCGAAGCAGGCGTCTTCTCGTGGCTCCTGCGGGTCGTTGCCCGCAACTTCGCGAGAATCCATTCGGTGTTTTCGTTGTCAACCAGAATCGCCGAGCCATTAGCCTTTGCTTCCATCTTCACAAGCTCACAAAGGTCTTTCTTGAACCGCTTGGGGACTCCTGCCACGACATAGAGAGACAGGTCTTCCCTCTGGAGGATTTCAAGTGCCACGTCTGCTCTCCTTGTCGGAGCCCCGTTCTACCCAGGGACCCCATTGGGGGGGACCACGAGGATTGTCTCTGGCTTGACCCACGTCTGTGACCGCCTGGAGAGTGGATTCGCGAAGATCTTGGAGGAATGGAGGGCCTGCTGCCGGAGAGGGTCGTCGGGGTTGAAGTGCCAATCCAGGCTTCCAGACCGCCGATCCTCAGTTCCCTGTTTCGGAAACTGGCTTACGTCCCACCTTCAGACTGCTCGGACGGTTGGCGCGGCATGTCTCCCGGCCACGTTCAACGGCCTCTTCCCGGGTCGCGAACATTGCCATGGGTTTCCCGCCCCGGCGGCGAAGAACCCACTCCTGCCCTGAAAAGACGACTTCGAAAACGTTCTTCTTCATGGGAGCCTCTCGAATAGACGGTGGAATCACGGCGCCACGTAGATCGGGCGGATCGCTTGGAACACCGGCTTGCTTCGAGTGGCCGGGGTGGGAGAAAGAGGAAGACCATTACTGAAGTTAATACACTCGCATGGGCCTTCTCGTTCCAGCCGCAGAGAGACCGCCAGCCATCCTTGCACGGAGGTTCAGCGCCGACACACCTCAGCCACCCTGGCAGAGTGATGCCCGTAGATGGAGAGGGTGATAGCCAGGGGCAGACCCACACTTTCTTAGGGGCCCTGGACGCGCCACGTCCTCGGTTCCTATACTGGGCCGTTCCAATCGCAACCTTCCGCCGGACAGCCACCATGGGGGTACGACGATATTCGGTGTTCACTGGCTCCGGCAGTTGTCTCCCTGCCCGGAGAATCGAGAACCAGGAGTTCATCGGACACGAGTTCTTTCTGGATTATGGGCAGCCGCTCGACCCGGCTGATAACCCCCATGTCATCGCTAAATTCCAGGACATCACGGAGATCTCGGAGCGGCGTTACGTGACCGATGACCTGGTAGCCTCGGACCTTGGCACCGAGGCCGCTGCGCTGGCCCTAGACGAGGCAGACACCGATCCCGAGACCCTGGACTACATTGTCTTCGCCCACAACTTCGGAGATGTCCGCGCCGACCGAATGCGCCTGGACTTCTGCCCCACCCTGGCTGCCCGGATCAAAGAAAGGCTGCGCATCCAGAACCCCTCATGCGTCGCCTATGACCTGCCCTTCGGATGCCCGGGGTGGTTACAGGGGGTGATCCAGGCCGATTATTTCCTTCGCTCCGGGGACGCCAATCGCGCCCTCATCGTCGGGGCCGAAACCCTCTCTCGGGTGTCGGATCCCCACGACCGCGACTCCATGATCTACGCTGATGGTGCGGGCGCGGCAGTGCTGGAGGCGACCGAGACTGAAGAGCGCGTAGGGATCCTCAGCCACGCCACCCGCTGCGACACGCTGGAGCATGCCAGGCTGCTCTGGATGGGACCCTCCTACCACCCCCAGCACCCGGACGACCGGCTCTTCCTGAAGATGTATGGCAGGAAACTGTACGAGTACGCCGTCCAGACCGTGCCAGGAGTGGTACGGGACAGCCTCACGCGGGCCGGGCTCACTCTCACCGACGTGGCCAAAGTGTTGCTGCACCAGGCCAACGCGAGAATGGATCACTCCATCCTCAGGCGTCTTTTCCGACTTTACGGCGTCCATGAGATCCCGGAGGGTATCATGCCCATGACCATCTCGT
>JBDHKE010000067.1:0-19823 GCA_039586555.1 Gemmatimonadota bacterium | reverse complement strand
AGTGGCGGGGCAATGGGGTGAGTCCTTCGAATTCGGGCCCGGCGAGGAGGATCAGGCGGACGAAATCCTCGGAGAGCAGCACGCGAGCGGAGAGGAGGGACCTGCGGAGGAGGAGGTGGAGCCGTGGGACGAGTCCATGCGGGAGCTTGAGCTCGCCGCGGCCTCCTTCGAAGGGGAAGGGGAGTCCCACGAGTTCGGCACGGCCGGCGGCGTCATCGCAGACGAGGCGGAGCCGGGGGAGACAGAAGGAGAGTTCATCGAAGCCGGCGAAGCGATCGAGGAGAGCTGGGAGGAAGCTGCTTCTTCGGAGCGTGGGGTCGGGGGGTCCCTTCCGGAGGAGGACTATCCGATCCTCGAAGCCTCCGATTTCGGGGAGTGGGACGACGGGGGCCGTTCGCTTCAGGAGTACGTGGAGGAGCCGGAGGAGCTTCCCGAGCTCGATGTGGGACTCGAGGCCAAGGCCCGCATGGAAGCCGCGCCCGTGGACGCGGACGCCTCGCCCATGCCCTGGCTTGTGGAGGAGACCGCAGTAGGCGACGCGGAGGCGGAGTCGGTTGCAGCAGACTCCACCCTCGCGGGGGCCGTGGAGGAGATCCAGTCGACCTGGGAGGAAGCCGCTTCCGAGGAACGAGGGAAGGCTGGCGCTGAGGAAAGCGAGGTCGGCCTCCAATCCGACGCGGTGGGGGAGACCGGCGCGGAGCCCTCCTCCGGTCCCACGGATCCACTCGGGTGGCTCATGCAGGGACGTGAGCTTCTGGGTCAAGGAGAGCGCGAAGCGGGGATCGAGGCGCTGGAACGGGCGCACAAAGGATTCGCGACAGAGCACGACTTGGACTGGGCTATGACCGTTGCCAAGGAGTTGATCGGCCTGGAGCCAGACAACGTCGGCTATCATCAATCCCTGGTGGAGTACGCCTACCAGTCCAACAAGTCCTCCCTGGTGGTCCGGGAGTATCTGCGCTTGGCCGAGTGCCTGGAGCGGGTGGGGACGCCCGCGAACACCGAAGCCGTCTACCGCCAGGTGCTGGAAGTGGATCCGGACAACGAGCGGGCTCGGATAGCGCTCGGTCTAGCTCAGGCGGAGCCCGAGACGGCCGCGGAAGATGTCACTGATCCGGAAGGATACGTTGACCTCGGCAGCCTGATCCTGGGCGAGGGTGGCGAGACCACGACCCGGTTCGTCGTCGAAGCCAATGAGCCGTCCGGGGACGACGATGGCGACTTCGCGCTCATGTTGAGCCAGTTCAAGGAGAAGGTATCGGAGAACCTGGCCGCGGACGACCACCGTGCCCACTACGACCTCGGAACGGCCTTCAAGGAGATGGGCCTCCTCGACGAGGCCATCTCGGAGTTTCAGAAGTCCATCCGTGCGTCCCCTCAGTTCCTGCCGGCTCACGAGATGCTGGGCCAGTGCTTCCTCGAGGTGGGGCAAAGCGAGGTCGCCGTTCGGTCCCTGGAACGGGCGCTGAATCTCCCGACCTCGGTGGAAGACGATCTCCTGGGTATCTACTATTATCTTGGAGAGGCCTACGAGCACGTCGGGAACACAGAGAGTGCCGAGGAGTTCTACGAGAAGGTGTTCGCACTGGATATCAACTTCAGAGACGTTACCGACCGTCTACGGGAGCTTCGGCGCGCGCTGAGTCCTACGGATTAGATGGCTGTTTCCCTGGCAGGATTCGCCCGTCGCCGTGTCCCCGGGAACCGCTGGGGTCATGTCCTCTAGCCCCCTCTTGCGAAGTGACCTTCCGACCCTCTCACTGATCCAGGCGCCCATTCGGGACCGGCTGGAGACGGTCGTGGAAGAGCTCCGCAGAATCATTCTTTCCGATTTCAACATGATCGAGGAGGTGAATGATTACCTCCTTGCCGTTAAAGGAAAGCTCTTTCGGCCGTCTCTTCTTCTGCTGTCGAACGAGGTGGGAAGGCGGCCGCATCGCGATGCGGTGACTCTGGCGGCAGTCGTGGAGTTGGTGCACCTGGCGACCCTCGTGCATGATGACGCGGTAGACCATTCCGTTCTGCGCCGCGGGATGCCGACGGTCAACGCACTGTGGACTCACCAGGTCGCCATCATCATGGGTGACTATCTCTACAGCCGGGCGGTGACCGAGTTGTCCAAACTCGGGCGCTTGGAAGCCGTCCGGGTGCTCGCCGCGGCCGCCAACGAGATGAGCGTCGGCGAAATGAGGCAGCTCACCTCCTTTGACGCGTTGGATTTCAGTGAGGAGGAATACTACAGGCTGATCGCGGCCAAGACCGCCTCCCTGATGTCCGCCGCCTGCGAACTCGGCGCACTGGTAGGTGAGGAGGCGCACCGGGACCGACTGAGACGGTTTGGCCACAACCTGGGAATGGCGTTCCAGGTCGCCGACGACATCCTGGACTACGCCGGCTCGGAAGCCGAGATTGGCAAGCCCACGGGCCTTGATCTGAAGGAGCGCAAGGTCACGCTTCCTCTGGTGGGGGCGCTCAAGAGGGCATCTGAAGCTCAGAAGGAGGAAGTCCGGCGGTTCTTCACGATGGTGGAGCCGACCGGCGCGGAGATCTCCTCGATTGTGGAGATCGTGAGGGATGTGGGAGGTCTGGACTATGCACGGTCCCGTGCTGTGCATTATGCTGAACTGGCATTGGACTCGCTCAGGGGGCTCGAAGAGGGCCAGGCCTTGGAGGCCCTGCGGGGCTCGGTCTCGTACGCCATCGACCGCAGCCGATGAGGTGACGGCCTTCAGCCTGGCCAAACCCGGTCCCCCGAAACCCTCCGGCGGGGATCCCGGGCGTTCTGGGGAGCGAGCTCTCGGAGGAACCTGGAAATCGAGGCTCCGGTATGTTAGTTGATACCCGGAGGCGGGGGATCACTCGGCTGTTGTGGACCCTGGTCCTGGGGCTCTTCTTGGGAGGGTTGCTCACCAAGCTCTCCGAGGCGTTCCTTCCGGACAGCGCGGCGCGAGACTTTCTCACGACTTCCGTTGCTGCGTCCATCGGCCCCGTCTCCCTCGACCTGGTGGCGCTGGCCATAACCGTTGGACCCCTGGTCCTCACCCTGAACGTGCTCACGCTCGTAGGGATTGGGCTGGTGGCCATGGTGGCGCGGTCCTGGATCTAGCACCGGGCTGAGCTGCCTTGCCAATCACGAGGAGGTGTTCAAAATGGGATTCGGTGGCCTCGGAATGTGGGAAATCATTCTGATCTTCCTCGTCGTCCTGCTTCTCTTCGGGGCCAAGCGGCTACCCGAAATCGGGGCTTCCCTGGGAAAGGGCATTCGTGAGTTCAAAGGCTCGCTGAAGGAGATCGAAACCGAGCTGCGTCTGCCACCCGACGACAAGAGCGACAAGAAGGTGGAGGAGTCCGGAAAGCCGGAGGACGACGAAGGGGAGCCCAGACGCTTGACGACCTCCGGTTGATCCGCCCCGTCAGTTGATCGCACCTGTTCCCGGAATGGCGCCCGCTCCCTGCGGCAGAGGAGGCGTCCGCTGGATCTGCTCTGTCGGTTCGGAGAAAGGTGCGGAAACCGCTGGGCACTCTCAGAAGACGGGCGGTATCAACGTTTCCGTCTCGTCCACGGGCCGTAGAACCTGGGCCCTCTGATCCGAGATGTCCGCGTTCTCACGCAAGCCCTCCAGCCACTCGGCCAACCGCTGCTGTCGGAAGGCTCCCTGGAGCTGCAGCCGCTGGTCCTCCTTCTGGGCCTCCCAGGCAGCGCTGTCCGCTGGGGTGCGACTCACGAGCTCCAGGATGAAGGCGTCCGTGTCCGTGACCACCAGGTCGCTGACCTCACCCTCGGTCAAGCCGAATGCAGCGCCGATGGCGGCGTTCTGACGGCCGAGCCCGGGAACGAAATCGCTGCGGCCGAAGGGGCCGGCTTCCCGCACCTCCAGTCCATGCTCGGCCGCGAGCTCGTCCAGCGTCATCCCCTCGCTACGCACTCGCTCGGCCCAAGCCCCACCCTCTTCCATGACCCTCTCCATCTTCTTACGGAATCGGAGCGTCTGCTCGATGGAGGGAAGAGCCTCTTCCAGCGTCAGGGTGCGGGCGGCTTCACTCTCGACGAGCTCGAGGGCGTAGAAGGCCTGAGAGGTCTCGAAGACCGGGCTCACCTCACCCGTCTGCGCCTCCTCCAGCGCCCAATCCGCGCCCTCCGTGATCGAACCGGCTCCAGCCGCGAATGCGAAGTCCGGCGTCACGACCAGCGGAGTGGTCGCGAGGCCCAGGTGCCCGGCGGCCTCGTCGAGCGAGAGGTCCTGAGCCAGCTCATCGAGTGAATCGGCGAGAGTCAGGAGCTGGAGCTCCGACTCGTCGGTCCTCGAGACCTCCACCAGGATGTGTCGTGCCTGCGCCGAATCACCGGCTCGGCTCATGACCTCGATAACGTGGTAGCCGAAGCTGGTCAGAATCGGCTCGCTCAGCTCGCCGATATTGGCTCCGAACACGTACTCGTCGAAGGGCTGTACCATCTGTCCTCGCGCGAAGGTTCCCAGGTCACCGCCGTTCGTAGCGCTTCCGGGGTCCGCGGACTCCCGGGCGGCCACCTCGGCGAAGTCCGCCCCTGCGAGGAGCTCTCGGCGGATCTGCGAGGCTTGCTCCAGAGATGCCGCCGAGTCCACGGCCAGGGGTGTCTTCGGCAGGACCGCCACCTTGACGGTGGCGCGGGCGGGGACCCCGAACTCGTGTTCCTGCTCCACGTAGTACGACCGGATCTCGCCGTCGGAGACCTCGACCTCATCGTCGGCCACTCGCGTGCCCGGGTCCATCGCCACGTATCGCACCGTGACCTGGTCGTTCAGGTCGCGCCATCCCTCCCACAGCTCCTGGTCGGTCACGTAGATCCCGGAGCTCACCTGACGGAGGAGCTTTCCTCGGGGAATCACGTCCCGGTAGTAGGCTTCGAGCTGGAGCAGGAGAAAGTCGTCCGCAGCCGGCGAGGCGAGGAACTGCTGGTACTTCTGGAGATCGAACACGCCGCCTGTCTGAAACGCCGGGTTCTCCCGGAACTCCGGTGGAGGATTGAAGCGCGCGGCTTGAAGGATTTCCTCGTCCGTCACCTGTATCCCTCGCCGTGCCAGCTCCTGCTGGATCAGGACCTGGTTCACCACTTCGTCCCAGGCCGCGTCTTCAATCTCCCGGTTCTGCTGGGAGCTGATGGGTTCCTCCTGCCCCCGCTGCACCTGATCGTACAGGTTCCGATAGCTCGCCATGTACCGATCGTACGACACGGGGGTCCCGTCCACCCGGCCAATGGCTCCTCCCAACCCGCCGCCGGTGCTTCTTCCCGTGATGTCCATTCCCCACTGGAACACCATGAGGCCCACGAAGGCCAATGCGGTCACCAGCATGATGATCTTGGTGCTGTCCCGCATCTTCCTCATGACCATCGGCATAGTCCCACTCCTGAAGCGGCGCCTGACGCATCCGTCACTGGCACGAAAAGAGACCCAACAAGCTAATCGTGTTTCCAGGTGGTCTCAAGCGGTCCCTCCAAACGCAAGATGAGTTGTGAAAAGAAGTTGGACCTTTGAATCCCGCGTTGACACCCCTCCTGCGAGTCCATTATCTTCTCGGGGTTTTACCTCGACCTCACGCCCGCGTTTCCTCTCTAACGCAGCTGGAGGGCTTTCACTTGTTGGACTCAGTGGATCAGGAAATCCAGAAGCTTGAAGAGATTCTCGACGCGGACCGAGACCCCGCCGGACGATCGTTCGTCCCACTGGCCGACGCCTATCGACGGAGTGGGGACCTGGACCGGGCGTTTGACGTTCTCTCGGAGGGCCTCTCGGCACACCCGGATTTTACCTCCGCGCACGTGGTGGCGGGCTGGCTTCACCTGGATTCCGGTGCGCCTCAGGAGGCCATTCGATCGTTCGAGGTCGTCATGGACCTGGATCCGGAGAATGTGGCAGCCCTCCGCGGCGTGGCCGACGCGCTGGAGGCCCTGGGCTCTTACGCGGAGGCAGCGGAGTATCTGCGGCAACTCAATGACCTCGAGCCGGTGGGTCCGGAGGTGCGAGAGAGAATCGAGCACCTCGAATCGCTGGGATCGGTGGAAGTTCCCGGCAGTGAGGAAGCTCCCTCGGCCGGGATCGATCATGAAGAGGTCTCGGGGGCCGAAGATCTCTCCAGGGAGGCCGGGGACCTTGCGGTGGAACTGGAGGCTGCGCTGCCCCCGGGTGAGGAACCGGGCCCCAGGTCCGAGATGGAGGCCGTTGCCCAGCAGCCTCTGAGAGTGCTCGACTCGGACCTGGAAGGCACTGAGGGTGTGGCGGTCGATCCGTTTGCCGAGCTCGGCGTGGATTCACCGGACGAGCTGCCAGCGATCCAGGGTGAGGAGAGCCTCGCGGAGCCGGGCTCCGAAGAACCGACGACGTTCCTCGGTCCGACGCCCGAAGAAGGGGCACCCGTCGTGGATCCCGACCTTCTCTTTGAGTCGATGGAGACGCTGCCGGCTCCACTGGCTCCGTCCGCATCCGAAGGCCTCGAGGACGATTGGTCCGCGGAGGGGGAGGAGGTCTACACCGAGACCATGGGAGAACTCTACGCCGACCAGGGTCTTCTTCACCGGGCAGCCGAGGTGTTTCGCCATCTGTTGGAGCGCGAGCCAGAGAACGCGCGTTATCGCGAGCGTCTGGCGGAGCTGGAGAGCATGTTGGCACCGGCTCGTGACGAAGCGGCCGGGGGAGCCGAGGAAGCGGATTTCGAGGTACATCTGGCGAGTCCGGCGTGGGTGAGGGACTCAGACCAGACTGCTGATGTGAGCACACCCTTCGCCTGGACGGAGGAGGAGGGCGAAGCAGAGGAGGAGGCGTCCGCGGACGAGCGCCTTGCCAGCGGCTACTTCGAAGACCTTCTCGCCTGGGTGCCCGGTGCAGTCCCTATCGAACAGCTGGCACCGGGCCAACCGGGCGACGTTGCCGAGGTGGTCGAGTCTGCCGCGGAATCCGAGGGATCGCCCGCCCGCATGATCGAGGCTCCCGGTGAGGTCCAACCGGCGGTCCGGGAGAGCGGCAGCGAGGGACAGCCGGAACGGGCGACGGAGGTGGATTCGGCGCCGGAGGAGGAGATCGAAGAGGCCGATTCCAAAGCGCAGGAGCCCGATGAAGATTTCCAGGAATGGCTCCGGCGCCTCGGCAAGTGATCGTCGGAGTGATCCACGGCCCCAACTTGAGGTCGCTGGGGCGGAGGGAGCCGGCGGTGTATGGCACCCGCACGCTCCAAGAGATCGAAGAAGCCCTGAGGAAGCTCGCCCGCGAGTTGGGTGTGGACATCGAGTTCTTTCAGTCGAACTGGGAGGGGGCCATTCTGGACCACCTCGAAGAGAGCGCTGGTCGGGTGGCTGGCTTCGTGATCAACCCGGGAGGTCTGACCCACACGAGCGTCTCGCTCAGGGACGGGCTGGTGGCGACCGGCAGACCGTTCGTGGAGGTCCACCTCTCCAACCCGGAGGCGCGGGAGCCGTTTCGGCATGTTTCGCTCATTGCCGGGGCTGCGGCCGGTCGGGTGGCGGGCTTCGGGGGAGAGAGCTATCTGCTGGGGCTGCGTGGTCTGGTGGCGCGTCTGAAACGGGACGACCTGGATCACTGAAGGGAATGCATGGCCACGACTGCTGATTTCAGGAACGGGATGGTGCTGGACATCGACGGGGAACTGTGGAGCATTACGTATTTTCAGCACGTAAAGCCGGGGAAGGGGGGAGCCTTTGTCCGCACCAAGCTCAAGAGCGTCCTTAGCGGTCGGGTGGTGGACAGGACCTTTCGCGCGGGTGAGCGCGTGACGGACGTGCGTCTGGAAAGGCGTCCGGTTCAGTACAGCTATGGCGACGGGTCTCACTATTATTTCATGGATCTTCAGACCTATGAGATGATTCCGATCGCGGCGGACGTGATCGGAGATGACCAGCTCAAGTATCTGAAGGAGAACATGGAGTGCGAGGGGCTCGTCCATCACGGAAACGTCATCGCGGTGGAGCTTCCCTTCTTCGTCGAGCTGGAGGTGGTGGAGACGGATCCCGGAGTCCGTGGTGACACCGCCCAGGGCGGGACCAAGCCAGCGCGCCTCGAGACCGGGGCGGTGGTTCAGGTCCCCCTGTTCATCGAGTCCGGTGATCGGGTCAAGGTCGACCGCCGCGAAGACAAATACCTCACACGGGTAACGTCATGATCGATCTAGAGTTTCTGGAACGACTCATCCAGGCCATCGATCAGAGCGGCATCGATTCGGTGGAAATCGAACGTGGCGGAACTCGGGTCCGGATCGCCAAAAGCCCCGCGGGCCGTGTAGAGGAAGGCAGCTCGGTTTCGGCCGTTTCCTCTGATCCGTATTCCCACACCGGCAACCCCCTCGCTCAGGATTCGACGGCCGTGCTGCCGCCCCACGCACCGGGCGGACCCGCTTCGGTCGAGGCGCCCAGCGACCTCATAGAGGTGACCTCGCCCATGGTGGGGACGTTCTACCGGGCGCCCAGTCCGGAGGCACCGCCGTACGTCGAGGTCGGACAGCGGGTCGCTGAGGGGGACACGCTCTGCATCATCGAGGCCATGAAGCTGATGAACGAGCTGGAAAGCGAAGTCGGCGGTACCGTGTCCAAGGTTCTCGTCGGCAACGCGGAGCCCGTGGAGTACGGCCAGGTCCTCTTCCTGATCGAGCCTCCCTGATCGAACTCTCCCCGAGTCGCCTACTCGCGCCTCCGGACGGGAGGACCCGCAGGGTCGACGGCGTGGGAATGGCCGTCCTGGTTATCACGGCCACAGCAGGGTGCCTTCGGCGGCCGGGGGCTGCGGGGGACAACCGGGAGTTTCCAGACTGTCATCTGAGGGGGTGATGCCGTGTTTCGAAAGGTTCTGATCGCCAATCGAGGCGAGATTGCCCTCAGGGTCATCCGTGCCTGTCACGAGCTGGGGATATCCACGGTAGCAGTCTACTCCGAGGCTGATCGGGAATCCCTGCACGTTCGCTTCGCGGACGAGGACGTCTGCATTGGCCCTCCCCCTCCCTCCGAGAGTTACCTGAACATTCCCAGGATCCTGGCGGCAGCCGAAGTCACCGGTGCTGAAGCCATCCATCCCGGCTACGGATTCCTCGCGGAAAACGCGGAGTTTTCGGAGATCTGTGCGGCGTCCGACATCGTGTTCATCGGTCCGAATGCGGACCAGATCCGGGCCATGGGGGACAAGGCGACGGCCCGGAAGACCATGCTCGACGTGGGGGTGCAGACGGTACCGGGGACCGTGGGAGTGGTGAAGGATCGTGCGGAGGCAGAAGTTGCCGCGCGCGAGATCGGCTTTCCAGTCATGATCAAGGCCTCGGCGGGGGGAGGTGGGAAGGGGATGCGGGTCGTGCACGACGCGGGTTCCTTCCCGAGGCTCTTCGAGGCCGCGCAGGCCGAGGCGGAAGCTGCCTTCGGCCACTCGGGCGTTTACCTGGAGAAGTGCCTGGTTCACCCGCGACACGTGGAGTTTCAGGTGTTCGGTGATCATCGCGGCCGGGTGGTCCATCTGTGTGAACGGGATTGTTCCATCCAGAGACGACACCAGAAACTGATCGAGGAGGCACCGTCTCCGGCGCTCGATCCAGAGCTTCGCGAAGAGATGGGTCAGGCGGCGGTGCGGGCGGCCAAGGCCATCGAGTACGTGGGTGCGGGGACCGTGGAGTTCCTCCTCGATAGGAACCGGAACTTCTACTTCATCGAGATGAACACCCGGATTCAGGTGGAGCACCCCGTGACGGAGGTGACCACGGGTCTGGATCTCGTGAAGGAACAGATCCGGGTCGCGGCGGGCGAAGCACTATCCTTCGACAACGGGCCCATCGGGCTACGAGGCCACGCCATGGAATTCCGGATCAACGCGGAGAGTCCGGACCGGCGGTTCGCACCGTCCCCTGGGACCATCGAGACCTTCCACCCTCCGGGGGGGCCCGGCGTCCGCCTCGACACCCACGTATATTCCGGATATCGGGTGCCGCCCTTCTACGACTCGCTCCTCGCCAAGCTGATCGTCAGTGGAAACACGAGGGACGAGGCCCTGGTACGGGCTCGGCACGCCTTGGGCACGTTCGTCATCGAAGGAGTGGAGACCACGCTCCGCCTTCTTTCGCGCATCGTCCGGGACGAGCGCTTCGCCAGGGGTGACGTGGACACCGGATACGTTGACCGGTTCTTTCTGGAGAACGAAGGGAGGTCATGAACGTCGACGTCTTCTTCACGCCGGCCGAGGTGAACCCCCAGCGGCTATCCGCTGCCACGGCAGTGGTCATCGACGTGATCCGGGCAACGAGCACCATCGTCGAAGCGCTCGCCAACGGGGCTCGCGCCATCTACCCCACGGAGTCCATCGAGGAGGCCCTCCGCCTGGCGGAATCCCTGGGTCGGGAAGACACGCTCCTCTGCGGCGAGCGGAGGGGAGTTCAGATCGATGGGTTCGATCTCGGCAACTCCCCCTCCGAGTTCACTCGAGATCGGATTGGCGGAAAGCGGCTCGTCATGACCACCACGAACGGCACGAGAGCGCTCATCGCGGCTTCGAGCGCAGCCCGCGTGGTCATCACGTCGCTGCTCAACCTAACCGCGGTGGCCGAGTCGGTCGGTGGAGTCCCCCATCTCGTAATCGCCTGTGCGGGCAAGGACGACCGCTTCTCCCTGGACGATGCTCTCTGCGCGGGCCTGCTGCTCCGACAGCTGGGCATTCATGGAGATGGATCCCACGAACTGAACGACTCGGCCCGCACGGTCCTCTGCTTGATCAAAGATTTCGATCCGACCGCCGAGGTCCTGGCGGGGACCGCGGCCGGGCGCGTTCTCATCGAACGGGGCCTGGGAGCGGATCTGCCCGACTGTGCCGACCGGGACCGCCGCAGGCTCGTACCGGTAATGATCGACCGGGTGATCCGCCTGGCGGGCTCGGCGTCCTGATTTCCACCGCGCAAGAAAAGGCGTCGCGGAGGATGCTGACGAAAGAACAGCGACGGGAGCTTCTCGGCCTGGGCCTGATCGCCCTCGCCGTCTTCACGCTCTTGAGCCTGGTACCCGTTCAGGTGCTCGGCCCGAGGGGCGAGGCCTGGTTCCCGTCCGGAAACACCATGGGGATCGTGGGGGCCACGCTCCGGGCCCTCCTCTGGGCGGCGTTGGGGGTCGCGTCTCTGGGCATTCCGGTGGCTCTTGCCCTCGGGGGCCTGCGAGCTGGGGAATGGCTCTCCCGGGAACGGAGTCTTCGGCTGCTGCTCCTAGTCGTTGGGCTGACGTTCCTCCTGCCCCTTGCCTTGCACGTGTCAGGCGCCGATACGTCCAACAGCGGCTGGCTGGGGCAGTACCTGGGAACCCCAGTTCTGGAAGCCTTCGGCTGGTTCGGGGCCACCCTCGTCCTCGCGGTGATCGCGGTCCTGCTTTCCATCGCGACTCTGGGGTGGAACCCTCTGCGACCGGTCGGGAAGGGAATGGTGGGAGGAGGGGGAGCCTTGAGTCGCGCCACGCGCCACACCGTTCTGGGGTTCAGGCGATGGAAGGAATCGCGGAGCTCAGGCTCCGGTCCCGGCCGTGGGCACGAGGGTCTTCCCGAGGAGGAGGTGGCCGAGGTCCTTACCGCCTCATCCCACTCCGAACCGCTCACCGGCAGACTTGAAGGCCCGGCTTCCACTCTGCGAATCCCCGTGGATACTCCCGAGCTCCTGGAATCCGAGCTCCCACCCATCAGTCTCCTGACCCTCAGCGCGGGAAGCTACCGGGCGGACATGGAGCGGGACCTGGACCGCCTGGGCGAAGTCCTCGTGGAGAAGCTGCGGACGTTCAGTGTCGAATGCGAGATCGGGGGCCGAACTACGGGACCGGTGGTCACGCAATTCGAGGTGATCCCGGCTCCAGGAGTCAAGGTGAATCGGATCGCGAATCTGGATGCGGACCTGGCCCTGGCCATGAAGGCTCAGTCGATCCGGATCGTGGCTCCCATTCCGGGGAAGGGTGCGGTCGGGGTGGAGATCCCAAACCCTCGATCCGAGGTGGTCGAGCTTCGCGGTATGCTCGAGGCCCGAGCCTTTCGGACATCCAGAGCGCCTCTCCCCCTTGCCCTTGGCGAGGACCTGACGGGCCGCCCGTATGTGGCAGACCTCTCGAAGATGCCCCACGTGCTGATCGCAGGGGCGACAGGGTCCGGAAAGTCGGTGTGCTTGAACACGATGATCACCAGCCTCGTCTACCGGCATACTCCCGAGACCGTTCGGCTGCTTCTCATCGATCCCAAGATGGTGGAGCTCTCCACGTACGCGGACCTCCCTCACCTCCGCCACCGGGTTGTCACGGACCCCAGAGACGCCGCTGGCGCATTGAAATGGGCGATCCTGGAGATGGAGTACCGATACAAACTCTTCCACGTCAATGGTGTCCGCTCGATCGCCGAATTAAACGACCGGGTCCGGCAAGGCCTTCCCGTACGGCGGGTAGACCCGATAGGCCCCGAGGGCGCACCCGACCGCTGGATCTACGAAGAGGGTGTGCTTCCATACATCGTGCTGGTGGTCGACGAGCTGGCGGACCTGATGATGACCGTGCAGGCCGAGGTGGAGAAGCCTCTCACGTTGTTGGCCCAGAAAGCCCGGGCGATCGGAATCCATCTCGTGGTGGCGACGCAGAGGCCCAGCGTGAATGTGGTCACTGGCCTCATCAAGGCCAACTTTCCGTGCCGGATCGCGTTCCGCGTGGCTTCCAAGGTCGATTCCCGAACGATCATCGATCAGAACGGGGCCGACGCCCTGCTCGGGAACGGGGACATGCTCTTCCTTCCTCCTGGACACAGTGAGCCCATCCGGATTCAGGGAGCCTTCATTTCGACGGAAGACACGGACCGTCTCATGGCCTGGTACCGGTCGAAGCGTGAAACCCGGGTGGCCGAAGGTGCCGGGGCGCATGTGGCCTCGCACGAGGAGGACATACTGGCTGTTGTTCGGGCGCTCGAGGCACGGGAGGCCCTGGAGGCGACGGGCGCGGATCAAGGGATTGCCGATCGGGACGATCTCTTTCTCGCCGCGGCCGAGGTCTGCATCCAGCACCAGCAGGGATCCACGTCGCTGCTCCAGAGGCGCCTCAAGATCGGATACGGACGAGCCGCGAGGATCGTGGACCAGCTCCACGAAGCGGGCGTCCTGGGGCCGCCCGACGGCTCCAAGCCTCGAGAAGTCCTCGTGGGGTTGGACGAGCTGGACACCCTGGTGGCAAGGGAGAAGACGTGATCTGCGGGAACGGGCCCTGTCCCACAGTGTAGAGACCGACCGTCCCATGCGTTGTCCCTCCGATCTCCGGGAATAATGAGCGGATTGTGGGCGTTTGCCGTCGGCCTCGTGTTGTCCGGGCCCTTGTCACCGGGGACGGAGCGGGCCGTGCCATCCGGCCAGCAGGAGCCCGATCCCCTGGAGATCCTTGGACGGAGTGCCAAGCGTTATGAGTCGATGTCCGCGTTCTGCACCCGATTTCGCCAGCGTCTCTCCGTTCCGCTGCTGGATCAGGTGACGGATTCGGAGGGCGAGCTATGCCAGAGGCCACCCGGCTACTTTCTGATGCGCTTCAGCCACCCGGAGGGCGATCTCGTCGTGATCGATGGAGAGTATCTCTGGGTCTACTTTCCCAGCACCGACCCCGGGGTGGTGTTCCGATCCCGACCTGACGCCGCCGGCGCGCGACTGGACTTCCACCAGGAATTCCTCGCGAATCCCGCGGAGAAATACGCCGTCGCGTATGGAGGTACGGAGGACGTGGGTGGGAACGAAACGCATGTCCTCGAGCTGGTCCCGCGGGGCCCGTCCGACTACCGCGGCGCCCGGGTGTGGCTGGACGCGAAGAATTCGCTTCTGCGGAGGGTCGAGATCGAGGAGCTGAACGAGTCGCTGCGAACGGTCGAGCTGGAGGGTCTCCGGGTCGATCCATCTCTCGAAGAAGACACCTTCCGCTTCACACCGCCCAAGGGCGTCCAGATCGTTCACCGCTGAGACGGCGCGATCCCTGGCATGAACACTCGGGACCTGCCGGTCTTCCCTCTCTCCCCCGATCCCATCCGTCCGGAGGTCGAGGGGGATGTGAAACCCGTTGACCACGCGTTCGCTCCCATCGGTCCCGTCAATGGCCCCCGGATGGGTCTGATTACTCTTGGTTGCGACAAGAACACCGTCGACAGCGAGCGGATGATGGCCGGCCTGGTCGGGCACGGTGCTCGGGTGTCCAGCGACGTCGAGGATGCCGAGGTGGTCATCGTCAACACCTGCGGCTTCATTCAATCTGCCAAGGAGCAGTCCATCGAAACGATCCTGGAGGCCTGCGAGCTCAAGAGTGTCGGGCGGGTCAAGGCAGTGGTGGTGGTGGGGTGCCTGGTTCAGCGCTACAAGGAGGAGTTGGCGGTGGAGATTCCGGAGGTGGACCTCTTCCTGGGCTTGACCGAGCTGGGTGAGCTCCTGCCCGAGCTGCGGAAGCGCGATCTCCTCCCCCACGAAGATGTGTCGGTGCCCACGATGGAGCGTCCGCTCCGGATTCTCTCCACCGAGACGCCACACACCTCCTACCTCAAGATCAGCGAGGGCTGCGACCACGCCTGTGCGTTCTGCGCGATTCCGCTGATGCGTGGCCTTCACCGATCCGCGCCGGTGGAGGAGCTGGTGAGAGAAGCGAGAGAGCTTCAGGCTCGCGGGGTGAAGGAGATCAATGTGGTTTCCCAGGACACGACCTGGTACGGAAGGGATCGAAGACGCGGTACGGGCGGGAATGGGGCTCCGCTCCTTCCGGACCTCCTCCGGACCCTCGTGGACCGGACGGAGGTCCCCTGGTACCGCCTCTTCTACATGTATCCCTCCGGCATCACCCAGGAGCTGGTCGATCTGGTGGCCTCGGAGCCCCGCATCCTTCCCTATCTGGACATGCCGATCCAGCATGGGTCCGATCGCACTCTCAGGGCCATGAGAAGGCCGGAGCGCCAGGCGACCATCCGCGAGCGAGTCCTGTGGCTTCGGGAGGCCATTCCCGATCTGACCTTGAGGACCACGGTGATCGTGGGATTCCCCGGGGAGAGCGACCAGGATTTTCGGACCATGCTGGAGTTCGTGGAGGAGGTTCGGTTCGACCGGCTGGGCGCCTTCGCCTATTCGCTGGAGGAAGGTACACGGGCCGCCGAAATGGAAGGTCAGGTGCCGGAGTCCCTGAAGCGGGAGCGACTCGAGGAGCTGCTGGACCTCCAACGGGGGATCTCCTACGACGTGAACCTCGATTGGGTGGGGAGGCGGACCACAGCTCTGGTGGACCAGATTCTCGAAGAGGATCCGGATTTCGGAGCAGTGGGGCGAACCGCCGCTCAAGCACTGGACGTGGACGGGGTGACCCACCTGCTGCCGACCGTGGCACTCCACCGGGGGCAGATGGTGGAGGTGGAGGTTGTGGACGCACTGGAGTATGACCTCGTCGCCCGAGTCGTTGGATGACCCTAGATGCCCGGAGGATGGGTTTCTCGTTCGCGGCTGGGGCGGCAACAGGATGGAATCGGCTCCACTGGAGCGGAGCACGCAATGAGCAGATCACGACAATCCCATGCCAGAGCCCGACTCTTCGCACCGGCGCTGCTCGCGCTGGCCGTGCTCTTCCCGGCGTCGGCCTGGAGCCAGGAACTGGCCGAGTTCGATTACGAGAATCTGGAGTTCCGAGGAGTCGCTCTGGAATTCGGGGGCATCGTTCCCACGAGAGTCGAGAACAGCTACTCCCTCGGGGGTCGGTTGGACCTGGGATATCTTGGACCGGGGGTCCGCATCGTTCCTGGCCTCACCTACTGGTCCGCCGACTTCAAGCGGAAGGAGGTCCGGGAGCTGGAGGGGAGAGTGAGCGAGCTGGTCGAGCAGACGAATCCCGGTGAGCCGCCTCCGGAGGTGAGCCTGGGACGGATTACCTGGACTGACTTCGTGCTCAGCCTGGACGGCCACGTGGTTTGGTCGGTACCCTTGGGATTCCTGACGTACGCCGGCCTAGGGGCATCTGCCCACATTCTGAACGGCGAGGGGGATGCCATCGAGGACACGTTCGTGGAAGACCTCCTCGATCGCCTTTCGCCGGGCCTCAACCTTCATGCCGGGTTGGAGTATCCCCTTGGGGAGCGCTTTCGCTTCTATGGTGCGGGGCGGGTCGAGCTCCTGGAAGACCTGGCATACCTCGAGATTCGGGCCGGGGCGCAATTCATGCTAGGCCCTGCCGCCCCGGGCGAACGACCGCCCCGCTGACGCGGGGTGCCTGACGCCCCCGGAACGGACTGGTAGGTCTCCATTCGTACTCTCTGGCCGCACCCTGGGGAGCGCCTTGTCCCCACTTTGTCCGGGGTCCTTCTGGTGCTCTCCTTCCCGCCTGTCCACCTGCCGGTGTTTCCCTTCGTATCTCTCGTTCCGCTGGCTCATTTCATCGGAAGGCTCCCCCGCACGCGGATTGGGGCGGGCAGCGCCCTTCGCGCAGGGTTCCTGTGCGGCGTCGTGTACTACGGCCTTCTCCTCTACTGGGTGCCGCTGGCTCTCGCACCGCTCACGGGGTTGGGCGCGCTCGTCTTCGTCTTCACCGTCCTGCTCCTGGCCGTGGGTACCGGGTTGTTGGGATGGGCTCTGCACCGGGTGGCGGCACGGACCACCCTCCCCCTGTGGTTGGCCCTACCGATCCTCTGGACCGCGATGGAGTGGACGCAGGGCCACCTTGGAGAGCTAGCCTTCCCCTGGTTGGGCCTGGGGAGCTCTCTCACAGCCTATCCCGAGCTGGTGGGAATCGCGGAGCTGGTAGGCGCGAATGGGGTGACCTTCTGGATCGCCCTCGTGAACGGGCTCCTGGCGGACCTGATCCCGAGAATCCTGGAACGCCGACGCCTCTGGTCCCGCATTGCCGCGCTAGGCATCGTCTGGGCTCTGCCACCGGCATGGGGAATCTGGAGAGCGAAGACCTTGCTACTGCTGCCCACTGCCACGGTGACCGTGCTTCAGCCAGCGGTGCCCCTGGATGCCAAGCTGGACCCGGACTCCGCAGGCGGCTGGACCCGGCGGGCGCTGGACGAGCTCATGGGCATGGGAGGCCCCAACGCGGTGGATCTCGTCGTGTGGCCCGAGACCACCTTTCCCGCGGCGTTCTCAGAATCCTCGGACTTCGTCGGGTTCGCGCACGAGAAGGCGCGCCGCGCCGGTGCGCCGGTGCTCCTGGGCGCATACCGGCTTGGGGAGACGCCCTCGCAGACCGGTCGCGTGTTCAACTCGGCATTCCTCGTCCCTCCGGACGGACCCGTCGAGTTCACCTACGACAAGCGTTATCTGGTTCCGGGCGTCGAGCGGGTTCCATCCGTCGGTTTAGACCTGCGTGGGGCGCGGCTGGGCGAGCTGGGTGGTCTGGATCCGGGACAGGAGTCCCCTGTGGCGCGGCTGGGGGTGGGCCGTTTCGGAGTGTTGATCTGTTTCGAATCGGCGGTCCCCCAGGCTGCCCGCAGCCTTCGGCGGGCCGGGGCGGATTTCCTTGTGAACATGACCAATGATGCATGGCTCGGACGGGGACCCTGGTACACCAGGACAACCGCTGTGTGGCAGCACCCGGCGCACCTCGTGATGAGGGCGATCGAGAACCGAGTGGGCATCGCACGCTCCGCCAACACCGGAATCTCGCTGTTCGTGGATCCTGTAGGGCGGGTAACCGGGCGTGCCGGATTTTCCGAGGCTGCCGAACGGACCGAGGTGCTCCTTACCACGGAGGGCCTGACCTTCTATGCGCACGCCGGTGATCTTCTCGGGCCTGGCTGTCTTCTGGCCACGTTGGCCGTGTTCCTGGGACTTCCAATGAGGAGAAAGGCGAAAGCTGGAGAGTCGGTTGAACCGAAATCGGGGCCGATCTATATTTAAACTCTTGCGGGCCCGGTAGGCTCGCTCCCGATCCTCACAGGGAATGCACATGAAGGACGGAATCCATCCCGAGTACGTGTCGACGACCGTGGTTTGCAGTTGCGGAAACCGGTTCGAGACTCGCTCGACGAAACCGGAAATCCACGTCGAGATCTGCTCGGTGTGTCACCCGTTCTACACGGGTAAGCAGAAGCTCGTTGACACGGCCGGTCGGGTAGAGCGTTTCAAGCGCAAGTATGCATCCAACCCAGAGAAGTGATCGCTGCGGCCGGGAGTTCTCCCGGCCGCTTCCCTAGATCTCCTCATCGCGATCCCGTTTGAGGCCGCAGGAACCCCCCCAGACTGAGTCTCCATGAGTGCTTCCGCGCTGGACGAACGGCTCCAGGCCCGACTGGCCGAAGCCGTGGGCCGGATGGGCGAGGTCGATCGGGAGCTGTCGGACCCTGGGGTTTCGCAGGACCCCCAGCGACTCAGGAGCCTCGGTCAGGAGCGCGCCGAGCTGGAGCCGGTCGTCCGCACAGCTGCCGAGCTCGGCGCGCTGGCCACGGAGTTGAAGGAGGCACACGATCTCCTGCGGGAGGCGGAGGACCGGGAGCTGCGGGACCTCGCGGAACAGGAGATCCAGGCTCTCGAGACCCGCATTGACGATGTGGAGGCCCGGGCGCGGGAACTCCTGATTCCTCAGGATCCTCTGGACGACCGGGCGGCCGTGGTGGAAATACGCGCGGGCACCGGTGGGGACGAGGCCGGTCTCTTCGCGGGGGACCTCCTGCGCATGTACCAGCGTTTCGCCGAGTCCCGGGGTTGGCGGGTACAGCTCATCTCCCTCTCAGAGGGAATCCTCGGTTCGGTCAAGGAGGTCATCTTCGAGGTTCGGGGCCGGGGCGCGTACGGAGTTCTCCGTTTCGAGTCGGGTGTGCACCGCGTCCAGCGGGTCCCGGAGACAGAGAGTCAGGGACGCATCCATACGTCAGCTGCCACCGTGGCGGTGCTCCCCGAGGCGGAGGAGGTAGACCTGGAGATCGACTCGAATGACCTCCGCGTCGACGTGTTTCGCTCGTCCGGGCCGGGCGGTCAATCGGTGAACACCACGGATTCGGCGGTCCGCATCACCCACATGCCCACGGGACTGGTGGTCACCTGCCAGGACGAGAAGTCGCAGCACAAGAACAAGGCCAGGGCCCTGAGGGTCCTTCGCAGCCGTCTCTTGGACCGCATGATCGCCGAACAGGAAGCGAGGCGGGCGAGGGAGCGCAAGCTCCAGGTGGGAACGGGCGACCGCTCGGCCAAGATTCGCACATACAACTTCCCCCAGAATCGAGTGACCGACCACCGCATCGGCCTGACGCTGCATTCTCTCGACGAGGTCATTCAGGGAGAGCTCGAGCCCCTCATCAGTGCACTCCGCCTGGCGAAGGAGGAGGAACGGCTGGAGGCCGGCGCCCAGTGGAGGTGAGAAAGAGAAGTCCGGCAGCCAGCGCCCTTCCCGGCAGGGACGACACGTGGACGGTCATGCGCCTCATCCGTTGGTGCGCGGACTACCTCGGTGGAAGGGGAGTGCCTGGGGCCCGGCTGGACTGCGAGCACCTTCTCGCGGATGCCCTGGGAGTCGGCCGCCTCGATCTGTACCTCCAGTTCGATCGCCCTCTTACCGCCGAGGAGTTGGCCCGCTTCAAAGCCCGGCTCTTGCGACGAGCGAAGAGGGAGCCGGTTCAGTACATTCTGGGCCGGACCGCCTTCCGCGAGTTGGATCTCGTCACGGACCGCCGGGGGCTGATTCCCCGGCCGGAAACGGAGTCCCTGGTCGAGGAGGTCCTGCGCTGGGCCCGGATCAGAGGGGTGTCCGGGCTGTCGGCCCTCGATCTTGGCACCGGTAGCGGGGCCATCGCGCTCTCTCTGCTGAGAGAGGGCCCGTTCGCTCGCGTCGTGGCTACAGATCGCTCCCTTGGCGCTCTCGAGGTGGC
>JBDHKE010000176.1:0-6086 GCA_039586555.1 Gemmatimonadota bacterium | reverse complement strand
CCGTCTGTGACACCGGCCCTCGACTGGCTGAACGAGAACCTGGCCGCCCGGGGGACCTCCCCCACCGAAGTAGTGGTTCAGGTACATCAGGCTGAGGCCGCAGCGAACATCACGGTCCGGAACATCATCACCAGCATGCGGTGGATGTCCTCCATCAGCTGGCCGGGGTTCTTCGAGAGCGTGAGTCTGGTGGACGAGATCCTCCAAACGGTTCCCGGGTTCGCTGCCATGGATTTTGCCACTCGCGACAAGTACCGGGCGGCCGTTGAGGAACTGTCCCGGGGTTCAAAGCGATCGGAATTAGAGGTTGCAGGCGAAGCTGTACGGCTGGCCCGCGAAGCAGCGCAGGAGAACGCGGGAGCCTCTTCACCAACCAGTCCGGCCGAGGTGGAGCCGTTCCGGTCGGATGAGTCAGGTGTCCCAGCCATTCCCCACCGCCCCGAGGAGGATCCGGGGTACCATCTCGTGTCCCGTGGCCGGTGGGCCTTCGAGCGGCGACTGGGCTATCGCGTCCCCATGCGAGTCCGAATCCGACGCGCGTGGCGCGCTCGTGCGGTTTCCGGCTATTTCGGGCTGATCGCAGTCTTCACCACTCTGGTTCTCTCCGGCCCTCTGTACCTGACCTGGAACGCGGGAGTAGGTGTACCGATCCTCATCCTCCTGGGAATTCTCGCCTTCGTACCCGCCTCTGATATAGCGGTGTCCCTGGTCCATCGTCTGGTCGCTCTGCTCGTTCCACCCCGATTGCTCTGCAAGCTTGAACTCGCTCACGGCGTGCCTGCCGAGCTGCGAACCATGGTCGTGGTACCTACGCTACTCACCAGCCACGCGGACATCCAAGGGTCCATCGAGCGGCTCCAGGTGCACTACTTGGCGAATCCTGGGGGCCATCTCCATTTCGCACTCCTGACCGATTGGAAGGACGCCACCAACGAACACATGCCCGGCGACGAGGATCTCCTCGCCGAGCTGGCCGACGGGATCGCCGGTCTGAACGAGCGATACGGGAGTCCGCCCGGGGGAGGGGACCGGTTCATACTATTGCATCGTCGGCGCCTCTGGAACGAGCTGGAATGCAAGTGGATCGGCTGGGAACGAAAGCGGGGGAAGCTGCACGAACTCAACCGGCTGCTGCGTGGGGCAACCGATACCACGTTCATTCCGATCGAGGGCAAACCGCCCACCGTGCCCGATGGTGTCCGCTACGTCATCACACTGGATGCAGATACCCGACTTCCTGGACGGGCCGCCTACCGCCTCGTTGGGGCAATGGCCCACCCGTTGAATCGACCGCGCTTCGACCGCGAGACAGGCCGGGTGGTTGAGGGGTACGCGATACTCCAGCCGCGAATCACTCCCTCCCTGCCGACTGGACCGGCCAGCACGATCTACCAGCGGATCGTGTCCGGCCCCGGGGGAGTGGACCCCTATGCTGCGGCGGTATCCGATGTCTATCAGGATCTGTTCGGAGAGGGGTCCTACACGGGAAAGGGGATCTACGACGTCGACGCTTTCGAGGCGGCTCTTGCGGGGCGGGTACCGGAGAACGCGCTGCTCAGTCACGACCTCTTCGAGGGGCTGTTTGCACGGGCCGGTCTGGTGACCGATATCGACCTTTTCGAGGAGTTTCCCTCCAACTACGAGGTGGCCGTCCGCCGTAACCACCGGTGGGTGCGGGGTGACTGGCAGCTCCTCCCCTGGATCCTTGGCCACAGGGGCAACGAGCCTGGGAGGGGTCAGCGCGGGCGCATTCCCGTGCACGGCAGATGGAAGATGCTTGACAACCTGCGCCGCAGCCTCTCCGCGCCTGCGTCGTTTCTGCTTGGCGTCGCAGCCTGGACCCTGCCCGCTGTCTCTCCGCTTCTGTGGACCGGTCTGTTACTCGCTGCCATCGCGTTGCCCGCGTTCATGCCGGTGCTCGACGATCTGCTCCCGCGGCGTAAAGGGTTCTCGAAGCGAAATCACCTGCGCGGCACGGGCCACGACATCCAGGTTGCTTCGCTGCAGGTGTTGCTTGCGATCGCCACGCTGGCGCACCAGGCCCGGTACATGGCGGATGCCGTGGTGCGCACGCTCGGGCGGTGCTATGTCACCAAGCGACATCTCCTCGAGTGGGTCCCAGCCGCGCAGGCCGGCTACGGAGTCGACCTGAAGCTTCGCAGCTTCTACCGACACCTTCGTTGGAGCGTGGTCTTAGCCTCGGGCGCCGGAGTTCTGTTCGTGATGTTCAAGCCGGGAGCGTGGCCGGTTGCAGGACCCTTGGTGCTCCTCTGGGGCCTGGCGCCCGTTCTGGCCTGGCGGCTGAGCGTTCCGATGAAGCTCGACGAAAAACAGCGCCTTTCGCAGAGGGAAACACGCATTCTGAGGCTCATTGCCCGGCGTACCTGGCGCTTCTTCGAGACGTTCGTGAACGACGAGGAGCACGCTCTCCCACCCGACAACTTCCAGGAAGATCCCGAGCCGGTGGTCGCCCACCGTACCTCACCGACCAATATGGGACTGTACCTCCTGAGCACGATGGTGGCCCACGACTTCGGCTGGATCGGGATCTCGGACATGGTGCAGCGGCTGGAGGAAACACTGGAGACGATGACCTCGATGCGCCGGTTCCACGGTCACTTCTTCAACTGGTACGACACCAGGGACCTCGGGCCGCTCGATCCGCTATACATCTCCACCGTCGACAGTGGGAATCTAGCGGGGCATCTCGTCGCGCTGGCTCAGGGATGCCGCCAGCTGGTACGGCGACCGCTGTTGGGCCCGCAGGCCTTGGATGGGATCCGCGACGCTCTCGAGCCAGTGCTCGATGCGGTGGCAAGGTCGACGTTCGGCGGCCGCACCGAAATGGTCACGGAGTTGCAGATGCAGCAGGCCCTGGACGCGATGTCGGCCGCTCTGGACGGTCCCCCATCGTCGGTATTGGAATGGGGTCCCCGGCTTGAGCAGTTGGAGGCCAGTGCGGAGAACCTGCTGGATATAGTCAGCACAATTTCAGCCGCTGCGGGACACGCGTCCGGGCCGGAGGTCCTGTCCTGGGCAACCGCTGTCCGTGACACCGTCCGGAGTCACGCACGTGATTTAGAGATGCTCCAAGCCGAGGACCCGGACGCGGCAGCGGAGATCACTCTCGAGCACCGCCTCTCTGCCGTCGCCCTCCAGGCGGAACAGATGGCCCAGGCGATGGACTTCCGGTTTCTGTTCGATTCCTCGCGCAAGTTGTTCTCCATCGGCTGCCGGGTGGCCGACAACACTCTCGACCCCAGCTGCTATGACCTGTTGGCCTCGGAGGCGAGGCTGGCGAGTTTCGTGGCCATCGCCAAGGGAGATGTGTCGCCACGGCACTGGTTTCTCCTCGGCCGGTCCCTCACGCCGGTGGGGCGTGGGGCGGCGCTGGTTTCCTGGTCGGGATCGATGTTCGAATACCTGATGCCTCTGCTGGTGATGGAGCAACCTGCCAGCAGCCTGCTGGATCTCACCTGCCGTCTCGTTGTAGGGCGCCAGGTGCGGTATGGCGGGGAACGAGGAGTCCCATGGGGAGTTTCCGAGTCAGCCTACAACGTGCGCGATGTCAAGCTGACCTATCAATACTCGGATTTCGGCGTGCCCGGCCTGGGACTCAAGCGCGGGCTATTCGAGGACGTGGTGGTGGCTCCCTACGCCACCGCACTCGCGGCTATGGTTGATCCCAAGGCCGCCGGCGACAACATCGCGCGCCTCGAAGATGCCGGAGCCCGAGGCGCTTACGGGTTCTACGAAGCGTTGGACTTCACACCATCGAGGCTTCCCGAAGACGAACGGGTGGCAGTGGTTCGGGCGTATATGGCCCACCATCAGGGGATGACGATCGTCTCCCTGGGCAACGTCGTGCACCAGGGCCTCACCCAGAGACGCTTCCACGCGCATCCCATGATCCAGGCTTCGGAGCTCTTGCTGCAGGAACGTACGCCGCGTGCGGTAGCCGTGACGCGACCGCGCGGTGAGGAAGTACAGGTGGCTGTCCACATTCGTGACCTCGTGCCACCAACCCTGCGGCGGTTCGAATCGCCGCACGACATCCCGCCGCGCACCCATCTCCTCTCGAATGGTCGGTATCTGGTGATGGTCACGGCGGCGGGCTCCGGATTCAGCCGGTGGCACAACCTCGCCGTCACGCGCTGGCGTGAGGACACGACCCGTGACTGCTGGGGTACCTTCATCTTCTTGCGTGACGCGAAGACCGGTGACGTCTGGTCGGCCGGGTTCCAGCCAAGCGGTACCGAAGTGGACAGGTACAACGTCGTTTATGCCGAAGACCGGGCCAAGATCATCCAGCGCGACCGGTCACTGTCGATCACGCTCGAGATCGTGGTCTCGCCCGAAGACGACGCCGAACTGCGCCAGCTGACGGTGACCAATCTCGAAAACCGTGATCGTGAGATCGATTTCACATCCTACGCAGAAGTCGCCCTTGCTCCGCAGGCCGCGGACGAGGCCCATCCAGTCTTCTCGAATCTCTTTGTGGAAACCGAAGTCGTTCCTGAGCTCGAGACGCTGCTGGCGACCCGACGCCCCTGTTCGGCTGACGAGCCACAACCATGGCTGGCTCACCTTGCCGCGATCGAAGGTGAGCTTGTCGGCAGGTATCAGTACGAGAGCGACCGCGCCCGCTTTCTGGGCCGGGGCCGCGGGGTCAGGACCCCGGCCTCGGTGATAGAGGGCCACCCGCTTACCAACACGGCGGGGATGATTCTGGATCCAGTGGTGAGTCTCCGGTATCGGGTGGCGATCCCACCCGGGGGAACGGTCCGTCTCGTTTTCACCACGCTGGTGGCAACCTCGCGGGAGGAAGCCCTCGACATTGCGGAGAAGTACCGCCAGCCGGGAACGTTCGAGCGAGAGAGTGCGCTCGCCTGGATGTACGCGCAGGTCCAACTGCACCACCTCCAGATCTCCCAGGACGAAGCGCATCTGTTCCAACGTCTGGCCAATCGTATGCTCTGGCCAGCAACCGTCGGGGTCCCTTTGGGCTCTGGGCCTACGGGATCTCCGGTGATCTGCCGATCGCCGTAGTACGAGTCGAGCGCGACGAGGAGCGGGATGTCGCGAGGCAACTCCTGCGGGCGCACGAGTACTGGCGTCTCAAAGGGATTCCCTCCGACCTGGTGATACTGAATGCGAGGGGCACGTCCTACGGGCAGGATCTCCAAGAAGCGTTTGAAGCCATGGTACGGGCGAGTCAGTCCGCGCTCGGCGGTGAGACGGACGGGGAACGGGGGAACGTGTTCGTGCTGCGGGAGGACCTGTTGCCTGCGGAGGATCTGGTTCTGCTGCGTTCGGCGGCGCGCGTGGTGGTCCTGGCGAACACGGGCACGCTGTCCGAGCAGGTGATCCGGCTTCAGCGCTCGAGGCCGGGACCGGTGCCGCCCCGGCTCCGCACGCCGCGCGAGGAAGCGGAACCGGTTCCCCCCCCGACACTCGATCTCGGGTACTTCAACGGCCTGGGGGGATTCTCGCGCGACGGCCGCGAGTACGTCACGATCCTGGGCCAGGCACAGTGGACGCCGGCTCCCTGGATCAACGTGGTGGCGAATCCGGATTTCGGATTCCAGGTTTCGGAGTCGGGCTCCGGCTACACCTGGTCGGTCAACAGCCGGGAGAACAAGCTGACGCCGTGGTCGAACGATCCGGTCAGCGACACGCCGGGCGAGGCGTTCTACGTGCGCGATCTGGACAGCGGTCTGATCTGGGGGCCGACATGTCTTCCGATCCGCGAAGACGCCCGGCCGTACGTCATCCGGCACGGTCAGGGTTACAGTCGCTTCGAGCACACCTCCCACGGTATCGCCCTGGATCTGCTGCAGTTCGTGCCGCCGGGCGATCCGATCAAGATCTCGCGCCTCACACTGGTGAATCGGTCCAGTCACAGACGTCGGCTCTCGATCACGGCCTATGCGGAATGGGTGCTGGGCGTCACGCGCGGCCGCTCCGCGCCCTACGTGGTCACCGAGATCGATCAAGCGACCGGCGCCGCGTTCGCGCGCAATGCCTGGAACGGTGAGTTCGCGAGTCGGATCGCGTTCGCCGACCTGGGTGGGTGCCAAACGTCT
>JBDHKE010000175.1:0-5037 GCA_039586555.1 Gemmatimonadota bacterium | reverse complement strand
GCGGTCGTGCCGATGCCCACCATCAGGCGGGCGAGGCGGAGGGCCCGATCCTCCTCGGGGATGAACGCGCCGGTGCCGACCTTCACGTCCAGGACCAGGCCGTCCAGACCCTCGGCGAGCTTCTTGCTCATGATGCTGGCGGCCACGAGGGGGATGGACGGAACGGTTGCGGTCACGCTTCTCAGGTCGTAAAGGCGCCGATCCAGTGGCGCGATCTCGGAGGTCTGAGCGATCATCGCCACACCCACCTCCTCCACGATGCTGCGGAACCGGTCCAGAGGGAGATCCGCTCGGAATCCCGGGATCGACTCGAGCTTGTCCACCGTGCCCCCTGAATGCATGAGCCCCCGTCCTGACATCATGGGCACGACCAGCCCCAGCTCGGCCGCGAGCGGCGCGAGGGCCAGGGAGACCTTGTCGCCGACCCCCCCGGTGGAGTGCTTGTCCACCTTGGGAGCGGAAACGTGGGAGAGGTCCAGGACCTCTCCGGACTCCACCATGATCGTGACGAGAACATCCAACTCCCGGGGCGAGAGACCCTGGAAGTACATCGCCATCAGGAGGGCCGAGGCCTGGTAATCGGGCACCTCGCCCCGCAGGAAGCCCTCGAAGAAGGCCTCCAGCTCATCGCGTTCCAGCTCGACCCCGTTTCGTTTCTTTTCGATGACCCTGTAAGGAATCATTGACCGATCCTCTGGCAGCCCCCCATTGTTCCTCTCCCTCTCCAGGCAATCCGGATCGCGATCCGAGGTAGACGACCATGCGCCGATCTGTCGTGGGGACCCTCGCCCTCCTGCCGCTGCTCCAGGCCGCCGAGCTTCCCGCGGTGCAGGCCCAGCATGCCGGATCACAGCAGCCGGAGGGACGGCTCTCCTACGGAGACGATCTCCACCGTCGCCTCCGACCCCTCGAGGCTCTCGAGGTGTTCGAGGAGATCCTCGCTTCGGACTCGACCTCCTACGAGGCTCTGTGGAAGTCCGCCCGAGAAGCGGTGTCCCTCGGCATGCTGGCGGCCGACAGCGACGACCAGGAGCGCCGGTACGCTCAAGCCGAATCGTTCGCTCGAACCGCCATTCGCGTCAATCCCGCGGACGCGCAGGGGCATCACTGGCTGGCAGTGGCTCTGGGCCGGCAGGCCCTGAATGAAGGGCCCCGAACCAAGGTCCGTCTTGCCGGAGAGATACGGAGGGAGGCTCTGGCGGCCCTGGCCATCGATTCGCTTCACGCAGGCGCTCACCATGTGATGGGCCAGTGGCACGCGGAGGTGATGCGACTCAGCGGGTTCAGTCGCTTCGTTGCCCGTCGCCTGCTGGGCGCGGATGCGTTCGAAGAGGCCTCATGGGACGAGGCTCGGAGACAGCTGGAAAGAGCTACCCAGCTCGCGCCTGGAATGCTGATCCATCACCTGGAGCTCGCCCGCATCTACCTCGACTCCGGGCACCCGGACGGGGCCCGGGAGGAGGTCCGCACCGTCTTGGAGCGGCCAGCCATCGAGCCCACCGACGCTCTGCACAAACAGGAGGCTCTCGAGCTCCTCAGGCGGATCCAGTGAAGAGAGGCCGCCTGCGGGCCTCGCTGCGACGGTACACTCAGGACGAGAACCGCTTCCGGGCTCCCTCGAACGCGCCCCCCATCCGGCCTCGCACCTCCCCGGCTCGATCCTTCATGTCGTCGGTCAGGTCTTCCCAGCGCTCGCCCGCGTTGCTCCGGACGTCCCCTGCCAACCTTCGGATCCTCCGTCGAGTGCGCGTCCCCTTCTCCGGAGCCATGAGCAGGGCGATCCCGGCTCCGATCACCGCCCCCAGTGCCAGACCCGCGATGAAGTTGAACAGATCCGCTTCGTCCTCGTACCGCATGTCACCCACTCCATTTGAGTTCGCACCGTGATGGGACCCGCGCATGGCTTGCGCAGTCTCCGGGGCGCTTCCCAGGCCCCGGACCGGTGGTTGGAATCCCACATAATCATATATTAGGGGTTCGTTCGATTGTCCCGTAACCTACCGCCACTGGCTCGCTCGTGCACAAGCGGGCGAACCGGGCGCAGGAATCGGTGAGTGCCGCCTCGACTCGATCTCAGCCCATGAACCTGCTCGAAAGACCCAGCCGAGACATCGCGATCCCAGCGCTATCGCTGAGCGCGCTGCGGGGTGCGCTGCGGGAAGAAGCCGGCCCCCTGGCAGCGACGCACGCACTCCATGCAGCCGGGTTCCGAATGGGTGAGGCCTTTTACGACGAATTCGCCGCCGGCCTCCGCTCTCCCGCCGGGGAGCTATCCGAGAAAGCACTCTGGCGGGCTCTGTCCGAGTTCTTCTCCCGCAGGGGTTGGGGCAGCGTGACCGCCGAGAAGATGCATCCGGCCATCGGTGCGCTCCGCAGTTCCGACTGGGCGGAAGCAGACCTGGACAGTCAGGAGAGCCAGCCTTCCTGTCCCTTCACTGCCGGCTTCCTCTCCACCCTCCTCACTCGAATCGCGGGAGGACCGATCGCCGTCCTCGAGGTGTCCTGCCGCTCGCGAGGCGATGAGGAGTGCCGTTTCGTATTCGGCTCTGAGACGGCGATTCACCTTCTCTACGGCAGGCTGCTGGACGGGATGGCGCTGGAAGACGCGCTGGAAGACCTCTAGCGCGCGGGAGACTGGGGCTGGGTCGATGCGGGTCCTCGGAGTCGATTTCGGAGAGCGCAGAATCGGACTCGCCGTGAGCGACCCGACGGGGACGCTCGCCACTCCCCTCCCCACCCTGACGCGCCGGCGGGGACGCCGCCCGCCTCTCCGCGCCCTGGAAGAGATCGGGCGCCGCCATGGCGTAGGAGCGGTGGTGGCCGGCCTCCCCCTTGATCCTTCGGGCGACGAAACCGACTGGAGCCTGCAAGTGCGCGAGGTCTGCGCGGAGCTGGGCCGAAGGCTGGGCGTCCCGGTGCATTTTGTCGACGAGCGCATGACCTCCGCTCAAGCCGAGCGGACGATCCGCAGCCTGGGACTTCCCAAGTCCCGACGGGAGCAGAAGGATCGCATCGACCGGGCCGCCGCCGTCATCATCCTGCAGAAATGGCTCGACATGGAGGCGGTACGAAGGCCGGAGGTCAGAAAGCCGTGAAGCCGGTGGTGCACTTGTCCCTGGTCCTGGCCGTGGGCTGCGGCGGACCCACCCCCGGCGACCCGGTGGAGTTCACGGTTCCTGCAGGTGCGACCTTCGAACAGATCACCGACACCCTCGTGGTTCGAGGGCTCGTCCGCCACGCCTTGCCGTTCCGGGTCTACGCGCGCCTGCGCGGAGACGACGGGCGGGTGAGGGCCGGTCGGTACGCCTTGCGCCAGGGAACGCCGTGGGCGGAGTTGGTCGACGCTCTGGTCGAAGGCCGAGTGATGACGGTTCCGGTTACGATCCCGGAGGGCTTCACCCTGCCCAGAATCGCGGAGCGAGTCGCCGAGATCACGGAACAGCCCGCTGAGACGGTCCTCGTCCAGCTCAGGGATCGATACGCCGACGCCGACCTGGGAGTCCCGGGACCGGGTCTCGAGGGATATCTGTTCCCGGACACCTATCGCTTCACGCCCGGCGCACCCCTGGATGCCGTCGTTCAGGCGATGGTCCGACGGTATCAGGAGGCATGGACCCCGTCCCGACGGGCTCGCCTTCCGATTCTGGACATGACCGAGAGAGAGATCGTCACGCTGGCGTCCATCATTCAGGCGGAGGCTCGCGTCCTGGAGGAAATGCCCACGATCTCAGGGGTCTATCACAACCGCCTCCGGCGCGGCTATCTACTGCAGGCGGATCCCACGGTGCTCTATGCTCTCGGCGGTCCGCGAGAGCGACTCCTCTTCGCCGCCATCGATTCCGTGGCGGATCACCCCTACAACACCTACACGCAACCCGGCCTCCCGCCCGGCCCCATCGGTGCGGCGGGGGAGGCCGCTCTGGAAGCGGCGCTGAATCCCGCGGACGTGGACTATCTCTACTTCGTCGCTCAGCCGGACGGTTCGCACGCCTTCTCACGCACGCTGGCCGAACACAACCGAGCGAAGGCCCGGGCCAGGCGGGAGTCCGGGTCCTTCGATGACTGATCCGGATCTGGAACGCCGCCCACAGCGCTCGGGACTTCGCGAGGCACTCTCCGTCGTCGTCATCACGGACCGGAACCTCGCCGCGCCGCGTCCGGTGGAAGCAGTAGTGGAGGCGGCCCTTCGCGGTGGGGCACTCACGATCCAGCTCCGGGACAAGAGCGCCTCAGCTCGAGAATTCCTGGACGCCGCGAGACGACTTCGCTCCCGAACTCAGGCCGTCGGCGCCTATTTCATCATCAACGACCGCTTCGACATCGCGCTCGCATGTGATGCCGACGGAGTCCACGTGGGCCCAAACGACCTCCCGGTTTCGGCCATCCGGCGGGTGGTACCCGCCCACTTTATCATCGGCTGCTCTACCGATGATCCCGAGGAGGCGCGTCGGGCTCAGGCGGACGGAGCGGACTACATCGGCTGTGGGACGGTGTACGCTACCGCCACGAAGACCGACGCGGGCGACATAATCGGCATTTCGCGCCTCGATGAAGTAGCTCGCAGCGTCGATATACCGGTGATAGGGATCGGAGGGATCCTGCCCGAGCGTGCGGTGGACGTGGCGAGAACGAGGGCGGCGGGAGTTGCCGTAATCGGAGCCGTGATGGCCGCCGAAGACCCGGAAGAGGTCACGCGCGTGCTTCTGAAGCCCTTTCTCGCGCGGCGGGCGGCGGAAGGCACGGAGGGAAGGTGAGATCGCCCGGTCCCACTTGGCGCGCGAGCGATTCCTCCTGCTCCGCGCACCAATAACGAAGGCCACACTCCCCGGGGAATGTGGCCTTCGGAATATTCGGACGGGTGTGGGGGTGAGTCGGCCTTCGAGGATTCCAGGAATCCGTGGACTCATGAACCGGTCGCGGTTCAGGAGAGGAGGAGGAAGTCAAGCCACTCGGGCGATTAGTACGGCTTGGCTGCGCGTGTTGCCACGCTTGCACCTACCGCCTATCGACGTACTCGTCTCGTACGGCCCTTCGGAG
>JBDHKE010000007.1:0-119638 GCA_039586555.1 Gemmatimonadota bacterium | reverse complement strand
GGACGTGGGCACCAGCGGTGGCATCTGGGGGCTGGAGGAGGGCTACAGCATGAGGGTGGGTGGGCCGAAGGAGGCGGTGGAGCGAAGGGCGCTTCTTCTGGAGACCCTGGCCCCCGGACCCGACCAGGGTTGGGGCCACGTCGGTGGAAGCGGAGCCGGTCACTTCGTGAAGATGGTGCACAACGGTATCGAGTACGGCATGATGCAGGCGTACGCCGAGGGCTTCGCCATCATGAAGGCCAAGGAGACCTGGGAGTTGGACCTCCATCAGATCGCCGAGATCTGGCGGTACGGGAGCGTGGTCCGTTCCTGGTTGCTGGACCTGACGGCGCGGGCCCTGGAGGAGAATCAGGATCTACCGGATCTCGCTCCCTACGTGCAGGATTCAGGAGAGGGGCGCTGGACGCTCTTCGAGGCCGTGGACCTGGACATTCCGGCCCCGGTGATCACTCTCTCCCTCATCCAGAGGCTTCGCTCACGGGTGGAAGATTCCTACGCGGACAAGCTGCTGGCGGCCATGCGCAACCAGTTCGGCGGGCACGCCGTGAAGCGGAAGGAGAGCTGATGTTTCAGCAGAACGAGCCCGTCGCTCCTCATCTCTTCGTCGTCATGGGAGGGACGGGCGATCTCATGCGACGGAAGCTCCTTCCCGGCCTCTTCTTCCTTTCCTCGAAGGGGTTCCTGGAGAAGTCGGTCATCCTGGGCGTGGCCCGGGATACGGACCTGAACGACGAAGGCTTCCGGACATGGGCGCGAGAGGCTCTGACCGAGCAGAGATTCTCTGCAGAGGAGCTGGGGCCCTGGTGCGACTGTTGTCTTCACTACCAGGCCGTCGGAGGGGGCTCGGATGGCTTCGAGAGCCTGGCAAAGCGGATCGAAGACATCGAGAGGGCGCACGGTCTACCCGGGAACAGGACGTTCTACCTGGCGCTTCCCCCCAACGCGTTCCCGCCCACCATCCGACACCTGGGAGAGGCCGGTCTCAACCGAAGCAGGGGATGGACCCGGATCGTGGTGGAGAAGCCCTTCGGCCGGGATCTCCGGTCGGCACGGGAGCTGAACCAGCTTGTCCACGAGCACTTCGAGGAGTCACAGGTTTATCGCATCGATCACTACCTGGGCAAAGAGACCGTACAAAACCTGCTGGTCTTCCGACTGGCCAACCAGATCTTCGAGTCCCTCTGGAACCGCGACCGGGTCGACAGTGTCCAGATTACTGTGGCGGAAGACCTGGGGGTGGGAAGCCGCGGTCGTTACTACGAGCAGGCCGGGGCCATCCGGGACATGGTGCAGAATCACCTCACCCAGCTTCTCACGCTGGTGGCCATGGAGGTGCCCGTGGTCTTCGAGGCGGACGCTATCCGTAACGAAAAGGTGAAGGTGCTGCAGGCGATCACGACCCCACGCCTCGAGGACGTGGTCTTCGGTCAGTACGTTCGGGGGGCGTTGAACGGTCAGGGCGTCGCGGGATACCGGGAAGAGGACCACGTGGCACCGGGCTCCCGCGCCGAAACCTACGCCGCGCTGAGGCTGGAGGTGGACAACTGGCGCTGGCAGGGGGTCCCTTTCTACGTGCGCACCGCCAAGCGACTCGCCCGCAAGTCCACGGAGATCGCGGTGATCTTCCGCCGTCCTCCCGTATGCTTCTTCCAGGAGCACGACCCCTGTGATGTCGAGTCCAACGTGCTCCGGATCACTCTCCAGCCGGACGAAGGGTTCTCCCTCTCCTTCGAAATGAAGGCACCCGGCGACCCCTTCTCCATCCGGACCCAGCAGCTGGACTTCGACTTCAAGGAGGCCTACGACGCCCTGCCGGAAGCGTACGAGACCCTGATCCTGGACATCCTCCAGGGCGATCAGACCCTCTTCGTGCGATCGGACGAGGTGGAGGCTTCGTGGAACCTGTTCAGCCCCCTGCTGGAGGAGGACATGCCGATTTCGTTCTACGAGGCTGGCACCTGGGGCCCACGTGAGGCCGACCACCTCCTGGAACGGGAGGGCCGAAAGTGGTTGAACGGATGAGCGGCGGGGTGATGACCGGGCAGTCCGGCGCCCATCGCAGGAACTCCGATCGCCCCAGGATCTTGGATCCTGGCGAGATCTCGGGGACCGTCGGCCACGGGGACCGGCGGGTTCGGATCTTTCCGGACCTGGACGCTCTGAGTCGGGAAGCGGCGTCTCTCATCGAGCAAACCGCGAACGCCGCCGTGAGCCAACGGGGTCGCTTCGCGATGGCTCTGGCTGGCGGCCGAAGCCCGCGGACGCTGTACCGGATTCTGGCTGCGGAGTCCGGGAGTCGCATTCCGTGGGAGCACACGCATCTATTCTGGGGAGACGAGCGCTCCGTGCCATTGGACCATCCGGACAGCAACTACCGGATGGTGGCCCGATCCCTTCTTTCCGGAATCACGATTCCGGAGGGAAACGTCCACCGGGTCCGGACCGAGCGGGGGCCGCGGGGAGCCGCCGGCTCCTACGAGCGCATGCTGAGACGGTTCTTCGACGCGAATGGCCAGGGCGAGTCCGCTCTCACCTTCGACCTGGTCCTCCTGGGAGTCGGGAGCGACGGCCACACGGCATCGCTCTTCCCGGACGATCCAGGCCTGGATGGCGACCGGAGATGGGTCCGGGCCGTGCGGGCGCCAGCCGGGGTGGTGTCCCGCCGACGGGTGACCCTGACCCTTCCGGCGATCAACCGCTCCCGGCATGCGGTCTTCCTGGTCTCCGGCTCGAACAAACGACCCGTGATGAAGGCGATCCTGGATGATCCGGCTCCGGCCGCCTCCCCTTACCCCGCGGCGCGGGTGAGGGCGGCCGGGACCACCTGGTGGCTGATGGACGAACAGGCGGTCCCGACGGAGGAAGTCCCATGACTCCCGGCGAAGCACGCTCCGCCCAGCCGAACGTAGGGGCGAAGAGAGCACTGACCCTGGGCGTGGACGTGGGCGGCACCAAGATCAGGACGGCCCTGGTCGATGCGGACGGAACCGTGGTGGCATCCCACCGGCATCCCACGGACGCCACCGAGGGTCCCGAGGGTCTCATGGCCGATATCCGAGCCTGTGTCGGGGGGTGCCTCGGGGTCGAGGCCACCCAGGCCACCAGCGTGGGAATGGGAATCGCGGGTCAGGTGGACGTGGGGACCGGCGTCCTCCGCTTCGCCCCCAACCTCGGTTGGAGAGACGTCCCTCTCAAGGCGCTCCTGCAAGACGCACTGGACCGGCCTGCAACCGTGATGAACGACGTCCAGGCGGCCACCTGGGGAGAGTGGAGGCACGGCGCGGGAAAGGGCGTTCACGACATCGTTTGCGTCTTCGTGGGCACCGGAGTAGGCGGAGGAATCGTGAGCGGCGGGCAACTCGTGACCGGTTGCTCGGGCGCCGGGGGGGAGCTCGGTCACGTCACTCTGGTAGAGGGGGGACGGGACTGCCGCTGCAGGAACCGGGGGTGTCTCGAGGCCTATGTGGGCGGCTGGGCCATCGGAGAGCGCGCTCAGGAAGCGGCAGCCGACGACCCCTCGGGCGCCGAATCCATCATCGCCCGAGCCGGCGGGCTGGTTCGGGCCATCACCGCGGCTCACGTGAGCGACGCGTACCACGAGGGCGACTCTCTCGCCAGTCGACTCGTCACGGAGACGGCCCGGTTCATGGCCGCCGGCCTGGTGGGAGTCGTAAACACGCTGAACCCCTGCCTGCTGATCCTCGGCGGGGGTGTCATCGAAGGAACCCCTGAGCTCATCGACCTGGCCGAGCCCCAGCTCCGCAAGCGCGCCCTGGCGGCAGCAGTGGAGCAGCTTCGCGTCACTCGCGCCCGGCTGGGAGGAGACGCACCGGTCGTCGGGGCGGCTTCGTTCGCGCGGACGGTCCTCCTGGAAGCTGGCTGACCGGTCCGTTACCGTGCGCATCGTCACCTCGAAGGTCTCGGCATCCACGTCGCATAAGATGGGCCTCGAGCGCCTGGCCCCCACGGTGAGGCCCCCACGGTGACCGGAGCTCACCCAGACAGGACCAGACCGGCCATTCATGTGGGCTGAGATGGTGGGCCGTTTGTTCGGAGAGACGGGGTTCCAGGATTACCTGCGGCAGGCCCGGTCCATTCTCGACCGGAACTGGACCGGCTCGTACACCCGGCCTTCTCCCAGCCTCTATCCGCATCAGTGGAACTGGGATTCGGGCTTCATCGCCATCGGAACCTCCCACCACGACCAGACCCGGGCTCAGCGCGAGCTGGAGTCGCTCTTCTCTGCCCAGTGGGAGAGCGGGTTGGTGCCCCAGATCGTATTCAATCCCGACGCCCTGGGTCACTACTTCCCCGAGCCCGACTTCTGGCAGGTGCCCGAAGGGCGCATGACCAGTGGTATCACCATGCCACCACTTCACGCCCTGGCCTGCGCGCAGATCTACGAGAAGGCCCGCGATCGAGCCGCTGCCACCCGGTTCCTGGCGGAGATCTTCCCCAGGCTCCGGGCGGCCCACGCCTATCTCTATCGGGACCGGGACCCGCTCCGAGAAGGGCTGGTCTACATTCGCCACCCCTGGGAGTCCGGCCTCGACAACTCCCCCACCTGGGATGTGCCGCTGAGTCGAATCGACCCGGCCGATTATCCCCTTCCCAGCTATCGGCGAAAGGATCTGGATCACGGCGTGCCGGCCGAGCAACGCCCGTCCGATCTCGACTACGATCGCTACGTGCTCCTAGTCGACCTGTTTCGCCGCAATGAGTACCAGGAGGAACGCATCTTCGACACCTCCCCGTTCCTCATCCAGGATGTCCTGTTCAACTCCATCCTGTGCCGGGCCAACCGCAGCCTGGTGGAGATCGGTCGGATTCTCGGAGAGGACGTGGGAGAGATCGTGGAATGGCACGAGCAGACCCGCCGGGCGATCTCGGAGAAGCTCTGGTGCTCCGATTGCCGGCGATTCGAATGCTATGATCTCGCTGCTGGCGAGACCATCCACACGCATTCGGCAGCCAGCTTCATGCCGCTCTTCGCGGGGGCGGCCGGAAGGGAGCAAGCGGATGAGACCTACGGCGTCATGGACTCGGTCTCTTTCTGCTCCCTCCGGCAAGGCAACTGCTTCACGATTCCGAACTACGACATGACGCGCGGGGACTTCGACTCCCGGAACTACTGGCGGGGCCCCGTCTGGATCAACATCAACTGGATGCTGGCGAAGGGCCTGCAGGAGTACGGCTATCGGGAGAAGGCCGATGCCATGCGCAAGGACATGATCCAGCTTCCGATCCGCTTCGGGTTCCACGAGTACTTCGACTCGAAGGACGGATCCGCATATGGATCGGACGGATTCTCGTGGACCGCGGCTCTCTTTGTGGACCTCGTTCAGGAGTATTACGAAGGCCGGGGCAGGTATCGCTGGTTGGACCTTGGAGAGGGGAAGAAGCTGGGCCGTACCGTCATCCTGAACCCGGTGGCTGCGCGGCCCTCAGAGGCGGGTCACGCGGGACCGGTGAGCGGCGTCGGAGTGGAAGGGGCTGGGGCTCCAAGCTCGCCCTTCCTCGCCTCGCGGCTCGCAGCGGTGCTCAAACAGATCCGGATCAGCTGCCACGACCCAGACAAGGGTCGCGTGGACTACTCGTCCATGGGCGCCCTGGATGCGTACCAGGACTACAGGCGGTTGACCGTCGAGCTCCGTGACTTCGAGCTCCCTAGCCTGGAGACGGAGGAGGAACAGAGGGCCTTCTGGATCAATCTGTACAACGCGCTGGTGATCCACGCCGTCGTCGAGCTCGACATCCGCTCCTCCGTCAAGGAGATCCCCGACCTGTTCCGGCGAGCGGCATACCGGGTGGGTAGGCACGTCTTCTCGGCGGACGACATCGAGCACGGCATTCTACGTTCGAACCGACACCACCCTCACCGCCTGTTTCGCCCGTTTGGACCCTTCGACCCGCGCCGGCTCTTCGTCCTGAGGCGATTGGACCCCCGAATCCACTTCGCCCTGGTGTGTGGCTCCCGTTCTTGCCCGAATATCGACTTCTACGATCCGGGCCGGATCGAGGGTCAGCTGGAGGAAGCCACGAGGAACTTCGTGAACAGCTCGGAGGTCATCGTCCTTCCGGAGGAGAACAAGATCCTCCTCTCCGAGATCTTCCGCTGGTACCGCCGTGACTTCGAAGGAGGGGTGCTCGAGTTCGTGCTGCGCCACCTACGGACCGGCACGGCCGCCGACTACCTGCGGGAACACCTCTCGGACATCCGGATCGAGTACCTCTTCTACGACTGGACCCTCAACCGCTGACAAGCCGGAAACGGACCGGACCGTCCCCGGCCCGGGGGCGAGCCTGGGACTTCCGGATGCTTCGTTCCGGGGTCGATTGGGACCGACTGCCAATGGGCTGACGGGAACCTAGCTCCGGCTCATCAACCGCCACTGGCAGTACCGACCGAACCCTCTCATCGCCTGGTCGGACGTGCGAAACGTCGGGACTCCGCCCGCCTCCAGGACCGTAGCCATGGGATCGTAGAGCCTTCCACCGTCCACCACGGCCACCCAGGCCTTGCGACATTCCTGCCCGAGTCGGACGAGGCGTCGGGCGAGGGAGCCCTCGGCCGTGACGTCTTCCGGGTGGCCGTGTGCGGCGCCCAAGGTCTTCAACGCAGGGGTCATCGGCACGCATCCCACCACCCCCACGTCCACCCCCTCGTCGTCGAGGATGGCCCTCACGGCCTCTTCGAATGCTTCGTCATCGGCAATCGGGGTCAGGTCCAGTGGGTTCTGGACTCCCACGATGCCGCCCAGCCGTCGCCCCTCCAGCACCGCCTGAACCCGCCGCGACGCGCCAGAGCCCAGATGGGCCAGCGTGAACGGTCCCAGGTTGTCGGCCATAGAGACGCACTCGAACCCGGCATTCGACACCGCACCCAGCCGCAGTCCGTCGATCGTCTTTCCCTCCAGGAGCACGGAAAGGCGCAACAGATCCTCGAACTCCCGGAGCGTCTCCGCCACGAGCACGCCCGCAGACAAAGCCAGCTCCCGGGTCACGCGGTAGTCTCCCGCGATGGAGGCCGTGTGAGAAGCCGCGGCCATTCCTCCGGCCCCGGTCCTCCCGGCCCGGTAGAGGAGGACCGTGCGCCCTCCCTCCACGATCTCCGCCGCGAGTCTCAGCCATCGCCGACCGTCCAGCGGTTGGAATCCCTCCAGGTAGAAGGCGTAGGTCCGCAGATGTGGATCATCCTTCAGGTATTCCAGAAAGTCCGCAGCCGTGAGGTCGCTCTGGTTTCCGAGGGTCACCACGTACCTTGGATCCAGCCACGGCAGTCTCTCGAGTCGTGCCAGCGCCAGGGCGCCGCTCTGGGAGATCAGAGCCACGGGCGAGGGGCCCGCCCCGCCGGTGCTCACACCAGCCTCGCGCGCTTCCCCCAGGGGGCGCCTCTCCGCTTCGTCAGCCGCGATTCCCGCACTCTTCGGACTCAGCTTGTACGGCGGGATGAAGAGGGTGTCGTACCTCCCCGGCCACGACCGAATACCCAGGCAGTTGCCGCCGTTCAGCACAGGCCCCTGGTCTTCACTCTTCCTGGCCTCGTCCAGCGACGCCCGGATTCCCTCCGCCAGCGGTCGGCTCTCCGCCCGCTCGTCGAGGCCTCCGGGAATCAGGATCACGCTCTCCGCCCTGCGGTCGTGGATCACTTCCTCCAGGACTTCCGGGACCTGGGCCGCCCCGATGGCCAGGACCAGGAGATCGACGGGTTCGGGTAGCGAGGAAAGGTCCTCAAAACACTGGCATCCCTCGATCGAATCCACACCGGGCTTGACCACCCGGATGCGGTCCCTGGGGAAGCCCGATCGGATCACGTTGTCGAGGATCACACGGCCCGGGTTCATCCGGTCCGAGACGCCCATGATCGCAAGCGAGCGCGGTTTCAGCAGGGATTCGATCTTGGAGATCGGACGCGGAGGCGGCGAGTCGAGCCGTTCGCCTCCCAAGCGCCCGAGGGCGTCCAGGGCCACTACCCCAGCGGCGGTCAGCGCCAGCGGATTGACCTCGAACTCGGACAGCTCGTCGGGCATCGTCGCCTCCCCCAGATCCAGAAAGCGACGGGCAAGCCCCGCCAGGTCCTGGAGCGAGATCCGAGCCTTCTGGCCGCGCATCCCGTCCGTCACCAGGGGAGTGACGGCCTTCGCAGCGAGCACGCCGCGGATCCGTGGATCGTCGCGGACCTCGGGGGAGAAGATCGCCACCTCTAGGCCGGGCTTCAGATTCGCGGCCAGGAACTCAGCGAAGACGCCACCTGGCCCCACCGTGGCCACCGGGCCGAATTCCTGAGTCCACCGTATCCCCAGAAGGAGCTCGCCGCTGGGACCCGGCTCGTGCTGGATGAACTCGCTGATCACGTAGCCCGCCACCGGCTCTTTCGAGAACCGATCTTCCATCTCCCGGATCGCGGCCGAGACCTCCGCCGTCCTCTTTCGCACCACCCGCACACCACCGACGTCGCTCTTGTGCAGGATCTCCGCCGAGAGGACCTTGACGACCACCCGATCGCCGGGAATTCCGTCCAGGTAAAGATAGGCTACGGACTCGGAGTCCTTTACAGTCCGGTGTTCCGGAACCCGAAGTCCGAGGGCCCGCGCCACGCGGAGAGCCTCGGTCTCCAGGAGGGCGGAACGACCCTCCTGCCGGGCGTTCCTCACTCCGTGCCGGACCGCCTCCACAGGGCTCTTGAAGTGTGCCTCCACGTCGTGGTTCATGGCTCCTGACTCTGTCTGGGAGGATCTCGCGAGGCCACAGAGTACCTTACTACCGGTTCTCTCCGGCCGCACGACCGGGCCACCTTCGGCCTCGAACAGGGAAGGTCGCTTCCCGCGAGCCTCTTGCGGGACGCCTCACGCGACGGGAGCTTTTGACGATCCGGTCCCGGGCACCCGAACCGATGAGATGGAAACCATGAGTCGTCTCCACCAGCTCGCCATCAACCGGGACGGATTCGCTTTCGACCCCACCACCGGCGAGAGCTTCTCGCTCAACGAGACGGGGATGTTCATCCTGGAACGGCTGATCGAGCGGAAGTCCGGGGCCGAGATCGCCCAGGAGCTCGAGGATAAGTTCCAAGTGGATGCCGAGGAGGCCGAACGGGACGTCGCCGACTTCGTCGATCACCTCCGGACCCACCGACTGGTGTGAGGTCCGTGGACTCGCTCACCATCGGCGTCTCCGGCATCAACGCGGTGGACAATCCAGGGCCGGGCATCGGCGTCGCGCGGAGCCTCAAGGAGGCGAAGGACCTGGACGTCCGGATCGTCGGCCTGGCCTACGATGCCATGGAGCCCGGAATCTACATGGACTGGTTGGTGGACCAGGCCTTCATGGTCCCCTACCCCTCCGCGGGGCACGAGGCGTACCTGCAGCGCCTCACGTACATCCAGGAGGAATCCGGCCTCGACTTCGTGATCCCGACGCTCGACACCGAGATGCCCTTCTACATGCGCTACCACGAGGAGCTGGCTGAGAGGGGCATACGGACGTTCGTTCCGACCCCGGAGCAGTATCGCCTGCGGGGAAAGGACCGACTCCAGGAGGTGGCGGATGCCATCGACCTTCAGCTCCCGGACACCCAGGTGGTGAGCTCGTACGAGGGACTGGCCGGAGCGGCGGAGCGGATCGGGCTTCCCGTCATGGTGAAAGGAGCCTTCTACAAGGCCTACAGAGCGTACACGACTCAGGAGGCCATGAGTCACTACAACAAGATCGTAGCTGAGTGGGGGTATCCCATCATCGTCCAAGAAGTGATCAAGGGCGAAGAGCTCAACGTCGTGGCGGTGGGGGACGGGGAGGGCCACAGCCTGGGACACGTCGGTCTAAAAAAGATGTGGATCACCGAGCTGGGAAAGATCTGGACCGGGGTGACTATCAAGAACGACGCCATGCTCCGGGCAACCGAGTCATTCATCCAGAAATTCAGGTGGAAGGGTCCCTTTGAGTTGGAGTGCATCGTCGATGGGGAGGACGTCTACCTGGTGGAGATCAATCCTCGGTTCCCGGCCTGGGCCTACTTCGCGACGGGCGTCGGGATCAACCTGCCCGCTCGAATGGTCCGAAAGGCCCTGGGGCTTCCAGGGGCGGTGGACCTGGAGTACGAGGCCGGCAAGCTGTTCATCCGATACACATACGAGATGATCACGGATATGAGGCCGTTTCAGCAGATGATCACCCGAGGTGAGTCGTGACGGAGAAAGCGACCAAGTCTCCCTACGAGAAGCCCGTCATTCTCAAGCTGGAGACCGGATTCCTGAACAAGTTCGGCAGCAGTCCGCTCTACGCCCGGCGGGTGCGGGCGGAGATCGACGGCATGGCCATCGACGACCTGGTGGGAGAGTTCGGCTCTCCTCTCTTCGTGTTCTCAGAGCGGCAGCGGTTCATCGGGCCTTCGCCAATCGCTATCCCAACGTGGTCTCGGCCTGGTCCTACAAGACCAACTACCTGCAGGCGATCTGCGCCGTCCTCCACCAGGAGGGGGCCATCGCCGAAGTGGTGTCCGAGTTCGAGTACGACAAGGCTCGACGCCTGGGCGTGCCGGGGGAGCAGATCATCTTCAACGGACCGTACAAGCGGCGCGCAGCCCTGGAGAAAGCGGTAGAGGAGGGCGCCCAGATCCACATCGACCACATGGACGAGCTCTACGACCTGGAGAGCATCGCGGAGAGTCTGGGTCAGCGCATTCCGGTGGGAATCCGCCTGAACATGGACACCGGGATCTACCCGCAGTGGACTCGCTTCGGATTCAATCTGGATTCGGGACAGGCCCTGGACGTGGTCAAGCGGATCCAGGCTGGAGGGAAGCTCATCCTGAAGGGCCTCCACGCCCACATCGGAACCTTCATCCTGGATCCCGAAGCCTATGGGAACGAAACGGCCAAGATGGCCCGCTTCGCCCGGGAGGTGGAGGAGCAGTTCGGCTGCTCCATCGAGTTCCTGGACGTGGGCGGGGGGTTCCCGTCGAGGAACAAGCTGAAGGGCACCTACCTGCCCCCGGACGTGGCCGTAGCCCCCGTCGACGACTACGCGGAGAAGATCACGGACGCCCTGTATGCGAATCTGGGCCCCGGGAGCTTCCCGAAGCTCATACTGGAGACCGGTCGAGCGGTGGTGGATGAAGCCGGATACCTCATCACCACGGTCTTCGCCTCGAAGCGCCTGCCGGATGGTCGCAAGGCCTACGTGACCGACGCCGGGGTCAATCACCTCTTCACCTCATTCTGGTACAAGTTCAACATCGAGCTGGACCGCGAGGTTCAGGGAGTGAACGAGCCCGCCGTCATCAACGGTCCCCTCTGCATGAACATCGACGTCCTGGACGAGGGTACGCTGCTCCCCTCCCTGAAGCGGGGGACCCGTCTGATCTTCTCCCCCGTGGGGGCCTACAACGTCACCCAGTGGATGCAGTTCATCGAATATCGGCCGAACGTGGTACTCGTCGGAGAGAACGGGTCCGTCGATGTGATCAGGGAGGCGGAGGACATCACCGACATCGAGCGCAGGGAGAAGCTCCCGGAGCGTCTGCGACTCACGGAGGCGGCGATATGAGGGAAGCGGCATGAGGGAAGAGGCCGGCGGTCGCGCCCGAAGAAGAGGCGACGCGCAAGGGAGGTTGCGCCAGAGTGCCTGGGCGCACCTGCGCGCGATCCTGAATAGCTACAGCGAAGTTTTTTTTTGCGCGGCTGGCGGCTCGGCGTTCTGGTGCTGGCCGTCACCCTGCTCAATCCCAACGTAGCGGGAGCAGGCCTCGTCGCGGTTTCGGCCGCGTATGTGTTCGCCCGCTTCATCCAGATGGACGCTACGTTTCTCGACTCGGGCTTCTACACGTACAACCCCCTGTTGGTGGGCCTTTCCATCGGCTACCTCTTCCGCCTCACCCCCCTGACGGTCTTCTTCGTGGTGGTGGCCGGAGTCTCGGCCTTCGTGCTGACTCACATGCTGTTCAGCATCTTCTGGCACTACCTGCGCCTCCCGGTCCTGAGCCTTCCCTTCGTTCTGGTGAGCTCCACCGCGTATCTCGCGGCCGCCAGCTACACGAACCTCTACGTCACGGGGCTCTATCCCCAGACCTTCACGGCCTGGGAGGAGGCGATTCCCTGGTGGCTGGGTGGGTTCTTCGAATCGCTGGGGGCTATCTTCTTCATGCCCCACGTCATCGCGGGAGCCCTCTTCGCCGCCGGGCTCCTGCTGGTCTCGCGAATTCTCTTCCTCCTGGCGGTGACCGGCTACTACGCGGGAGCCCTGACTCTGGCCTGGATGGGAGGCTCCTACGCCCAGGCCTTCGGTAACCTGAACACCTTCAACTTCATCCTCATCGCCATGGCGGTGGGCGGGGTGTTTCTGATCCCCTCCCTGCGGAGCTACACTCTGGCGCTGGTGGCCGTGGTGGCCTCCACCGTGCTGATGAGCTCCTCCGAGGTCTTCTGGGCTCTGTACAACCTTCCCATCTTCGCCCTTCCCTTCAACGTGGTGACCCTGAGCTTCGTCTACGTCCTCGGCATCGTCAGCTTCCCCTTGGTGGCGCGAGGCGCCCCCGGAACACCGGAACAGATGCTGGACGAGTACGTGTGCAACCAGCGTCGCTACCCGGGCACCCTGCGCACGCTGGGACTCCCGTTCTCGGGCGTGTGGACCGTTTGGCAGGGATTCGAGGGTCGCTGGACCCATCAGGGACCCTGGGCCTACGCGTACGACTTCGTCATCACCGGCGCGGACGGGAAGACCTACCGGGGTGACGGGGTCAAGCTGGAGGAGTATCACGCATTTCGAAAGCCGGTACTCGCTCCGGTCCGGGGACGGGTGGTGCGGGTCGTGCGGGATCTACCGGACAACCCCGTGGGCGAGGGAGACCGAACGCACAACTGGGGCAATCTCGTGGTGATCTCGGACGAACGAGGCTTCTTCGTAGAGCTGTCCCACTTCGCCGAGGACTCGATCCGGGTGGAGGAGGGAGACTGGATCGAGCGAGGGGCAGTGCTAGGCCTCTGCGGGAACTCCGGGTACTCGCCCCAGCCCCACATCCACGTGCAGGTCCAGGGCACGGACCAGGTCGGCGCCACCACCCTGCCCTTCAGCTTCGTCAGCTACGCCGTGGGCGACCGGTATCACGCCAACGACGTGCCGTCCGAGGGGGCAGACGTGGAGCCGCTCTTCCCGGACAAGGGACTCGAGTCCCGCATGGGATTCGTCCTGGACGAAGAGTTCACGTATGACGTGATGCGGGACGGCGAGGAAGCGCAGCGGGCTCTCTTCGTGGTCCGCATGGCTCCGGACGGCACCTTCTTCCTGGAGTCCAAGCGCGGTCGCCTCTACTTCGGCACCTTCGAAGACACCTTCTACTTCTATCGTCTGGAGGGAGGCGACCCGTATCTGAGGGCTCCCTTTCTCGCACTTCCCCGCATGCCGCTGGCCTATCGGAAGGGACTCGAGTGGACGGATCACGTGCCGGTGGGGCTGGTGAGCCGGGGTCTCCGGAAAGCCGGGATCCGCCTGCTCCGTTCACTTCATCACGGCCTCGGGCAAGTCGCGGTCTCCTCCAGATTCGTGAGCGAGAGGAGCATCGAGGGCCAGGTGAGATCCCCTCTGCTCGGAATTACCAAGAGCACCCGCGTCGTCCTCGACCCCCACCGGGGCGTCGAGAGAATCCAGATCGACGATCTCATAATGGAACGAGTCCATGAAGCACCATCTGCCGAGGCTTAGAAGCATCGCCACATCCGTCATGGTGGCCGTGTCGCTCGGGGCGGCGACGGAGGGAAGCGCCCAGGATCAGACGCGCCTGGACGGCCTCCTCTATGTCACGCTGCTCGACTACAGCGGCTCCATGGTGAAGCAGGACGGATACGTCGCGGGTTTCTATTCGTACTTCGGATACGGGCCCCGTCACGGCTTCGAGGCCGGCGCCACTCGCACGCACATCGACTATGTGGATGGGACCTCCCTCAACCAGAACGACGTGAGCGTGGCCTACACCCACCTCTTTCCCAAGGCGAGCCTTCGACTGGGAGCCCATATCATCGATACGCAGGATCCCCCCACCGACGGAGGCGTCGTCCTCTTCGGAAGCGTTGGACCCCTCATTCCTTACGTGTGGAACGCCAACGTCCAGGTGGCCTATTCACGCTATCCCAATTTCGATGGAGGGCTCGGGGTCCTTCAGCTGAGCCCGGGTGTCGGCCTGAACTTCGGAGACGCGACGGGGACCCGGTTCCTCTATGCCCAGGTCCGGGGGCACTACGTTCGCCTTCTCGACGAGGTGGTCGCGGAAGACGGAGCCGCTCTCGAACGGAACCTGGCCTCCATGCAGACCACCGTGGATTACTTCCACGGTCCGGTGACCCTCAGCGGCTTCGTCTGGAGCGGCGAGCAGTCCTTCGCCGTCCGGCAGGCGGGATTCACGGCTTTCAACCTCTCCGAGAAGCACACCGGAGGGTACGGCGGGTCTCTGAAGGTCGCCCTGGGGTCGAAAGCGTCCCTCTCGGTGGGACTCTACAATGAGCGCTTTAGGGACATCGGCTTCGTCGAGGACGTAAGCCTGAGCGTGTACAACTTCTCCTTCGGGTTCACACTATGACGCTGCATTCGAGACCCCAGCGGAAGCCCGGTCGCCCGGTCTCCGAACGAGCCCTGGACGCCGGCAGGGGAGCGCTGGCGCTGGCCATCGGCGGGAGGATCCCGGTCCTCGCGGCCGTCGCTCTGGTGATCGGCATGGGCGCCACGCCGGGCGGGCTGCTCGCCCAGGAGCTGGACATCCCGGGGGCCTATTACCGGTCCTACGAGTACGAGCGAACGGAGGACTATCCGAACGCCGTCCGCGCTCTGGCGCCCGTGCACCAGGCCTACCCCCAGGGCTACACGGTCAACCTGCGCATGGGCTGGCTGTTCTATCTCAACCGGAACTACGCCAACGCGCTGGAGCACTACGAGACCGCGATGCGGGTCGCCCCCTACGCTCTCGAGGCTAAGCTGGGCTACCTCCTCCCCCTCCTGGCCCAGGAACGGTTCGCGGACGCGGAGACCTTCGCCTATCAGGTGGTGAGCGTCGACTACTACAACTACTACGGCAACCTGCGGCTGGCCTTCGCCCTGCGCATGCAGGGCAAGCTGGAGCAGGCGGAGATGGTAGTCTCGAAGATGCTCACGGCCTATCCCACGGATGTGCTCTACCTGACCGAGCTGGCGCTGATCAAGGCGGCCGAGGGAGACACGGACGCGGCCCGCAGTCACTTCTCCGACGTGCTGATCCTGGACCCGGAAAACGTTACCGCGAAGGCCTATCTGGGGGTCGGATAGGATGCTGGAGGGAGCGGCCCTGGCGGTAGCCGTCGCTCTGTTCCTCGGCTTCGGCTGGCTCGTTCTCGTATCGCGCTCCGAGGAGGAACCGGTCGCTGCAAGGAGGGCTCTGGGCCTGGCGGCAGGCGCCCCCCTCCCCTACCTGGCCGCCATCGCGGCCCCGCCTCCCTTCCACACCCCCCTGCTCGTCCTCCTGCTGGCCCTCACCCTGCTGGTGGTCCTGGGCCTGGCGCTTCCCATCCGAGGACGAGTCCGGAACGATGCCGACACCCCCCAAACGCGCATCGACGAGCGGGACATCATGTTCTCCCGGGCGCTGCTGCAGCCGGGGTCGACGCGCTTCCAGGAGTACTACCGCGAGAACCCGGAGAAGAGGCAACCGGACGACGCGTTCCGCGCCCAGCCTGGACTCCTGAAGCCTGGTTCCTCCCTCTTCGACCCCGTCACGTTCTCGGCCGCCCGGGCCAGCTTCACGACCGTGGAGGAGCTGCGGTCCATCGTGGACGCAGAGGTCGACCCGGATCGGGTGGACTGCGAGCCAGTGTCGATGACCCGCTTCATCAAGGGCTGGGCTCTCAAGCTGGGCGCCCACTCGGTCGCGATCGCCGAGCTTCGGGATTACCACAAATACACCACCGTGGGTCGCGGGGAGCATTATGGCGAGACCGTCCGCCTGGATCACCGGTTTGCCATCGCGCTCACGGTGGAGATGGCCAAGGAGATGATCGATCGTGCTCCCAAGGGCCCGACGGTCATGGAGTCGGCCCAGCAGTATCTGGCTTCGGGAGCCATCGCGGTTCAGATCGCGCAGTTCATCGGGAACCTGGGTCACCCGGCCCGCGCTCACATCGATGGGAACTACCGGGTGGTCTGCCCACTGGTGGCCAGGGACGCGGGCCTGGGGGAGATCGGCAGGATGGGTCTCCTGATGACGCCCCGGCTGGGTCCGCGTGTCCGGATCGCGGTGGTGACCACCGACCTGCCGCTGATCCCCGACGAGCGGATCCGGGATCCTTCGGTCATCGATTTCTGCGCCCTGTGCAGCAAGTGCGCGGACGCGTGCCCCAGCGAGGCCATCTCCTTCGAGGACCGGACCGAGATCGATGGGGTCCCGAGATGGAAGATCGACTCGGAGGCGTGCTATTCGTCGTGGTGCAGGATGGGGACCGACTGTGCCCGCTGCGTCTCGGTTTGCCCCCACAGCCATCCGGACAACCTCCTCCACAACCTGGTGCGGCTCGCGGTACGGAACTCGAGCCTGGCGCGGAGAGCGGCGATCGTCGCGGACGACCTCCTGTACGGCCGGAAGCCGCCGCCACTGGAGCTTGGAGATTGGATGCGGGTGGAGGAGTCGAAGACCAACCGCCCCTACGGGGCCTGAACCGGAGCGGCACTCAGCTGCGCACGGCCGGGCGTTCGGCAACCTCTCGCCACACCCGTTTCACGATCCTCGCGAGCTTTGCGCCCAGTTCAGGTGACAGTCCCTCTCTCGCCTGGACACTCTCCACCGAGACGGTGATCAGGCGTATGCGCGCTGCGTCGACGAGCGGGGACAGGAGATCCAGGAGCTCCAGGGCCTGAGCCACCGACAGGTGGTGCGGGTGAGACGGACCGCCATACAGCTCGTGGAGATGCCTGGAGTCGAAAACGGAAACCGTTCCGGGTGGTTGGTCGTCCAGCATCGCATCGACGAGAATGACCCGCTGACACCCTCTCATCCGATACTCGTGACGAAGGAGGTCGCAGCCAGCCAGGAGAAACTCCGCGTCCGCGTCGACTCCAGCCTCCCTGGTCATCCTCTCGACGACGGAGCAACCGATCCCGTCGTCACCCATCAGCGGGTTTCCGAGGCCCATCACCAGAACGGGTCTCACGACTGGCTCCTCTCGGCGAAGGCTGGCGCGGCCGGGAGCCGGATCGTGAACCTCGTGCCTCTGCCGACCTCGCTCTCGACGGAAATGGTGCCTCGGTGCTTGGTGACGATCCCGAACGCAATGGAGAGCCCCAACCCCGTCCCCTCCCCCTGGGACTTGGTGGTGAAGAATGGATCGAAGACGTGCTCGATCTGCTCGGGCGGGATTCCGTGCCCGGTATCTGAGATCGTCAGCTCCACGGAATCCTCCTCGGCCATCCGGGTGGCGAGGGTCAGCGTTCCCTGCTCCCCCATCGCCTGACTCGCGTTCATGACGATGTTCAGAAGCACCTGCTGGAGCTCCGACTTGTTGGCCATGATGGGCGGAAGGCCCGGGATGAAGTCCTTCACGATATCGACGTTGAAGAACGCCGCCTGCTTACAGACCAGTCGCAGGGTCTCGTCCACCACGGCATTAAGCTCCAGCAGCTCAGCGCTGGCCTGGGACTGGCGCGAGAACTCCAGGAGACCCTTGACGATATCCTTGCAGCGTTGTGCCTGTGTGACCACCTCCTGCAGATTCTCCCGGTCGGGATGGCCGGCGGGCAAATCCTCCAGGGTGAGCGCCGTGAGCGCCAGGATTCCCCCGAGGGGGTTGTTGATCTCGTGGGCCACGCCTGCGGAGAGCATCCCGAGGGAAGCCAGCCGCTCGGAGCGGGCGACCCGGGCCTGCATCGTCAAGAGCTCCTCCGTGCGCTGCTCCACCTTCTCCTCCAGGGTTCGGCCCCACTCCTCCAGGTCGCTTCTCATCTGTCGCAGACTGGCGGCCATGAAGTTGAAGGACTGGGCCAGCGTTCCGATCTCCACATCCGCGTCGTGGTCCACCTTCTGATCGAAGTCGCCATCGGCGATGTTCCTCGCCGCAGCCGCCACCTGAGCCAGAGGGCTCGTGATGTTGTGGATCATTCCGTAGGTAATGGCGATGATCAGGATGAAGCCCAGCCCCGCGATCCCGAAGAAGGAGAAGATGACCTGGTTGCGGATGGCGGTGTATCGAGCTTCCAGAAGACCGACATACAGAATGCCCACCACCCGCCCCTCGTAGTCCTGAATCGGCTCATAGGAACTGATGTACCAATCCCTCACCACGAACGCGCGGTCGTTCCAGGAGCCTCCCTGGTCCAGCACGGCGTTCCGCACCTCCTGCGAGACGCGGGTTCCCAGTGCCCTCTCACCCTCGGCGGTTTCCACCGTGGTCGCGATGCGCACGTCACCCTCGAAGATGGTGACCGAGCCGACGTTCTGGCCCTGGTAGGTTTCTCCCTCGTACAGCACCCGCCAGACGCGATCCACGAAGTCGAGGTTCCGGTCCAGCAGGACCCCTCCGTACAGGGCGCCGAGCAGCCGTTGACCTGAAGCGTACACCGGCGCTGCGGCCATGAGGACCAGCCCGGTCCTCTCCTCCACCCGCTCCGCAGGAGCCGCTCTCGGCGTGGCCACAACGCGGAAGCGCGCTTGTTCGGGGAGCGCCGCATCCTCCTTGGCGAGATCCTCGGGCTCCAGAACCTCCGTGGCGGACGCGGCCCGCCCCTGCAGGGCCGCCCGGACAACGTTGAGATGAGAGACATCGTCCCCAAAGCGCTCCAATTCCGTGCTTCGCAGGACCGTTCGGCCCATCGCATCGGTGAGCGTGAGGAAGTCGAAGCCCGCATCGGTCCGGATCTCCCCGAGATAACGGATCAGGCCCGCCCTATCTCGGCTGCTCACATAGTGCTGGATCGTGCTGCCGGACGATGCCAGCTCGACAGTTCGCTGAAGAGTCGCCAGCTCGTCGCGATAGATGGTTCGGGCGGTCGCTAGGTTCTGGTCCGCCGTCCACTGGGCCTGGCGCATGATGGCGGTGCTTACGATCCAGGAGCCCACCAGCGACGTGGCCATCCCTCCCACCGCGAGGATGACGAGATAGCTGAAGATCAGCTTCGTCTTGATGGACAGCTTCCGGAGCGGGCCCGCTGGTTCCATGTATCATCGCTTCTGGACCAGATGGACCGAGCACGAGATGCAGGGATCGTATGCCCTGGCGATCATCTCCAGGTGCTTGCGCTGCGCATCCAGCTCCAGATTTCCCGCCTGCTCCACGGTCTGCCGGAGGTGACCTTCGAGGCTCCTCGCGTTGATCGCCGTGGGCGTGACCACGTCCGCGCCGGTGACACACCCCTCGTCATCGAACGAGAGGGAGTAGAACAGGAGCCCCCGTGGCGCTTCGGTGGCGGCCCAGCCCGTGCCGGCCTTCGGCTCGGCGCGCGAGGGTTCCTCCCACTCGAGACCTTCCTCCAGCATCTGGCTTACGCATTGGAGGGAGCGCGCCACGTCATGAACCAGCTCCACCGCCTGAGCCTTGTTGTTGTCCATCGGGTTGGCGGACGGCAGGACCAGTCCCAGATCGTCCATGGCCCGGCGGGCGATCTCGGAAAGGCCATCCGAGTTCACCGTCAGGCGCGCGAGCGCCCCCACCATCAACGGCTCCCCGTCAAGGGAGCTGTGCTTCGCGTGGGAGTGGGGAACCGTCTCCTCGTTCGTCAGGGAAGGATAGGAGGAGACGGGAAGTCTCGAAGCGGTTCCTCCCTTATGGACAACGACCTCGTCACCCCGGTAATACCCGAATCCGCCGGACGCTCCCAGGGCGGCGAACGTCGTGTCGGCCGCACAGAAGTCCGCCGCAGGAAGCGACCTCAGGAAGTCCAGAGCCGCCTCGCAGTCCCCGAGACCCTCCTTCAGGTTTCTCTCGAGTCCCAGCAGCTCGTCAACGGGTGGAGGGCGACCGAACCCACCCACAACGGCGTTGACGGGGTGGATGGCCCGACCCCCGACCACCTCCTGGATGGTGTTCCCCAGCTTCTTCAGGCGCAGCCCGACGGCTACCGCTTCCCGGTGACTCGCCGCCATGGCCACCGCGTTGGGATACCCCAGATAATCGGGCGCCGCGAGAAGGAAGAGGTGGAGAGCGTGGCTCTCGATGTTCTCCCCTCGAAACATCAGATCCCGGAGCGAGTCCGTTTGCGGGGTGGTCTCCACCCCGAACGCGGCCTCGATGGCCTTGAGCGCCGTGAGGGCATGTGCCGTGGAGCAGATGGCGCAGATCCGCGAGGTGATGAAGGAGACTTCCTCGTAGCTCCGTCCGCGAATCAGACCCTCGAGGAGTCGAATGCCCTCGAAGACGTTGAAGTGGACGGTGCGAACCCGGCCGCCATCCAGCTCCACCGTAATGCCCCCGTGGCCCTCCACCCTCGCGAGGTGCTCCACGACGACCGTCTTGCCCACGTCAATCCTCCTGGAGCGCGTGAGCGGAGAGAGCCACGGGAGCGAAGGTTTTGAGCTTGCGCCAGACCTCGTGCGGACCGAGCCCCTTCTCCTCGAACAGCGCCACGAGGGATTCCCAGTTGGCGTCCACTGCAGGGCCCCGGCACCCGACACAGGCCACGCCGTAGCCCGGACAGCGAGCGTCGCAGCCGGCCGCCGTGACGGGACCGAGGCACGGCAACCCCTCCTCCACCAGCAGGCACCTCTGCTCCCTGATCCTGCACTCGGTGCACACCGGATAGTGGAGACCCAAAGGTGGGTTTCCCTGCAGCAGGTGGGAGATGGCGCTCAGTAGCTCTGCCTTCTCGATGGGACATCCCGTGATGTTGAGATCCACCTTCACCACCTCGTGGAGCGCTCGAGCCGCCTGGGTGTCGAAGAGCCGCCCCTGGTGGCCGTAGACATCGTTGAGGAGTCGCGCCCGATCCAACCCCCGATCCATGGCCGCCACCCCACCCCAGACTGCACAGGTGCCGATCGCCACGAGGGTCGTGCTGCGCGCCCGAATGCGCCTCAGCCTCTCTTCGTCGCGCCTGCTCAGCACCGCCCCTTCGACCAGAGCGATGTCCAGAGGGCACTCCTCGTCGTTGTCCGACGAGCCCATGAGGAAGTCCCGGACCTCCAACAGCTCGAGGAGCCGGAGCAACTCGTCCTCGCAGTTCAGGACCACGAGCTGGTCTCCCGCGCACCCCGTGAGGCCGAAGATCCCGACGGTCGCACTGGTCATTCTCCGGTCTGCCTCCCCTGAAGCTTCCCTTTTCGGCTCCGCCTCCTGCGGACTGGTCTGGTGACCACCTTCATCAGATCATCTCCGGGAGATTGATGGCGTCCCAGTAGGTGAAGATGGGACCGTGGATGCACGTGTACTTGTAGCCGACGCTGCAGTGGCCGCACTTCCCCACGCCACACTTCATCCTGCGCTCCAGCGACATGAGGATACGGTCCTTGGTGAACCCCAGATCGAGGAGACGTTCGAGGATGAGCCGGTACACCACGGGAGGCCCGCAGACGGCAGCGTAGGTGGTGGCGGGATCGACCTCCGCGTGGTCGAACATCTCCGGCAGGTAGCCCACGTGGTTGCTCCAGGCCCCGGCCGGATCCCGGTCCACCGTCAGTAGACACGTGAAGTCCGGACGATCGACCAGCGACACCAGCTCCTCCCGGAAGAGCATGTCCGCCGGCGTCCGGGCTCCACACATGAGCGTGAGACTCCCGAACTGGTCCCGGTGGTCCAGGGTGTACCAGACCAGGGAGCGCAAGGGCGCCATTCCCAGACCGCCGGCCGCGAAGAGGAGATCGCTCCCCAGAAGGCTCTCCACCGGAAAGCCGTTCCCGTAGGGACCCCGTACACCTACGAGATCATTCGTCCCGAGCCGGTAGAGAGCGTCCGTGACCCGACCGACCCTGCGCACGCACAGCTCCAGAATGCCGGGTCGGGAAGGAGAAGAGGAGATGGAGATCGGTGCCTCGCCCGCACCCGGAACGCTCAACATGACGAACTGACCGGGCCGGTGACGGAAGTTGGCGGCCCTGTCTTCTTCGAGGAAGCGGAGCGTGAACAGGTGGTTGTCGGGCACCATCCTGAAGATGCGGACGATGCGGGCCATGTACGGCTGAAACGGGTTCTGGCTGAGAACCGGCTGATAGACCGGCGCCTCACTCAGCGACAGCATGCTCGACTCCTCTCAGCCGTTCCAGGACCTCCACGATGTCGATGCCCACGGGACATGCCTCGATGCACCGGCCGCAGCCCACGCAGCTCGGCCGGCCGTACTCCGCCACGAAGCCCCGCTGCTTGTGGTAGAACCGGAACTTGATGCGGCTCGCGGAGTCCTCACGGAAGTTCTCGCCCCCAGCCACGGTGGCGTGGGCCGAGAAGAGGCAGGAATCCCAGCCGCGGCAGCGCGTTCCGGCGCACATGCCGAGCTGCGGTTCGTCTGCCGTGTCGTAGCAGTAGCATGTGGGACACACCATGCTGCAGCTTCCGCAGGACAGGCAGCGATCTCCGAGCTCTTCCCAGATGTAGCTCCGGTATTCCATCTCGAAGATCTCGGGAAGGTCCCGGATCTCCACGTCCAGGGCGAACGCCTCTCTCTTCTCCTCGGAGCGACGCTTGTATTCGTCGATGTCCTCCCTGGTTACCTCGTCGAAGAGGGGCCCCGTGGCCAGGACCATGTCGTCGCCGAGCGCCGTTCCCACGAACGTGAGGTAGTAGCTCCCGATGTCGTGGAAGAAGAGGTCGAATCCCTCTTCCACGAAATCCGCCCTCATGGACCGGCAGAAACAGTGTTCGTTGGGAGTGCAGTCGAGGCCGATGATGGCGACGTTCTTGCGACGAGTCTGGTAGTACGGATCCGGAAAGGCCCCTCCGAAGACCCGGTCGAGGATATTGAGACCGTAGATGTCGCAGGCATGCACGCCAAAGAGCACGATCCTGTCGTGGAGGCCGTCCGTGCAAGGCACATATCCGGTCCGCGAGTCGAAGCGGAACAGGTCCTCCCTGGGGGGCAGGAAGTACTTCTTCGGAGGCAGGATCGTCCGGGTGTAATCCAGCTCGGCCTCGGACCAGCGAGCGAGCCGCTTGAACACGAATCCGCCGTTCTGTCGAACCGGGGCGTGTACTTCCCCGAATTGCTGGAGGACGGAGGCGAAGAAGTCCAGCTTCTCCTTCGGCAACTTCAGGGTCTTCACGTCTCCCCCAGGGGCGTCACCGCCCCGCCGCTCTCCTCCTCGGACTCCAGCCTCCGGCGAATCCGGCTCAGCAGCGCGTTCAGATTCACGGGCTTGGCAAGGAACTCGTCATGCTCGAGCCAGGCACGCTCCGGGGCGATGGTGAAGTCCTCGATCCTCGAGTAGATGGAGCTGAGGACGAAGACGGGAACCCCGGACATCCCCGGGGAGCGGCGCAGCTCCTGAATCGCGAAGAAGCCTTCCGTCCTCTCGTCCATGATGATGTCCATGATCACGAGGTCTGGACGCTCCCTCTTCGCCATCCGCAGCCCACGAGCTCCGTTCTCCGCCTGGACAACCTCGAAACCGTTGATCTCCAGGAACGAAGAAACGGCCTCCCTGAAATCGGGATCGTCATCGATGATCAGGATCTTCTTCCGCATCCGATTCACTTCGACGCCCCTACCCCGATGTCGGACGACCGGGCGGCCGCTTCCTCCTCAGCCTGCAGCCCTGCATCATCCCGGTACACCGGAAGCCAGACCTTGAAGGTCGAGCCAACCCCCTCCTCGCTTTCCACCTCGATCTTCCCGCCCAGCTCCGATACGATCCGCTTGCAGATGGGAAGCCCCAGCCCGGTCCCGCCGGTCTTCCTCGCGGCATCCCCGCCCACGCGGAAGAACTCGTCAAAGAGGAAGGTTCGATACTTCTCGGGAATGCCCACGCCGGTGTCGGAGACCGCCACGATGACCTCGCCGCCAACCCTTTCCCCGGATACGCGCACGTCTCCTCCGGCACGGTTGTACTTGATGGCGTTCACGATAAGGTTGTCGAAGAGCACGCTGACGCAGTTGGGATCGCCGCGGACCAGGAGCGGATCTTCGGCCAGGTCCAGGGTCAGCTCGACATCGCTCTCCGCAGCCAGCTCCTCGTAGACGTCGAGGATGCCCGACAGGATCTCCCCGAGGTTGACGCTCACCCGTCGCCGAGCCAGGTCGGACGTTTCGATCTCGGAGAGGGTGAGCCAGTCGTCGATAATGGCCAGGAGCCCGTCGGTGCGCTTCAAGCACCGCTGGTGCCACTCCCGGCGTTTCGTGGCGGTGTCCGGCGCATCCTCCATACGCTCCAGCACCTCCAGGTACTGGTGGATCGCCACCAGAGGGGTCTTCAGCTGGTGCGAGACGAAGGTCACGAAGCGCCGCTTCAGGAACTCGCGCTCGAATTCCAGCCTCGAGGACTCGAGCAACAAGCGACGCCGCTCCAGGGCGCGCTTCGCCACCAGACGCAGCTCGTCCGGGGTGAAGGGCTTGGGGAGGAAGTCGAACGCGCCGCTCTTGATCGCGTCCACCGCGCTTCCGATGGTCGGATATCCGGTGATCACGACGATCACGATCAGCGGATCGATCTCCTTGACCCGGGATATGACCTCCATCCCGCTGATCCCGGGCATCTTGAGATCGACCACCACCAGATCCGGCTTCGTGGTCAGGATCGAGTCGAGCCCGTGCGCGCCGTCCTCGAAGGTCTCGACCTGGTAGCCGCTCTTGGCCAGGATCTGCCTGCACGAAAGCCGCATGGCGTAGTCGTCATCGATGACGACGATGCGCGGGGGGTGGGGGTCCAGTCGCCTCGGCACGCCCGGCATCTCGCCGTGGGGTGACTCATCCATGAAAGCCGCTCTCCATCCGGAGCTACGCGTGCTGCACCGCCCTGCGGAGGGCCTCGAGAAACCGGGGGATGTCCAGGGGTTTCGTCAGGTACTCGTCCGGCCGGATCATGCCCAGCTCCTCCGCCCTGGGAAACCGCTCGTCGGGGCTCATCTGGATGGAGGACACCATGATGATCGGTACGTCCCGATACGGCTCGTACTCCGGCTGGAACTTGATGGCCGAGTTGACTCCATAGCCCTCCGACGTGCTCTCCATCATGATGTCGAGCACGATGACGTCGGGATCGTGCTGGACGAGCTTCTGAAGACCTTCTCTGCCGGATTCCGCTTCCACCATGTCGTATCCTTCGGACTCGAGTAGCGACCGGACAGACTCCAGGAAGTCTTCGTCATCGTCGATCACCAGCACCTTCTTTAGACCAGCCATCTCGCACTCCTTCACCTTCGGCCGGGGGGCGGATGCCTCGCTGCCGCCGCCGATGCCTTCTCCGGATCCTTCCAGCTACACGGTAGGCCAGGACCGCCTGCACCAAAATTCGGAATTGAGCGTAGGGGGATCACGGTTTCTACGTACCCGGGGAAACGACGGGGCCATTTTCCTCCGGAGTCAGACGGGGTGAGGATCCCTCCGGGGCGCCCTCATGGCCTCCTTCGCGGCAAGGACCTGGCGGACACGCCTGATCACGGCACTTCCCACGAAGGGCTTCTCGATGAAGTCTGCAGCCCCCAGGCGCACGCACCGGACAACGGTCGGCACATCCGCCATGGTGGCGAGCATGATGATGGGAATGTCGATTCCAGTCTCACGGAGGCGGGTCAGGAGTTCCGCACCGCTCATCCCCGGAAGATCGAGCTCCGTGACGAGACACGCCGGCTGCGGCCTATCGAGCTGAGCGATGAACTCCTCCGCGGTCGAGAAGGTGCTGACCTCCAGGCCGAGGGTCTCGAGGAGAGACCGGAGTCCGTGGCGAACTCCCTCGTCCGGGTCGATCACCGAGACCGTGGGGCCGGCTCCCGGGGGGGATGATCGACGCTCCATTCCTTCGCTCATGGGCAACTCACGGCCGACAGGGTGCCGGCCGGCGGGAACCGGGAGGCGGGCGGCTTGCCCTCTTCGGCTCCCACAAAACCGAGAAGCGTATGTCCAGTGTCTAGTCTCGGATCCGTCGTGTCGGACGTAAATCGTGGCTTCTACCTACCCGGGTCTGTGGTTCCCCTACTCTGGACCGCGGTCCACGGGGCTGGCCAGAGCTCGCCTGCCCTCCCGACCGCCGGTGTTTCGTCCGATCTCCGTGGGGCTCATCTTAGGGTGGCCTTGGATCGCGTACCGGACTCCTGGAAGCCCTTGGCATGAAACCTGACCCGAGAAGGGGGGACACTACGAGCCCCATGGCGAACGGGCGACGTGGGTCCGAGCTCGGCACCGGGGAGCCCGTGAAGGAGTTCCTGTCCCAGCTCGTCCCCATCGGGATCATGCGGACCGATGCGTCCGGCCACTGCACCCATGTCAACGAGCACTGGTGCCATCTCGCAGGGCTGTCCACGGATGAAGCGCTGGAAGAGGCGTGGAGCCAGACCGTTCATCCCGACGACCGAGATCGCGTCCTGGGAGAGTGGGAGACGGCGACCTCAAGAGCGGTAGAGTTCAGATCGGACTGCCGCTGGCAAGCCCCATCGGGCAAAGTGCGCTGGGTGGCGACCCACGCGCTTCCCGTCTTCGACGGCGACGGACGGCTGGAGGGTTACGTGGGAGCGGTCCAGGACGTTACCGATCAGCGCCGGGCCGAAGAGGAGCTCAGGAGGCTCGCCCACGACCTGGGAGAGCGTGTGAAGGAGCTCAATTGTCTCTTCGGGATCTCGCGCATCGTGGAAGACGCAGGGGGATCGCTGGACCGCATCTTCATGCAGACGGTGAACCTCCTCCCCCCCTCCTGGGAGTACCCGGACATCACCTGCGCCAGGATCACGCTGAACGACAGCGAGTTCCGGACGCCCAACTTCCGGGACACACCGTGGAAGCAGTCTGCCACCATCCTTGTCCACGGCGAGCAGGCCGGTGCCGTGGAGATCGGATATCTCGAGGAAAGGCCTGAGGGCGACGAGGGCCCCTTCCTGGCCGAAGAACGGGCATTGGTCGAGGCGGTGGCCGAGCGCCTGGGACATGTGGTGGAGAGAATCCTCGGAGAACAGCGGCTCAAGGAAAGGGAGGACGAGCTCAGGAAGCGGCTTACGCACCTCACGCGGGTGAGCACGGTAGGCGAGATGGCCAGCAGCATCGCGCACGAGATCAACCAGCCTCTCACGGCCATCGCCACCTATACCCAGGCCTGTCGGCGGATGTTGAACGCGCGCGCCGCCGACGAAACGCACGTCCAGGAGATCCTGGCACGGGTCACGGAGGAGGCGCTGCGTGCAGGCCAGATCGTCCATCGCCTGAGACACCTGGTGCGGAAGCGGGAAAGCGTCCGGGCCGAGTGCGACATCAATCAGCTGATCCACGAGATCGAGCACCTCGCCTCCGCCGACGCTCGACTTCATGACGTCGAGCTGCGGCTGCAGCTCGAGCGAGACCTCCCTCCCATCCTCGCCGATGGCATCCAGATTCAGCAGGTGGTGCTGAATCTGATCCGCAACGGAATCGACGCGATGGAAGAGACCGATGCGGAGCCTCGCCAGGTCCGGGTGCGCACCACCCGGCGAAAGGGCAAGGAGATCGAGGTGAGTGTCCACGACAACGGCTGTGGGCTCCCCGAGAACGCGGAAGAGGAGCTCTTCGAGCCCTTCTTCACCACCAAGACCACGGGCATGGGACTGGGCCTCTCCATCAGCCGCTCCATCGTGTCCCTGCACGGTGGAAGCCTGTGGTTTGAGCGAAATGCGGAGGGGGGCACCACCTTCCGCTTCACCGTTCCTCTAGCGGCGGATTGAGAGACATGGAGCCGAGTCAACCGACCGTCTTCATCGTCGACGATGACGCGGCCGTACGTGACTCCCTGAAGTTCCTCCTGCGCTCGGTGGGGCTTGGGGCCGAGACGTTCGCCTCCGCCGATGACTTCCTCCGCTCGTACGACCCGCAGCGGGCGGGTTGCCTGGTGCTCGACGTGCGCATGCCCGGGATGAGTGGTCTGGAGCTTCAGCAGCGGCTCTGGGATCTGGGCTCCTCCTTGCCCATCGTCTTCCTGACCGCCCACGCAGACGTGCCCATGGCGGTGGAGGCGGTCAAGGCCGGCGCGCTGGACTTTCTCCAGAAGCCCTTCCGGGACCAGGACCTGCTGGACCGGATCCAGGAAGCGCTTCAGCGGAACGCCGATGTCAGAGAGCAGCTGGAGGCGCGCAAGGACGTGGAGGCCCGAATTGCCTCGCTGACCCCTCGGGAGCGACAGGTGATGGACCGGGTCGTGGACGGGAAGGCGAACAAGGTGATTGCCCGGGAGTTGGGAGTGAGCCAGCGAACCGTGGAGATCCATCGGGCCCGGGTCATGAAGAAGATGCGAGCCCGGTCCCTCTCTCGACTTGTTCAGATGGTCGTGAGGCTGCGGGCGTAGGGCGGGCGGCTTCCGCCCGGCGGTAGACCTGGAGATAGCGCTCCGCAGCCCTGCCCCAACCAAAGTCGGAGCTCATGGCCTCCTGGACCCGGGAACGCCATGCGGCGCGGTCTCGGAAGAGTGTAGCGGCTCTCTTCAGTCCTCGATCCAGATCCTCGGGAGAGTAGGCGTCGAAGAGGAAACCCGTCACCTGGTCCCGTATCGTGTCCGCCAACCCACCCACCCTCCGGGCCACCGGCAGATCCCCGTAGCGCTGAGCCCGCATCTGTGTGAGACCGCACGGTTCATAGAGAGAGGGCATCAACAGCACGTCCGCTCCGGCCAGCAGGCGATGTTCCCGCGCCTCGCAGAAGTCGAGGTCCATTGCCATCCGGCCGGCAGCCTGCGACGCCATGTCCCTCAGAGCCTGGTGGTAGCGTGGCTCACCCTCGCCGAGGATCACGAGCTGAGCATTGGCGTTGCGCAGGAACTGCGAGCCGATCACGAGATCCAGCCCCTTCTGCTGAACCAGGCGGGCCGTCATCGCGAAGATCGGCGTGCGAGAGCGAACGGGTAGTCCGTAGGCCTTCTGAAGAAGCTTCTTGCACTCCTGCTTGCCTGACAGGTCCTCCCGCGAGTAGCGGAAGGGAATCTCCGGGTCGGTGGCGGGATTCCAGACGTTCTGATCGATCCCGTTGGGGATGCCAACGAGCCGGTCCCCGAGACTGATGAACAGATCATGGAGCCCGAAGCCGCCCTCCGGCGTTCTGAGCTCCAGGGCATGCGTATGGCTGACCGTCGTGGTGAGGTCGGAGTAGACGACGCCTCCCTTCAGCACATTGACCCGTCCGTGCCACTCCAGGCGCTTCCAGTGAAAGAGCCGTTCGGGTAGACCGATCTCCCTCAGGGTCTCGAATGGGAAGTGCCCCTGGTACCCCGCGTTGTGCACGGAGAGCACCAGGGCCAACCGCTTGCAGAACGGCCGCCTGGCCAGGGTCGTACGCGCAAAGATGGGAGCGAAGGCAGCGTGCCAGTCGTGGGCATGAAGGACCACACCCCCCTGCCACAGCTTCGGCAACACGTCAAGCACAGCCTTCGAGAAGAAGGCGAAGCGCATGTGATTGTCGCCGAAGTCGCCGCCGTCCCGTCCGTAGATCCCCTCCCGGTCGAAGTAACCCGCGTGTTGCACGAAGAAGAGACGCGGACCGTTTTCGGCCGCCCGGGCGCGGAAGAGTCGGCCCCGCTGCAGACGGGATCCCAGGCGAACGCGGAAGGGCTCACCGACGGGCTCGAGCTCGGGACAGGCCTCCCTGACGCTCCGGTACAGCGGCACGAACACCATGGTCCGGATGCCCGCTGCCGCCTGGAACGTCGCCATGCCCCTGACGGCCTCGGCCAGCCCACCCGTGCGGGCGAAGGGCCAGTATTCCGCACAGAGGTGCGCGACCGCTACCTCGTTGTGCTCGCCTCGGCCGGGACCGCGGGCCGTCTCTTTCACCTTTCGCTCGGCATTTCGACCACGCGAGGAGCCATCGACTCCCAAGCCGTGTCCGGACGTCGTGTCGTGGCCCCGTCCTGGCACGACTGGCTCTGTCCAAATGAGGTCATTGCCGTCGGCCGTGCAAGGAGCGGTCAGGAGTCTCGGCACGATCGAGGTTTCGACGGCCCTCCCGGCCTCGACCGCTGATCGGGCTGCCCGGGGTCCCGAGTCCGGTAACCACGGCCCCCCCTCTCCTTCACCCCTCGGGCGGAAGTGCGATATGTCCCTCTTCCATGAGCAGATGTGTCACATCTCGGACTCGTCGAACGATGGAGAGAGCTTCAGCGTGCAGCTCCTCCCGATCCTTCGTGAGCCTCGCGACTCCCTCTTCCTGAGCTCTGAGAGCCACGGCCACGGCCTCCCTCGGGAAGAGCCACCAATCGTCCATACCCGGCAGAATGTGGTGCTCGTCAAGGCGATCCTCCACGCACGCTGCCAGTTCCTCGGCCGCAGCGAAGCACATCCCGTCGGTGATTGTCCGGGCTCGAACGTCCAAGGCTCCCCGGAAGATCCCAGGAAAGCCGAGGGAGTTGTTCACCTGATTGGCAAAGTCCGAGCGGCCGGTGGCAATGATGCGGGCACCTCCCTGCTGGGCTTCCCAGGGCCAGATCTCGGGCACTGGATTCGCGCAGGCGAACACGATTGGATCCAGATCCATACGGCGTACCCACTCCGGCAGTATCACGCCGGGACCCGGCTGGGACAGCGCGATCGCCACGTCCGCCCCCTCCATCGCCTCGGGAATGCCCCCCGCGCGACCTTCGGCATTGGTGATCTCACAGTACCTCCATTTGTCCGCGAACTCGGACCGGCGCTGTTCCAGATCTCGCCGATGAAGCCCCAGGATCCCCTTCCTGTCCACCAGGAAGCACTGCGCCGGTGGAACGCCCCAGGAGAACACGAGGCGGGCGATGGCTACGTTCGCCGCACCGCATCCGATAAAGGCAATTCGGATGTTCGCCCTCTCCTTCTCCACGATCCGGAGGGCGTTCATGAGGCCTGCCAGAGCCACGGTGGCCGACCCCTGTTGATCATCATGCCACACAGGGATCTCCGCCTGCTCCCGAAGAGCGTCTAGAATGGTGAAGCACTTCGGTTGCGAGATGTCTTCCAGGTTCACGCCACCGAAGGCGGGCTGTAGAAGCAGGACGGTTTCCACCAGCTCGTCAGGATCCTTGGTGTCCAGCGTGATGGCCACCGCATCCACGCCTCCCAGGTACTTGAACAGGAGGGCCTTTCCCTCCATGACGGGAAGGCCCGCTTTGGGGCCGATGTCACCCAGCCCCAGAACGCGGGTGCCGTCACTGACGACCGCCACGGTGTTCCACTTGTTCGTATAGTCGTACACTCGCTCCGGGTCTTTGGCGATGGCCCGGCAGGGCGCTGCAACACCCGGCGTGTACCAGATCGCGAAGTCGTTGAGGTCGCGCACCGGGCACTTCAGCGCCGACTCCATCTTCCCGCGATAGAAGGGGTGGAACGCCATCGCGTCCGCCGCGGGTTTCTCGGCCATCCTGAGGCGTGCGTCGAGATCGATCACTGCGTGTTCGGCCGCCATCATTCTCTCCCCTCGCTCAGTTGGGAGCCAGCCGCGTCGGCTCTGACCAGATTTTCTACCGGGGGTCTCGCCAAAGGGGCTGGTCGAACGCCACGCAGGGGGTTCCAGATCGCCCGCCAATCCCTTCGGCGCATTCACCCATGAGAATGGTAGGATCGGGATGATTCGAGGAATACCCGGTATTGTGCTTAGTCCACTCGTGGCTTCTACGTACTCGAGAGCGCCCTCCGCTCAGGAGAGGGCCCTCCTCCGAGAACCACAGAGGTGATTAGCTTGGTGGGATGATGAATCCGGTGAAGCGAGCAGATCTCCCTTACCCCCTGGCCGCGGCGCGGTGAGAACACCACGCGGCGAAAGGGACCCGGCCGCCGGATTTCGCCGCGCTCTCGGCCGGTTCGACGCCACGATGGTGGTTCTCGGGGGCATCATCGGGGCAGGAATCTTCATCAATCCCTACATCGTGGCGCAGCGCCTCGACTCCGGCTTCCTGGTCCTTCTGGCCTGGGTAGCGGGAGGGGCTGTGGCGTTGGCCGGCGCGTTCACCTTCGCCGAGCTGGGAGCCCTCTTTCCCAAGGCTGGCGGGCACTACGTCTACCTGCGAGACGCCTTCCACCCCATTGCGGGCTTCCTCTATGGGTGGGCTCTGCTCCTGATGATCGAGTGCGGAGCCATCGCGGCGGTGGCCATTACCTTCGCCGAGTACATGTACCGGGCTTTTGGAAGAGAGGCGGCGTCCACCACTCCTCTGGCCATTTTCGGGATCCTGGTGGTGGCCGCCATCAACTACCTGGGGGTCAAGCCAGGAAGCCGGGTCCTCAACCTTTTCGTCGTCCTCAAGGTGGCAGCCATCGCCGCGCTGATCGCCGCCGCCTTCCTCCTCCCTGGCGCCGGCCCTGAAGCCTCGGGCGCGGCCCCGGCCGCTTCCACGGACTCTCCCACGGCGGTTCTCCCGCTCCTGGCCTTCGGGGCCGCCCTGATTCCCGTGATGTTCTCCTACGGAGGATGGCAGAACGCAAACTACGTGGCCGAGGAGATGAAGGATCCGGTCCGGGATCTCCCTGTCAGCATCGTCGGCGGCACGCTCATCGTCGTGGTGGTCTACGTGCTGGTGAACTTCGCCAACCTCAACGCTCTCGGGCATGCCGGGTTGGCGGATACCACCACTCCGGCAGCCGATACGGCGCAGCATCTCTTCGGATCGGTGGGGAACCGGCTCATCGCCTGGACTATCGCGGTCTCCACCTTCGGCTTCCTCAACCTGACCATGCTGGCTCCCACTCGGGTGTACTACGCCATGGCGCGTGACGGTGTGTTCCTGGAGCGGGTCTCCCGCCTCCACCCGCGGTTCCACACTCCGTCGGTGGCCATCGTGCTCCAGTGTGGTTGGGCCATCGCGCTGGTCCTGACCGGCACCTACGCCCAGCTGGTGGATTACGTGGTGTTCGCGGACTGGATCTTCTTCGGCCTGGCCGGCCTGAGCCTCTTCGTCTTCCGTCGCCGGCAGGCCCTCTCGCGGCGTCCACGCCAGACCTTCGCCACTCCGGGTTATCCTCTGGTTCCAGGGCTGTTCGTGCTGGTCTCCGCCGCCATCGTCATCAGCGTCCTGTGGGCCAATCCCGTCCGGTCAGGGATCGGCGTGGTCCTTCTTCTCACCGGGATGCCCGCCTACTGGTTCTGGTCGCGAGGGAAGACCGCTGCAAGCCCTACGCCCGGGGGTCCCTCCGGCTCCAGGCTGGGAAACGGGCCGGACTCGAAGTCGGCAGAGGATCCGCGAGATCGCTGACCCAGCGAGACGCTCGGGTCCGTCGAATCGACCGGGCACGAGCAAGATGAGGGATCGAGGACCCATCGGAACGAGGACGCGCTGAAATGAACATCAGGGAGAACCTGCTGGAGTGCATCGGCGGCACCCCACTGGTGCGCCTGAGCCGATTCGCCGACGGCGCCGGGGCAACCCTCCTGGCCAAGCTCGAGATGTTCAACCCGTACAGCGTCAAGGACCGGCCCGCCTACTCCATGATCACCGAGGCCGAGCGCAGGGGCGAGATCACGAGGAACACCACCATCGTCGAAGCGTCCAGCGGAAACACGGCCATCGCCCTCGCCTTCATCTGCGCGGTGAAGGGATATCGCTGCACGATCTGCATGTCCGAGATCCAGAGCGCGGAACGCCGCCAGGTCCTGAGAGCACTGGGGGCCGAGCTGATTCTCACCCCGAAGGAGAAGGGCACCATGGGCGCCAGAGAGAAGGTGATGGAGCTCGTCGAGGAGAATCCAAATACCTACTACATCTGCCAACACTCCAACCCGGACAACATCCGGGCCCACGCGCGCACCACCGCCGAAGAGCTGTGGAAGGACACCGACGGGGAAATCGACGTGCTGGTTGCCGCCCTGGGCACCACCGGAACCGCAATGGGAGTGGCGCAGGTGATCAAGCCGAGGAGGGCGGACTTCAGGGTTGTGGGCGTGGAGCCGGCCGAGGCGCCGGTCCTCTCCGAGGGACGATTTCGGCCGCACCGGATGATGGGCACCGCACCGGGCTGGGTGCCGGATCTGTACGACCCGTCCCTGGTGGACGAGATCGTCACGGTCTCCGAGAAGGAAGCCTTCGAAGCCTGTCGCCGCCTGGCTCGAACCGAGGGGATCCTGGCGGGAATCACCTCCGGCGCCAACGCTCTCGCGGCCCTCCGCGTCGCCCGTCGGGAGGAGATGGCGGGCAAAACGATCGTGTGCATGGTCTGCGACAGCGGGGAGCGGTACCTCAGCGTGGAGGATCTGTACCTCTGATTCCCACCCCGAGGCTCACCGGCCCGCGAGGCCGCAGGAGGGGACTCACACGGCGAGATGGAGGCTGCCGACGCCGTCGAGGACAACGAGCCCGCGAGCCCGGCGAAGGCTCGCGCGGTGCCCCTGGCTCCACGGCTCGAACCGGCTTGCTTGGGCCTTCCAGGGTCTTGGGCCGTTCCAGAAAGCCTGCGCTCTCGCCAGCGCGAAGGGCGCCGAGTACAGTTGACCAGGCGGCTCGAAGGGGCCATCCGCCGGCTGGCCCGGCCTTCAGAACGAGGGTTCACCATGCGCAGGACAGATCTCTACAAGATCCTGTTCCTCGTCACCTTCTGGGTCCTCTCCAGCGTGTTCATCGCCTTCTACGACGCGTCGGTGGAGGCCTTCGAGGCAGGCGAGAGGGGACTGCACGCCGGATTCTCTCGGGAGCTCCTCACCGTGGTCCTGATCACGTCCGCCGGCGCGGCGGCCGTGGCATCCGGCGAGGTGCTGTTCCTGAGCCGGCTGCTGAGGAAGCGGCCCTACGGCATCACGCTGCTGGCCAAGACTACCTTCTTCCTGTGTTGCATCTTCGTCTTCACCTCTGCCGCCATGATCCTCATCTACAGCCAGGAGCAGGCCAACCCCGTGTACCACCGAGAGGTGCTGGGACGCTATGTCGAGTACCTGTCACACCCGCGGTCCGTGATGACCTTCGCCTTCTGGGGCTTCTCCGTCCTCGTCGCGCTGTTCGTCCTACAGGTCAACGACAAGTTTGGCCAGGGTGTCTTGATGGACTTCCTTCGGGGGAAGTATCACCGGCCCAGAGAAGAGCACCGCATTTTCATGTTCATGGACCTGAAATCGTCCACCACCTATGCGGAAAAGCTCGGACACATCAAGTACAGCCAGCTCATCCAGGACTGTTTCTTCGACCTGACAGACGTCGTGGCCGCACATAACGCACACATCTATCAGTATGTGGGCGACGAGGTGGTCCTGACCTGGGACACCGAGAGGGGGGCGGTGACCGGAGACTGCCTCGGGGTCTTCTATGCCTACGATGATGCCATAAGGCGCCGAGGATCGTACTACGAGGCAAAGTACGGGCTTGTGCCCGAGTTCAAGGCCGGGCTGAACGCAGGCAGAGTGACCGTAGCCGAGGTCGGAGAGATCAAGAAAGAGCTCGCCTATCATGGCGACGTTCTGAACACCGCCTCCAGAATCCAGGGCAAGTGCAACGAGCTCGGAAGACGATTGCTGATCTCTGAGGAAATGAAGGGCCAGATGAACGGCCTGGCCGGATACCAGTTCGGCTTTATGGGAGACGTGGCCCTGAAGGGGAAAGACCACTCCGTGAGAATCTACGACGTGAAGGTCGCCACACCTTGAAGGGACTGGAGGGACAGGGCGATTCCCCGAAAGCTCCCGCCGGTCTAGCTCGCAGTTTCAGAAGGCGGCTCTTCTCCGCGCCCCGTCTCCGCGGATTCCCTCCGCCCCGGATCGCTGAGCAGCCGCTCCGTGAAGTCCAGACGGTCCTCCAGGGCCGCTAGACGATCGACCGTCGCCTCCAGGAGCTCCCGGGTGGACTCCAGCCCTTTACCCACCTGAGGCTGCTGTTTCTGTTGCGCCATGAGCTCCAGGAGATCGCCCAGCCGCCTCGACAGAGGCCGTAGCAACACGACGCCCCCGACTGTGAGGATGAAGACAACGCCAATGATCAGGGGAGCCAGGATCTCGAGTTCAGCAGCACCCATGGGGAAGCCTCGCCAGAATATCGAAGGCAGGACAGAACAGACCCTCCCTGTCCTGCTTGGAGTGCGCCGCCAGGGACTCGAACCCCGAACCTAGTGATTAAGAGTCACTTGCTCTACCAGTTGAGCTAGCGGCGCCCAGGCGTTCGGCCAGATCCAAAACCTACTGTGGGCGACCTCCCGGTCAAGTCTTGTCAGAACGCCGCCATCCCCGTCAGCTCCTGCCCGAGGATCAGCGAGTGGATGTCGTGCGTGCCTTCGTACGTGTAGACCGACTCCAGGTTCGCCATGTGGCGCATGGAATGGTACTCGACGAGGATACCGTTCGCGCCCAGCAGGCGTCGGGCCTCCCGTGCGATATCGCAGGCCATGTCCACATTCGCCCTCTTGGCCAGGGAGACCTGGTAGGCCGTCATGGTGCCCCGGTCCTTGAGTCGCCCCAGTTGGAGGGCCAGGAGCTGGCCCTGGGTGATCTTCGTGAGCATGTCGGCGAGGCGCACCTGCTGGATCTGCTTGCCCGCGATGGGGCCACCGAACATCACCCGTTCCTTGCTGTAACTGAGGGCCTCTTCGAAGCAGGCCATGGCCGCACCCACCGCCCCCCAGGCGATCCCATACCGTGCCTGGGTAAGGCACATCAGGGCGTTCTTGAGACCCACGGTCTCCGGAAGGAGCGCGTCGTGGGGCAGGTGCACCTCGTCCAGGACCAGCTCGCTGGTGTCGGAGGCCAGCAGGGAGAGCTTCCCCTTCTGGTCCCGCGCGCTGAATCCCTCCGTGTCGGTGGGAACCACGAATCCACGGATGCCCCTGCTGTCTCCGATCTCTCCGGTCTGGGCCCAGACGACGGCGACGTCGGCCATGGAACCATTCGTGATCCACATCTTGGTCCCGCTGAGCACCCATCCATCCGGGGTCTCGCGGGCGGTGGTGATCATGCCCCCGGGGTTGGAGCCATAGTCGGGCTCGGTGAGTCCGAAACACCCCACGGCCTCTCCGGACGCCAGCTCGGGAAGCCACGTCTTCCGGTGCTCCTCGCTCCCGAACGCGTAGATCGGATACATCACGAGGGATCCCTGGACCGAGGCGAACGAGCGAATTCCCGAGTCAGCCCGCTCCAGCTCCTGCATGATCAGCCCGTAGGCCACGTTGTTCAGTCCGGCGCACCCGTACTCTTCCGGAAGGTTGGGACCGAGCATTCCCAGCTCGCCGATCTCGGGGATCAGCTCCTGGGGGAACCGGCGTTGGAGGTAAGCGTTCGGGATGAGGGGCATGACCCGACCCTCTACCCACTCCCGGACGGTGTCCCGGATCATCCGTTCCTCTTCGCTGAGCAGCGAGTCGACGTCGTAGAAGTCGACTCCCTGGAACTTCCCGGCCATGCGTGTCTCCGTTGAAGGAACGGAGGGTCCACCCTCCGTCTCGTCAGTGCCTCGTGGAGAAGTGGTTAGCGTACACTCCCCGGGGCTCGTCGGTTTCGAGCACGGATCAGCCCATAGACGATCTCGCGGCAGATGCGTCCGCAGAGATAGAGGGCGGCCAGCACCGTGGCGATCCATCCGCCGAGCACCAGGTCGGAGGGCTGGATGACCAGCCAGATCCACAGGGCGAGCGCGGCCGCGATGACCGTACCACCCAGCCAACCCCACTGCGACGCTCGCCGGCGAGCCTCGGCGCGGCAGGTCTCGCACCAGAGAAGCCGATCCAGGTCCCGATGCTCCTTCGGCTCCCTGCAGCGGACGCACACCAGCTCGTCCGGAAATTCGTCTTCTGGTTTCATGGAGAGAGTCCCTTCATCACCGCCTCGGCGTACTCCGTGGTGGTAGCGCCTCCCCCGAGGTCCCGGGGCAGGCAGACTCCACTCTCGAGCGTCGTCGCCACCGCATTCCGGATCCGATCCGCAACCTCCGCCTGACCCACGTAGTCCAGCACCATGCAGGCAGCCAGGAGAAGGGCGGTAGGATTGGCAATCCTCTGCCCGGCGATGTCCGGTGCCGACCCATGGACCGCTTGAACATGGCCGCGTCATCACCGATGTTCCCCGCCGGCGCCATTCCGAGTCCGCCCACGAGCCCGGCCATGAGGTCACTGAGGATGTCACCGAACATGTTCTCCATCACCAGCACGTCGAAGCGAGTCACGATCATCACCGACTCCGCGGCGGCCTTGGGATCTCCGTCCATTCCGATGAAGTGCTCGACGCCGACGTAGAGTCCCTCGGTATTCTCCCGAAGTAGCACCAGATCGATATCCTCGTACCGTCCACCCGGGAGAAGGGTCTTCGCCGGGCGCACGTTGGCGTAGAGGTCGAACTCCTTGCGGATGGCCACGTTCACGGAACGGAACCCTCCGCCCAGAGGCGTGGCCAGGGGCCCCTTGAGGGCGACCCCGTTCCGCCGAATGGACTCCAGGGTCTCGTCAGGCAGGGGACTGTTCAACTCTTCCAGGGCGGACACACCGGCGAGACGACGGTCGTACTGCAGGTCGGCGTCGGCGGTCTCCATGATCTGGAGAACGGCCTGGGTCACCTCGGGACCGATTCCGTCCCCCGGAATCACGGTGATGGTCCGGGTCATGGAGGACTCCCCGTCATCGAGGCACGTACCGAGGATTGTACTCGAATTCCGCGTGATCCTCGCCCCAGCGAATCAGATCCTCCAGGAGCGAGGGATGCTGGGTCCCTTCCGCCCGAGCCCGCCCGGAGACGTTCAGGGATCTCCTCCAGGTGAGGTCGTTCAGGGTGTCCCGGGTCAGGAAGGCGCGAGCGACCTCACGGCCCGCAGGGGTGGTGGTCACCACCCGCACTCCGGCCAGTCCGTTGAAGTCCCGGAAGAGGCTCTGGGTCTCCTGGCTGAACAGGTAGACGTACGGCCCGACCTTGGCCCACAGGGTTCCTCCGCGCCGGAGTTGACCGGTGGGCTGCCGGACCGTGAGCTCGGCAACATTCCCCACCATCTCCACCGTGAGACCGGCCGGGACCTCATAGTATCCCTCCACCTCCTCGGCCCTCGGAACCACGGCCTCGGGAGGCTGGCACGCCCATATCCCCATCAGCAGCATCACCATCGCTGCCATCTCCGTCCTGAGTGTCCCACGGATCCTCACGTCCAGCACCTGACGTTCCTTCTCCCTCGCAGCGGTTCCTACCCCTGATGAGGACGAGCCGTCCATCAGCGGACGAGCGTCTGAGCCAGTTCTTCCGCCGCCGTGGCCAGGGTCCGGGGGTCGTTGGCCTCGCCGGGCACCCCCTCCACCACGCCGATCCAGATCACCCTGCCCGTCCTGACATGCACCAGTGTCCCGAGGATTTCCACCGCTCCCGGCGCCTCCGTCGTCGTTCTTCGGTGCCCAACCCGAACGGGCAGCAACGCGACCTGTGCCCCGGTGAGGGCACCGAGCCGGCGCAATTCGCCGAACAGAGGGTCCCCTACCCTTTCCACTTCCACCTGCAGGAAGGCACCCACCGCCAGCGCGTCCGGATCGACACCCATTCCAGGAGATCGGCGCAGCGCAGCCCGGATCTCGCCGGGGAAGATCCAGCGCACCTCCTGTGACGCTGACCTCAGCGCGAACTCGATCTCGGGATCCGGGTCCTCCGGCAGACCCGTCACGTTGTGGGCGGGCAGAACCATGACCTCCACGCCCCGCAGCTCCGGAACCGGGCCGGTGTCGTCCCCCGGCCCAGGGGGTGGTGGTCCAGGGCCGCATCCCGCGTGGGCGAGCAGGCCGGACAGCACCAGCATCTCGAGGACGGACCTACCAGGACGGGTCATAGGCTCCACACTCCGGCCCTCTCCTTCACCGATTCCATACATGCGCCGGAGGGACCCCGTTCCGGGGGCTCCGCATGCGCCCGGAAGCTATGGGCTCTCTGGAAATGGGCAACCCGCCCAGCGGGCGGACGGAGACCGGGGCCTAAGGGCAGCGTGAGGCGGGGGCGTCAAGGCAACGTCAGCGCAGGGCGCCAAGCCCGCACGCCCGGTGGAAGCTCGCGGGGCTCCAGACTCGGGTGGGCGAGGACGCACACGGCTGGTCTTGCTATGCGCACATCGGTTTGACCTGGCCTGGGCCTTCCGGTATTTCTTGATCCGTTTCGGTCAGCCTCATTCCCCGAGGTCTGCCAGCTCCTATTGGCTGGACCCATCCACCGCCGAGCGAGGAAAGCCCATGGCCAGACCTCTGGTCATCAATGCGGAGGAGCAAACGCGCGTTCCGTTTCTGCGGGGCATCCTCACTCGCTCGCTGCAGAAGGCCGGCCTCTCCTTCGGGGATTCCTACGAGGTGGCGAACCGGGTGCGCGACGAGCTCGCACAGGTCCGGGAGATCACCACCGACGATCTTCGGCGGAGGGTCCTCGCCCTGCTGACACGCTACGGAAACGAGGTCGTCGACCGGTACGAGAACCCTCCTGCCCCCGCGGCCACGATTCTGGTTCGCTCACGGGACGATCAGACCGATGCGTACTCCCGAGGACGCCACGGCCTGGATCTCATGTCCAGCGGGCTCTCCGGAGACGAAGCGGCGTCCATCACCACCGGATTGTACCAGGAGCTCATCGCGGAAGGCCAACCCGAAGTGAGCTCGCAACACCTCCGCGAGCTCACGTTCCACCGCATCCGGGACCAGCTCGGACCCGAGCCCGCCCGCCGGTACCTAGTGTGGAAGGGGTTCCAGGACAGCAGGCGGCCGCTTCTGGTCCTGATCAGCGGCTCGGTGGGCTGCGGAAAGAGTACCGTTGCCACCCAGCTCGCCCACCGTCTGGGCATCGTGCGCATGCAGTCCACCGACATGCTCCGGGAGGTGATGCGCATGATGGTTCCGCGGCGCCTGGTTCCGGTGCTTCACCGCTCCACCTACAATGCCTGGCAGGCCTTGCCCGCCCATGAGCACCTCCACGCCCAACCCGACACGCTCGTCGAGGACGGATACCTCACACAGTCGGAGCTGGTGTGGGTCGCCTGCGAGGCGGCCGTCCAGCGGGCGGTTCAGGAACGGGTGTCCCTGATTCTCGAGGGCGTCCACGTCCACCCCTCCTTCTTCAGACGAATCGAGTCGGAGAGCAATGCCATCGTGGTCCCGGTCATGCTGGCCGTTCTCAAGCGAAAGCACCTCCGGCAGCGGATCCGGGGCCGAGGAAAGGACGCGCCGGACCGCCGGGCCGAGCGGTACCTCAAGCACCTGGACGACATCTGGCGCCTGCAGTCCTTCCTGCTGTCGGAGGCGGATCCCGCGGGCGTGCCCATCGTCATGAACGAGGACATCGAGGCCACGGTCCAGGAGGTGGTCCGCATCATTCATCAGGAGCTCGCGAAGAGCTTCTCGTTCCCGTCGTGACCGGAGAGCAGCGCACACGCATGTCGTTCGACCACAAAGGGCTTCTGATCCTCCTCGATGGCGTCGGAGACCGGCCCTGCGAGGCCCTCGGCGGACGTACCCCCCTGGAGGCCGCCTACACCCCTAACCTCGACCGGCTCGTGTCCGAGGGCCTCTGTGGGCAGGTCGACTCCCTGCTCCCAGGGGTGCCTGCCGGTACCCAGACGGGAACCGGTGTGCTCCTGGGGCTGCCTCCCGCCGACATTCTCCACCTGGAGCGGGGACCGGTGGAGGCCGCCGGAATCGGGCTGCCGATGGAGCCGGGGGATGTGGCCCTGCGCTGCAACTTCGCCACCCTGGAGCCCCGGGACGAGGATCTGGTCGTGCTGGATCGCCGGGCGGGAAGAATCCGCGAGGGGACGGATGCACTGGCGGACGCCCTGACCGATGTCGACCTGGGCTGGGGCATCCGCGGCACGCTTCGGCCCGCGACGCAGCACCGGGCCGTCCTGAAGCTCACGGGTCCCGGGCTTTCCGCGGCCGTGAGCGACACCGACCCGGGGGCTGGGCGAGAGGGGGGGCTGGTGGCGACGTGCATGCCCCAGAAGGCGGACGATGCCGACGCAAAGAGGACGGCCCAGGTCGTGAACCGCTTCGTGAGGTCGGCGTTCGAACGGATGAGCGGTCACCCGGTCAACCGAAAGCGGGAAGCGGACGGACTTCTACCCGCAAACGGGGTGATCACTCGGGGGGCGGGACGCGCCCGCGGCTTCGCCAGCCTCCTGGACCCGTTCGGCATTTCCGCGGCCGTGATCACGGGAGAGATGACCGTCCTCGGTATCGGGACCCTGTTCAACTACACCCGGCTGAACGAGCCTTCCTTCACCGCCCTCCCGGACACGAACCTGGACGGAAAGGTGTCCGCCGCGACGGCCGCGCTGGAAGACCACGATCTGGTTTTCCTCCACATCAAGGGAGCCGACATCTGCGCTCACGATCGAGACGCGGTCGGAAAGAAGGAATTCCTGGAGCGGGTAGACCAGGCGCTCGTTCCGATTCTGCGTGGAGACCTGGTGGTGGGGGTCTCCGGGGATCACTCCACGGACGTGCGCACGGGCCGACACTGCGGTGATCCGGTACCGTCGCTCCTCAGAATGCCTCATGGACGACGGGACCTCTGCCAGCGCTTCGGGGAGACCGAGTGCATGACCGGTGGACTGGGGCGCATCACTGGCACGGCGTTCCTGACGTCGTTGCTGGATGCAATGGGGGTGATCCCCAACTTCCGCCCGTCTCAGCACTGGAGACAGCTCGGTTTCCCGTAGTCCTCCCCGAAGCCGCCAGGCTTCGACCTCGTCCCTGCCACCTGATCATCAACCCGTTACATTCCTCGGCGCTGAGAATAAATCGAGGCCTGTCCGCTCCCATCTTGCGCAAGCACCGGTGGGCCCGTCCGCGTGCCGCGGGCCGGGCCGACACTGAACGTCGAGGGAGAAGTGGACTCCATTCACGTGGGAGTCACGTTCGCGCAGTTTCACGCCGCGGCTCTTTCCCAGGCCGGCGCCCCTGACTCCGCCCAGTTCTCCGCGTTCACCCTCACCCTGGGTGTCCTGGGAGGGCTGGCTCTCTTCCTCTTCGGCCTCGACCAGATGTCCGAGAGCCTCAAGGTGGTGGCCGGGGGACGGATGAAGTCGGTCCTCGCGAGCCTCACCCGCAACCGATTCCTGGGAGTGCTCACCGGCGCCTTCGTGACCGCGGTCATACAATCCTCTTCAGTCACCACCGTTCTGATCGTCGGGTTCATCAGCGCGGGCCTCATCTCGATGACCCAGTCCATCGGGGTCATCATGGGCGCCAACATCGGGACTACGATCACGGCCCAGATCATCGCCTTCAAGATCACGGAGTATGCGCTTCTGCTGATCGTCGTCGGCTTCTTCGTTCTCTTCCTCGGAAAGCGGGAGCGCATCCGGCACTACGGCACTGGTATTCTCGGCCTCGGCCTCATCTTCTACGGCATGGGGGTGATGGGCGACGCCATGGCGCCGCTCCGGGAAGACTCACTGTTCCTCAACTCGATGGCTCGCATGGAGAATCCCGGTCTCGGAATCCTGGCCGGAGCCATCTTCACCGCCCTCGTGCAGTCATCGTCCGCCACGACCGGAGTCGTCATCGTCCTGGCCGGCCAGGGCTTTATCACGCTCCCAGCCGGCATCGCTCTCGCGTTCGGGGCGAACATCGGTACCTGCGTCACGGCCCTGCTAGCAGCCATCAGAAAGCCTCGGGAAGCGGTTCGCGCCGCTCTGGTGCACGTCCTCTTCAACGTCCTGGGAGTGCTGATCTGGTTGAGCTTTATCGACCAGTTGGCTCAGCTGGTCACCTGGCTTTCACCCGGAGCCCCCGAGCTGACGGGGGTGGCCCGCATGGCATCCGAAACCCCGCGCCAGATCGCCAACGCCCACACGATCTTCAACGTCGCGAACACCATGATCTTCATCGGGTTTGCCGGCCTCTTCGCACGCCTGGTGGGAGCGGTCGTCCCGGACCGGCCGCCGAAGGAGGGCGAAGAGGTCTCGCCTCGATACCTCGATGTGGAGCTTCTCGCGACGCCATCACTGGCACTGGATCGTGCTCGGCTCGAGATCCTGCACATGGGAGACTGGGTCGTGCGGATGCTGAAGGCCATCCTCCCCGCCATGCTCAAGGGGGAACGAGAGACCCTCATCGAGGTGCGGGAGATGGATAGCGCCGTGGACCTCCTGCACGGCGACATCATCGACTACCTGGGTAAGGTGAGCCGCATCGCCCTGACAAGAGCCCAAACCGAAGAGTTCATCCGACTGATGGAGGCCGTAAACAGTCTGGAGAGCATCGGGGACCTGATCGAGACCAACCTGGTGAACGCTGGCCTGGCGAGAATCGACCAGCAGATCACGATCAGCGATCGAACCCAGAAGGTGATTCAGGACTTCCACACCGAGGTGATGCGGGCCCTCACAGCCTCGTTACAGGCGGTGACCCAGAAGAACCCCGAGGCCGCCCGCATCGTCATCGACATGAAGACGACGATCAATCGTCTCGCGGATTCGGCGTCCCAGCACCAGGCCCTGAGGTTGGTGGCCGAGGAGCCGAAACGCCTTCCGACCTACGCCCTGGAAACCGACATCCTCGCGCACCTGAGGCGCTGCTATTACTTCTGCAAGCGCATGGCAAAGGTGGCGGCCCTCCCGGAGAGCGCTGCGAGCCCGGAGGCAGGACAAGTCACCGGGTAACGGCTCCGTAATGATCCCTGATCAGACCGGTAACGAGAGAGGCTGGGGGTCACGTGAGACATTGTCATCCGTTACAAAGGCCCCCACCGTCAGGGCCGAGCCGACTAGAGCCACGGTACCGTGCCGTAATCCCGTTCCCCCTTGCAGACTCGACACCATGAACACGCGAAGCGTCACCAGATCCATCCTCGTCGCCCTCCTTGGGTCGGCGCTTCTTCCCACTCCGGGCAGGTCACAGATCGAGGTCTCTGCCCGTTCGTTCAATCTTCGGATCGGAGGCCGCCTTCACGCCCAGTTCGCGCACAGCTCCGTGGAAGACGCGACGGCTTCGGACTTCTTCATCCGGCGTGCCCGCCTCACCTTCGATGCTTCGATCAACGATCTGATCGATGGGCGCGTGCAGCCCGACTTCGGCGGTGGTAGCCTGTCGCTGAAGGACGCGTACTTCCGCCTGAAGTTCAGCCCGGCGTTCCGCGTTTCCGTAGGCCAGTTCAAGCGCGCCTTCGACATCTTTGAGCTGACCAGCAGCACTGAGATCATCCCGGTGGAGCGCACCGGTGGGATCCCGGGCCTCGGCCGGTGCGCCGGAGTGGGTGGTGTTTGCTCGCTCAGCCGCTTCACCGAGAGGCTGAGCTACTCGGACCGTGACACCGGTATCCGGATCGACGGGAGCTCCAGCGACGGAAGGGTGGCATATCTCGCGACCGTGACGAACGGCACCGGCACCGACACGAAGGACGAGAATGACGCCAAGTCCTTCGCGGGCCGGATTACCCTGAGCGCGGCTGAGAACGTGAGCCTCGCAGCCAATGTCAGCGTCCACGACTACCCAAGCGACTTGTCTGAAGACGATGAGTACGCCGTCGCCTGGGGAGGTGATGTGGCCGTCGGCTCCTTTTACGGCGGGCCGATGATCCGGGCTGGCCTGATCGGGGGCGACAACTGGCGGAGGCTGGACGACGTCTCCGGGGAGGAGGCATCGTTTCTGACGGCTCAGGGAATCCTGAGCTACTACCACGCGGTACAAGACCGGGCGAACGTGGCGGGAGTCGAGCCGTTGCTCCGCTTGAGCTGGGGAGACCCGGACGGCGAAGAGGACGACGACGGGGGGATTCTGGTCACCCCGGGCCTCAACGTCTACTTTGCCGGGCGCAACCGGATTCAGGTGAATCTGGACTGGTATTCGCCTCAGGGAGACGCGGACGCCGAATTCTCCCTCAAGGTTCAGACGGCACTGTATTTCTAGACAGGGAATCCTGCTGCCGGGCATGGGCACCCGCGCCGACGGGCATCGATCATCGGAGGGATCATCATGAGAACCCGGATTGCCTTCATTGTCGCTCTCGCGGCGTTTGCGTGCGGACCGGGCGCCGATCGTGAGTCAAGGACCGTGCTCCAGAACAAGGGATCCGACACGCTGGTAAACGTGGCTCAGTCCTGGGCGGAAGCGTACAAGAACGTGAACCCCAATGTGGCGATTGCCGTGACGGGTGGCGGTTCGGGAACCGCCATCTCCGCCATGATCAACGGGACCGTGGATATCGCGAACGCGAGCCGGAAGATGACGGACAGAGAAATCGAAGCGGCCCGGAGCAACGGAATCGAGCCCGTCGAGTTCGTGGTGGGCTACGATGCGCTCGCCGTGTTCATCCACCCCGACAACCCCCTGAATAGCGTCTCCACCTCCCAGCTCGCCGACATCTACGGCGAGGGAGGTAACGTCGACCGTTGGGATCAGTTGGGAATCGAGATCCCCGGTTGCCCTAGCCGGGAGATCGTGCGCGTGAGCCGGCAGAACAACTCCGGCACCTACGTCTACTTCCAGGAGGCGGTGCTGGGGGAGGAGAGGGAGTACAAGCTGGGCTCCCGGGACATGCACGGGTCCAAGGACGTGGTGGACCTCGTCCAGAACACGCCCTGCGCCATTGGCTACAGCGGCCTCGCGTATGCCACCGAAGAGGTGAAGATGCCCTGCGTCTCGGAGGAGGAAGGCGGCGATTGCGTGAGCCCGAGCGTGGCGACCGCCGTGGATGGCACCTACCCCATTGCGCGACCCCTCTTCATGTATACGGCTGGACAACCTCAGGGCGCCGTTCAGGAGTACATGGAGTGGATCCGCAGCGACGCCGGACAGTGCATCATCCTGGAGTTGGGGTACGCCCCCTACCAGTCGGTGACGTGCGAGTAGACGGATTCTGGACGGAGCGCCGCTGGAGGGTCTCTTGGATGGAACCGGGGAGCTGATCGTGTCGCACTACGAGGAACGGCTCGAACAGGACCTGACGACGATCAGGAAGGAAATCGAGGAGCTGGGCACGATGGTGGATCGCGCTCTCGAGAATGCCGTCCACGCGTTGCTCACCAACAACCGGGACCTGGCGAACGACACCATCCTCGGTGACGCCGCGATCAACCGTAGAGTTCTTCACATCGATCGGCTCTGTCACCGTTTCGTGGTGCGGCACCTCCCCAGCGCGGGTCCCCTTCGTTTCGTCTCGTCCGTCCTGCGCCTGGATGTGGCCCTGGAGCGGATCGGCGACTACGCCGTAACCGTCAGCCGCGAAACGCTTCAGCTCCAGGCCCCTCCGCCTCCCGAGATCGCGGGGGACGTCGAGCTCATTGCCCAGCAGTCCCGAACCATGTTGCGCCAGGCGCTGCAGGCGTTTGTGGAGGCGAACGTGGATCTCGCCAGGGGCACGATGCCCATGGACCAGCAGATCGACATCACCTTTCAGAAGGTGTACTCCGACCTGGTCGGCTCTGCCCAAGCGGAGGCGCGCAAGCCCAGCGACCTCTTCGCCCTGCTGGCCATCATCAGCTCCATCGGCCGCGTCAGCGACCAGGCAAAGAACATCTGCGAGCAGACGGTCTTCGCCGCCACCGGCGACACCAAGGTACCCAAGGTCTGGCGCGTCCTCTTCGTGGACGAGAAGAACGACGTCCGAAGCCAGATGGCCGAGGGCTTTGCCCGCAAGGCCTTTCCTGACAGCGGGGAGTACTTCAGCGGCGGTTGGCACGCGGCCGAGGAGCTGGAACCACGATTCACCCGCTTCATGGATCGGCAGGGAATGGACCTCACTGGGCATACCCCCAGGCAGCTGGACACCACACCAGGGGAGCTGGCCCGCTACCACGTGATCGTCAGCCTCGAGGGGGACGCCCGGCCGCACATCGACCAGCTTCCGTACCGAACCGTCTTGCTCAATTGGGACGTGGGACCCGGTCCCGAGGGCCTGGATCAGGAGCGCGCGGAAGTCGCGCTGGAGACCCTCTACAAGGAGATCGCCGTGAGGGTGCGCGATCTCATGGAGACCCTCCGGGGCTACGAGGCGTACGACTGAATGGAGCGGCGCGCCGCGGCCCAGGAAGCGTACCTGGACCGACTCGACCGAAGAGACCTGCCCTGGCTCATCGACAAGCTCGTCCAGGTACTCGTCTTCATCGGTGGGATCTCCGGGATCCTGTTCGTCATCGGGATCTTCGTCTTCATCACCCGGGAAGGCATCGGTTTCATTTTGACTTCCTTCGACGTGAAGGAGTTCTTCACGTCTCCCTTCTGGCGCCCCACTTCTCGGAATCCCACGTACGGCGCTCTGGCCCTGATGGCGGGAACCGCCAGCGTGACGGGCCTGGCCATGCTCGTCTCCGTTCCGTTCTCCCTGGGGGCAGCCATCTTCATCGGGGAGTTCGCCACCGGAAAGCTCCGGGAGAGCCTCAAGGTCCTGGTGGAGCTTCTGGCTGCCATTCCGTCGGTAGTCTGGGGCTTCATCGGCCTGAGCATCATGAACCCCCTCATCATCCGCGCCTTCAACGTGCCAGTGGGGCTCAACGTCCTGAACGCGGGAATCATCCTGGGACTGATGGCGGCGCCGATCATGACCACCATCGCCGAGGACGCGCTCAAGGCCGTGCCGGACGGCTACCGGGAGGCGGCCGAGGCCCTGGGCGCCAGTCGCTGGCAGGTCATCTTCAAGGTGGTCATCCCCGCCGCGAAGAACGGCCTGGTGGCGGCCGTCCTACTCGGTGTGGGGCGAGGGTTCGGAGAGACCATGGCCGTGCTGATGGCCAGCGGTCACGCCCTGAACATCCCGGATAGCATCTTCGACTCGGTCCGCGCCCTCACCGCCACAATCGCCGCCGAGCTGGGCGAGACCGCGGTGGGATCCGACCACTACCGGGCCCTCTTCACCCTCGGGATCTTCCTCTTCGTGATCACGTTCATCATCAACCTCACCGCCGATCTCGTGGTGCGGGGGATTCGGAACAAGAGGTAGGGCCATGTTCGAAGCCAGCGAGCTGAACGAGCGCAACCGCAGGACGGAGAGTCTGGTCCGGCTCCTCTTCCTCACGATGACGGTCCTGCTGATCGTGCCCGTGGTCCTGATCCTCGCCGTCCTGGTCTACAAGGGGGGAAGGGTCGTCTCCATTCCCTTCCTCTTCACCGAGCCTACCAACGGGATGACGGCAGGCGGCATCTTCCCGGCCCTCATCGGCACGGTCTGGCTGGTCTCCGTCGCCCTCCTCGTGTCCGTGCCCATCGGGGTTGCGGCCGCGGTGTACCTGAGCGAATACGCGGGAGACAACTGGCTCACCCGGCTCATCAACCTGGCCATCATCAACCTGGCCGGCGTACCCTCCATCGTTCACGCGCTGTTCGGGGTGGGAGCCTTCGTGCTCTTCCTCGGAATCGGCGTCAGCATCCTCGCGGCGAGTCTGACTCTGGCCATCATGACCCTGCCCGTGGTGATCGTTTCCACCCTGGAGGCCCTCCGGGCCGTGCCCCAAGCGTTCCGGGAGGCCTGCTGGAACATGGGAGCGACGCGCTGGCAGACCATCCGGCGCATCGTCCTCCCGAATGCCATCAGTGGCATCCTCACCGGGATTATCCTGGAGGTCTCCCGCACCGCGGGAGAGACGGCCCCCATCATGTTCACGGGGGCGGCGTTCTTCCTGCCCTTCCTCCCTCAGAGCGTCTTCGATCAGACGATGGCCATGTCGTACCACCTGTTCGTGATCTCCACCCAGGTTCCGGGGGTCCCCGAAGAGCTCCCCTTCGGCGTGGCCCTGGTGCTGATCACCATGGTGCTGGCCATGAACGCCCTCTCCATCGCCTTCCGCATGTACCTGAGGGGGAAGAAGAAGTGGTAGGAGGGGCTCCGACGGGGCCAGCCTCCGTCGACGGGGGTCCCCCCACGGCCGAGGTGAAGCTGGAGGTGCGGGACCTGAGCATTCGCTACGATGACAAGGTGGCGCTCCAGGGCGTGAATCTGGACGTCCTGGAGAACGAGATCTTTGGAATCATCGGACCCGCGAACAGCGGCAAGACCTCGTTCCTTCGGGCCATCAACCGGATGGACACCTTCACCCGAGGCATGCGGGTGGAGGGGGACATCCGATTCAGCGGCAGGAGCATTCGGAAGTGGAGGAACCTGTATGCCCTCCGCAGCCGGATCGGGGTGGTGTTCCCCCTTCCCGTGGGGCTGCCCCTGAGCGTCTACGACAATGTGGCGCTGGCCCCGCGTCTTCGCGGCGTCAGGGGAAGAGAGCGACTGGACGAGATCGTGGAGCGATGCCTTCAGAGAGCCGCCCTCTGGGACGAGGTGAAGGATCGCCTGGACTCCCTGGGCAGCCTCCTCTCGGGGGGCCAGCAACAGCGGCTCACCATCGCCCGGGCTCTCTCCCAGGAGCCCGATCTCCTCCTCCTGGACGAATTCTCCATCGCCGTGGATCCGGTGACGACCATGCGTATCGAGGACGTCCTCAAGGAGCTCCGCGAGGAAATCACGATCGTCCTGGTCACCAACCTGGTACAGCAGGCCCGGCGGCTGGCGGACCGCACTGCCTTCTTCCTTAGCGGGGAGTTCGTCGAGGTGGCCGGGACCGAGGACCTCTTCACCGGCAAGGTGAGGGATTCGCGCACCCGCGAATATGTGGAGGGTCGCTTTGGATAGGCCGGCCCTCGCCATAGAAACCCGCAAGCTGAATCTGTGGTACGGCACGTTCCAGGCGCTGTTAGACGTGGACCTTCGAATCAAGCAGGGGCTGATCACGTCCTTGATCGGTCCCTCCGGATGCGGTAAGTCCACCTTCCTGAGAAGCGTGAACCGCCTCAACGAGCGCCTGGGATACGTACGCACCACAGGAAGCATCGAGGTCCTGGGCCACGACGTGTACGGTCCGCAGGTGGAGCTGGTCCAGCTGCGAAAACAGGTGGGCATGGTCTTTCAGCGACCCAACCCCCTTCCCCTCTCCATCCGCGACAACGTCGACTTCGGATACCGCCTGCACGAAACCGGTGGAAGAAGGCTCACCCGGGGTCAGCGGGACGAGATCGCGGAGGACGCCCTGCGTCAGGTGCTGCTCTGGGACGCCGTCAAGGACCGGCTGGACCGCAAGGCCACCGAGCTCTCCCTGGAAGAGCAGCAGAAGCTCTGCATCGCCCGTCTGCTTCCGGTGAAGCCTTCCGTTCTCCTCATGGACGAGCCCTGCTCTGCGTTGGACCCCAAGGGAACCGAGGCGGTGGAGGAGCTCATCTGGAAGCTGAGGGGTCAGTACACGATCCTGATCGTGACCCACAACATGGCTCAGGCTCGTCGCGCCAGCGAGGAGTGCATCTTCATGCTGCTGGGAAGGGTGATCGAACACCGCCAGACCGAAGACCTCTTCCTCGCCCCCACCCACCGGGAGACCGCCGACTACATCGAGGGGCGCTACGGCTGACCCTCTCCGGGAAGCTCGGGCTCAGGGCTCGGCGGGGTCGGACGGAGCCTCTTCGAACGTCAGTGCCGCGGAGTTGATGCAGTAGCGACGACCGGTGGGTCGCGGACCGTCCGGGAAGACGTGCCCCAGGTGGGCGTCACAGATGCTGCACAGCACTTCCGTGCGCCTAATGAAGAAGGAGTTGTCGGCCTCGGTACGGACATTCTCCTCCGATACGGGGGCCCAGAAGCTTGGCCACCCCGTCCCCGACTCGAACTTGGCTTCCCATGAGAAGAGGGGATTGCCGCAGCAGACGCAGCGGTAGAGCCCCGGTTCCTTCCGGGGCCAGTGCTCACCCGTGAACGCCCGCTCGGTGCCCTTCTTGCGCGTGACGCGGTACTGCTCGGGCGTGAGACGGGCCTTCCACTCCCTGTCGGAAAGAGAGACCTTCCGGGACATTCGATTTCCCCCTCCGTGAAGATACCGGGTGGATCCCCGGGCGGGTGGTCGACAGCGGCTCGTCGGCGCCTCTCGGGAGCGACGGCCTTTTCGGTCGCTCGTGCTACCCCTCGGGAATCCGCCGGTTCTATCCGCTCCAGATCACGGTTTCCGGTTTGAAAGCGATCCAGGCGAACCAGAAGTGGTTCCCGTGGGCGACGGGATCGAGACGGGAGCCCCGGAGTGGGCCTTGGATCGCCTCGCCCGCCAGATTCCAGACGCTTGCCGTCTCGCGGTCCTTGAAGCGGCCGTCCCGCGCCGGCTTGAAGTGGAGGTCCCGGTCGCCCAGACGAGCTTCGAACACCGCACTGGATCCCACGTCCTTGCCCTGCCACAGCCGTCCGGCGTCCAGGGCACTGGAGGTACCCGGGGCCCAGAAGACCACCAGTTCCCGCTCGTCGAATCTCACGTGGACGACCCGCTCTCTCTCCAGCGAACTGAAAGGAATGGCCAGGGAGGATCGGTCGGCCTGAAGCGCCACCACGCGCTCCATCGCCGGTAGCCGATCGTCTTCCTTGCCCCGGAACAACACGGAGATGGGCCCCCGGCGCCGGTCGTAGCCCTCGTACGGATTGCGCCCGTATTCCCGCCGGTGGCCCGTATCCCTTGAGAGGACCTGGGCTCCGGGCGTTTGCTCCTTGACGTCGCCCCAGCTCAGGACCGGAGCGGGGATGAAGGCGAGCTTCTCACCGGCATACTCGCCGATGATCCCCTCGCCCGTCGCCTGCTGCCACCATGTCTCCGTCTGCCGGTCGTACATGATCAGATCCGAGTGCCGCAGCCTGCCGGTCGTTCCGAAGTCGAGCAGCTGCCCGTCGAAGCGGCGATCGAAGGCGAGCGTGGTGTTGCACAGCGGACAGAAGGTGATAGCGACCGGCTGTCCACCCACCTCGTCATTCACGATTTCGTGCCAGATGAGGATCCGTAGCGGATAGGCCTTCACCCCCTCGCCGATGCGCACAACGGCGACGGGCTCCGGATCTTCGAGCCAATCGTCGGCGTCCTGGACGGACTCGAAGCTCGGGTGGTCGATGGCCGGAATTCCGTCCTTGGGTGGCCCACCGGAGACGATCTCGTCCAGGGGCACCACCGCCCGGTCGAAGTCCGTCTTCCACCGTTCCTGCCCGGAGGCATCGCACGGAGCGGCCAGGGCCACTACCATACCCGAGGCGAGGACGCCGATGAGCACCAGATGACGAAGGCCAGCCATTCCGGGACACTCCTGGTCTATGCAGAGCGGATCCGCCATGCCCAACGCAGAGGGTGGATGGGGGGTTCCATCGGGAGAAGGCCGAGTAGCCCGGGAGAAGCCTGCGGGACGGTCCTCCGCGGCCGGCGTCGAGGCCAGTGCGCCAGCCGGAGCACGGGGCGGGCTAGAGCAGATACCCGCCGTCGATGGAGATCACGGCACCGGTAATATGGCGGGCGGCCTCGGAACACAGAAAGAGCACCACGTTCGCCACATCCTGGGGATCCCCGAGTCGGCCAAGCACGGACTGTTCCCTGGCCCGGTCCAGGATCTCGGCCGGGACAGCCTCCGTGAGGCGGGTCGTGCGGATGTATCCCGGAGCCACAGCGTTCACGTTGATGTTCCGCGGACCCAGCTCAACGGCGGCACTCTTGGTGAGCCCGATCAAGCCCGCCTTCGAGGCGGCGTACGCCGAGATGCCGAACTCGGGTCGCAGCCCGTGGACCGACGCCACGTTGACGATCTTTCCGTACTCCTGGGCTCTGAAGTAGCGGGCCACCGCCCCGATGAAGTAGAACGCCCCGGCCAGGTTCGTCTGCAAGACTGCGGACCAGTCCTCTCGCGAGAGTCTCCACATGGCTCGATCCCGCGAGATTCCGGCGTTGTTGACCAGGATGTGGAGCCCGCCCAGGGCCTTGTGGGCGTCCAGAACGAACTGGCTGACCTGATCCGGATCCCTCACGTCACAGGACCGGGAGAAGGCGCGAACCTTGTAGCTCAGGGCCGCCCGATGCACGCCCTCGGCTGAATCAACCATCGCCGAGCCATCATCCTCCAGGTAGTTGAAGGCGACGTTCACGCCGCTCCGGGCCAGCTCCAGGACCACGGCTCTTCCGATTCCCGTGGCGCCGCCGGTGACAATGGCGCTCCTCCCCCTTAAGCCGCCGACGTCGAGGATGGGCTGCGATTGCGTCTCGGGCTCCCGCTCACTCAGGAGGCCAACGGCCCTCTCGCCGGATTCGAGCTGGGCTCTTCCCGGGAGTCCACCCCCAGGCGTGTGGAGCCCGCCCGGGCTCGAGATCGGTTCCGGATGCTTCTTCTCAGACATGTGCCAGGGTTCGCCCGGAGAGTGGGTGGCTCGCTCACGCTCTCCATCGAGGCCCGCCTCTCAGGCCCGATGTTACCCGTTGATGCGGTGCCTCCGCAACGGAGAGGCGTCTCTCGCCGCGTTCGAAAAAGGTTATCGCTCCACGATCAGAGCGCGGATCTCGTCGTCCGAGAGTGTTCGGTCGTTGGCCTTCGCAACGGCGAGTATCCTGCGGCAGAGTCCGTCATCAGCGATGCCGTATCCCCGCTGTGCAAGCCAGTATCTGACGTTGGACAGACCCGACTGCGGGCTGATCTCGATCGCCTGCTCCCGCCCAACGACCGACGCCGGGATGGCAGAGTAGACCATGTCCGCCAGCCAGTGATCCCCCTTGGCCTTCGCCTTGACGATCGCAGCGGCATGTGCCCCGGTTCCGGTTCGAAACGCGTCTCTTCCCAGGACTGGATAGTTGTGGGGGATCTCCAGTCCACACGCTGCAGCAGCCAGCTGACAGTACTCGGGCAGGCAGGTCAGGTCTCCCTCGTGCACGCCCATGAGCTTGAGGTTCACGAGAAGGAGATCCATTTGCACGTTCCCGATCCTCTCCCCGATCCCCAGGGCACATCCGTGGATTCGGTCCGCTCCTGCCTCGATGGCAGCTAACGCATTCGCGATGCCGAGGCCCCGGTCGCGGTGCCCATGCCAGTCCAGCTTCACACCTTCTCCCAAGGGCGCGACGATCTCCTGTCGGACGAAGCGAAGAAGAGCGCGGACGCCCCGTGGCGTCGCGTGTCCTACCGTATCCGCCAGGCATATCCTTCGCGCACCGCACGAGATCGCCCGCTCGTAGAGCGCCCGAAGCGTTTCAGGCTTGGCACGAGTGGTATCCTCGGTGACGAAGGCCACCGGAAGACCCTCCCCCACCGCGAACGCCACGGCCTCCTCCGAGATCTTCAGCATTCTCTCCAGCGTCCACCCTTCGGTGTACTGCCGCACGGGAGAGCTACCGATGAAGGTGTAGACCTCGATGGCACTCCCCACCTTCTGAGAGATTTCGGCAATCGGCCGGATGTCGGCCACGAGCGTCCTGGCGGCACAGCTCGGCCGCACCGAGAGTCCCGCGTCCAGGATCTCCTGCGTGAGGGCGGTCACGTCCCGTACCGCTCGCGGGCCGGCGCCGGGCAGTCCGAGATCGGCGGAATGAATCCCGAGACGGTCCATCAGGTTGAGAAGGCGGATCTTCTCCTCGATCGGAGGGTCCTTCACCGAAGGATTCTGGAGGCCGTCGCGAAGCGTCTCGTCGAAGAGCTCGATCCGGCCCGTGAATCTGGACCAGTCCAACGTGCCGCCAGCGGTGTTCCAGTCGTGGATCAGCTCCGTCTCCTGCATTCCGCGGCCTCTGTCCCGTCCCCTACCGCCCCACCTCGGAGTGGTCCGCGACACTGAGCTGCCCTTGGAAACCCTCCACTACCGCGCTTCCACCGATCAGGCTGTCGTGGATCTCGCAATCCTCGATGCGGGCTCCGGCTCCCACGATGGTGTCACGAACGCGGCTGTTCAGCACCAGAGCGTGCTCCTCGACCGTGACGTTCGGGCCGAGAGCGCTGCCCCGAACCACGGCCCCGGCCTCGATGCGCACGGCGCCCTGCAGATCCGTCGATTCCACGCTGGCCGCGTCCGAGACGCCTCCCCGGGTCGTCTCGAGCAGGTGGTGGTTGGTGACCAGAAGGGCATCCCTCTTACCGCAGTCGTACCAGCCGCCCACGGGCGCCGTGAGTATTCGGGCTCCCTGGTCCACCATGTACTGGAAGGCGTCCGTAAGGTAGTACTCCCCTCCGGGGCCCGGATCCGAGTCCAGGGTGTGGTGGATGCCTTCGAGCAGCAGATCGTAATCACGGATGTAGTAGAGCCCGATGTTGGCGAGTCGCGAGATCGGCTCCTTCGGCTTCTCCACGATTCGGGTCATGGCCCCCTGGTGGTCGGTCACCACCACGCCGAACCGCTGGTAGTCTTCCACCTCTTTCGCCCAGATCACCCCCGCCCATTCGCCCCCGAGGCGCTTCGCCAGGGAGAGGTCGGCATCGAACAGGGTGTCCACGAATACGATGAGAAGCTCCTCGTTGGCGTACGGTTCGGTGAGCTTCAGGGCACCCGCTGTCCCGTCCTGGACTCTCTGCTCCACGAAGTGAGCCTCGAGGGAGGGGTAGCGTTCCCCGATGAACTTCCGGATTACGTCCCCCAGGTATCCCACCACGAAGACCATCTCGTGAACACCCAGCTCGATGAGGTCGTCGAGGATGTAGCTCATCACCGGCTTGCCGGCCACCTTGAGCAGAGGCTTGGGTGTGAGGTAGGTATGAGGTCTGAGGCGGGTGCCTCTGCCGGCCAGGGGGATGATGGCTTTCATGGGGTCTCGCGCTGATGGATGGAAACGGGAAGCGCCGGCCGAACAATATTCCCGACCCTCAGGACTGGCAACGGAGGGTGTCGCCGGGCACGCACTGGACTCGCCCGGTTGCCGGGCCTCACCTTCCGGAATCGCAATTGCCCTCCGGTCACTATATTTACCGAACGGCGGGTTCGACCCCCAACGGGAGGCCACGGATCGCCCACCGGCCCCGAGCACGCCGAGGCGGACGCGAAGCCGGTTGCAGGTGATGGGCTGTCCCCTGACCAGGATCGGAGCATGTTCGACAGAATCGACCGAGCGTCTACCCACCTGACCGAGCGGAGTTGCCAGGTCCCGGCATGGGCTCTGGCCGTCTACCTCCTCGCGGCTGGCTGCGCGCCGGCCACGGCACAGGCCCCTTCTGGCGCCGATGCGGAAGGGGGGCCCCTGGACCGCCTCCATGCTTACGAAGTCCAGACCGACCAGGTCCTGCTTCCCGACACCACTCCGGCCTTCATCGAGGTGAGCGGCTCCGCCGAGGTGACGCTTCCCGCCGACCGAGCAAGGATCAGCTTCGCGGTGGAGACGGAAGCGGAGACCGCGCGACAGGCCTCAGAGGAGAACGCCCAGCGCATGGACGAGGTCATTCGGTCCCTCCGGGGAGCGGGGCTGACCGACACCCAGATCGAGACCTTCGGATACACGCTCCAGCCGGTGTATCGCCGCCCCTCCGGCGCGCGGGAGCCCCAGGTGATCGCCGGATACCGGGCCCTCAACAACGTCCGTGTCACGACCTCCGAGGTGGAGCGCGTCGGCGACCTACTGGACGCGGCCGTCACCGCCGGCGCGAACCGGGTGTCCAGTCTTCAGTTCGACGCTCGTGACACGGAAGCCGCCCGTCTGGAAGCGCTGCGGATCGCCGTCCAGAAAGCACAGCAGGAAGCCCGCACCATCGCCTCGGCACTGGGCATGGGGCTGGGGCCGCCGATGGAGGTGAGAGGCGGAGCGCAGGTCCCGATACCCCGCCCCATTTTCGAGGCTCGTGCCATGGCCATGGAAGTCGCGATGCCGACTCCCATCGAGCCGGGACAGCAGGCGGTGTCGGCGTCGGTGACCGTCCGTTACCGAATCGAACGGGTGAGCCGGTGAGCGGTTCCAGGATCCGGAGGTGGCTGACGGAGAGCTCGGCCGAGACCAACCCCGACAGCCCCGATCCCCGCCTTTCCGGGCGAACCTACGCGATCCCCTTCGACCGGGTCTGGAATGCGGCTCTGGCTTTGGCGGGCGAGGAGAGCGGGCGCTGGAGGCTGACCCGTGCCGATGACGAGAACGGGGTGATCCTCACGGAAGCCAAGAGCCTCGTGTTCAGGCTCGTCGATGACATCCGAATCCAAGTGTCGCTGGACGACGACGCGCAGACGCGGGTGGACATGTCCTCTCGCTCCCGAACGGGAAGCGGCGATCTGGGCGTCAACGCGAGACGGATCGGCCGGTTCTTCCGGGCTCTCGACCGGAGGCTCGAGGCAACACCCGAGGAGATTCTCGAGCCTGCCCCAAAGGAATCGCCCAGCCCCGTGGGTCCATGACAAGGCCTCCGAGGTCCCTGTTCCTGCTCTGTGGTGCACTGTGGATCCCGGGATGCTCGCCTGAGCAGCCCGAGGAAGCCGGATCCGCGCCGGTAGAGCGCGATTCGGCCGAGGAACCATCTCCCACCCCGGTAGCTCTGTACGAGCGCAATTTCCTCTTCCTCGGATGGGAGGCGGACACGGCGGTCATGGTTCCCTGGTTCCTGAACGCCCGAACATCCCAGGACAGCGTGACGCGGACCGCTCGGGCCTGGCTGGGCCGAGGCGGGGCGTGGGAGTTGTTCTTCGAGGAGGCGTGGAAGACGCCACGCACCCCCGAACCGTGGAGGCTTCTGCCCCACGGTCCCATGCGTCTGGTAGTCGGCGAGGGGGACGTGGTGGAGCGGGTTCTCTTCGACGAGGGACCCCGTCAGCTCGAGCTGGTTCTCGAAGAGCCCATCGTGGAATGGGCGGGACAACGAGGCGAGGCGTTTCGCGCACTGAACGGCGCGGTCTTCATCTCCAGCCTCCGGCTCGACGGAGTTCTGTTCGACATGAGCCGAGCGCGCTCTCCGTTGGACCCCGAGCCGGGGGACTGGATCTTCCTCACGGCGGGCGACTCCCTGCTCTTTCTCTTCATCGACCCTGGGCGGCGGGATCCCACCGCCGACATCTTCTTCAGCGGATGGGCCCGAATGGGCGACGAGGACGTGCATTGGCCCGCTGTGCGCATGGAGTGGCCTCGGGTCCGGTCCGTGGACGAGGCACGCAGGGACGTGCCCGATTCATGGGTTATCACTGCTGTGGATGGGGACATGAGGGGATCTCTTGAATCCGTGACGTCCCATCTCACGGTAGGTGGGGGCGAGGGGCCCCTCCTGCCCATCGACGCGCTGTTCGAGGTCCGGGGCACCATCGTGATCGAGGACCAGGAGCTTGGCGTGAGCGGGATGGTCCGCCACCTCCAACGCTGACGCCGCCATGTCACCCGAATTGGTTCAGGCTCTGTTGACCATCGCCCTGGGTGCGCTGGCGGGAGGGGTCACAAACAGCGTGGCCATCTGGATGCTCTTCCATCCCTACGAGCCCCTTAGACTCTGGAAGTGGCGCCTGAGCTTCCTGCAGGGTGCGGTGCCCAAGAACCAGCCTCGCCTGGCGGCCGCCATTGGCCGGACCGTGGGAGGCAGGCTCCTCACGGATGCCGATCTGGCCGGGACCTTTCGAGAGGAGGGGTTCCGAAAGGCGTTCGACGAGCGGCTGGACCACTTCCTCGCCAACGTCCTCCACGAGGAGCGGGGTTCCCTCCGGGAGATCATCCCCCCCGCCGCGCTGCCCGAGATCGAGCGGATTCTGGAGGATGCGGTGGAGCAGGGACTCGGGCGCCTGGAGGAGTACCTGGACTCCCCGGCGTTCGAGCAGATGATGGAGCGTAGAGCCCAGGACCTCTTCGACACTCTCAGGGAGGAGCCCGTCGGAGATCTCCTGACCCCTGCACGCGAGGCCACCCTCACCGCGGCCATTGACGACTGGTACTCCTCGGCCGTGGAGAGCGAAGAATTCGAGCAGGCGGTGGACGACTACCTGGACCGTGCCGCCCGCAGGCTTCTGAGGCCAGGCCGAACCTTCGAGGAGATCCTCCCCCTCGGCCTCGTGGGGTCGGTGGAGCGAGCCATCGGAGAGTATCTCCCACTGGCTATCCAGAGACTCGGGGCCCTGTTAGAGGACCGGGAAGCGCGAGCCAGGTTCGAGGCGCTGATTCACCAGCTCCTCCATCGTTTCATGGGAGACCTGAGGTTCCACCAGCGCGTGGTGGCACGTCTCATCATCACGGAAGAGACCGTCGAGAGAGTGCTCGACACGGTGGAGGCGGAGGGAGCCGAGCAGATCTCGGAGATGCTCCGGGACCCGGCCGTTCAGAATGCCATGTCCCGGGGCGTGAACACGGCCATCGTCGACTTTCTGCGCCGGCCCGTGAATTCCGTCCTCGGCGAGCCGGAGGACCAGAGCGTCGCCGATGCCCGGGGCACGCTCGTGAGCTGGGCCGTTGGCGTCGCCCGGGACCCTGCGACTCGCGCCTTCCTCGTGGAGAAGCTCCAGAAGGCTCTGGAGCGGGCGGGCGATCGCACCTGGGGGGACGTCTTCGGACGGATCCCGCCCGAGAGGCTGGCGGAATGGAGCGTGACCCTCGCACGCAGCGAGCCCGCTCGTAAGGTCTACCGCGAGGCCTCTGCACGTCTGGTGGAAGCGGTACTGGAGCGTCCCATCGGCAAGCCCTCGGAGCTGTTTCCGGAAGATGCTCCGCGACGTATCGAACTGGCGGTGGGAGATCCGCTGTGGCAGTGGCTGCAGACTCAGGTTCCCGACGTCGTTCGCCGCATCGACGTCGCGGGGCGGGTGGAGGACAAGGTTCTCCATTTTCCGACGCAGCAGATGGAAGCCCTAGTCAGGAAGGTCACGGACCGCGAGCTGCGCCTGATCGTGCGACTGGGATATGTGCTGGGCGCCTTCATCGGCACGGTTCTGGTGGTTGTCGACCTGCTCATCCCCTGAGGGTCGGCGGGAAGTCAGAAGCGGAAGGGTCTCCGCCTGCGACGCCGCGACGTGGCACTCTTCACGAACACGTCGAGCCACATGAAGTGGCGACGGACACGCTGTGGCTCTCGGTCCTCGTCCAGAGCCCTGTCGATATCATCGACGGACTGCCGGAAGCTGGCCATTCCCAGACGGAGGCCCAGGCCCAGCGTCGCCAGACCTCCCAGTATCTTCAGAAGAAGGATCCAATCCATGTTCTCGCCCCGAATTCACACGCCCGTAGGGCCACTTCCCACCCATTGATGCTAAAGGCGGCCTCCGGATTCCGGAAGCCGCCCTCGAGATCTCCCCCGGCTGCGACTCGCGTCAGGCCCGGGAGGAAAACGCCTGCACGACCATGATCACCAGGCCGACGCTCAGGATGATCGGCACCGCGTTGGTTCCCAGCGCCACCAGCCCGACGACCGCCCAGAATACGAGGTGCGTGAAGGTGTAACCGCCTGGCAGCAGATCACCCATCTCGACGCACTCCGTGATATCCAGTCAACGATCCGGACCCAATATGGACTGTCTCCGGATCTCTGTCCATTGGCCCCTTCGGATGATGTGACGGGTGATCAGTCCGGTCCATAGTCGGCCGGGTCGTCTGCCTCGCCCCTCGCCCTCTTCCGCGCCTCGGACAGGAATCCGGGCTTCAGAACGAGAAGATTCGAGATCTTGCGCATGAGAAGGGTCTCCCGGTTCGCCAACTCACCGTCGGAGAAGATCAGGCCCCACATCACCTCGGCCAGCACCATCTTCTGTCCAATCGTGTAGTGCTCGTTGATGAGCCGGCTGAATTGCCAGAGGTCCACCGCCCGGATTCGTTCGGCCTCCGCGAGACGGATGAGCTCCTCCGCCTCGGCCTCTCCCAGCCCGAACTGCCGCCGAACGGCCTCCTCCAGATGCCGCCGCTCGTCGTCGGTGAACTCATCGTCGGCATGCGCCAGCTCCAAGAGGAGTGCGCAGGCGGCGACGCGCAGACGGTGTCCCTCGGCTTCCTCCCGTGCGTCGGGCTCGCCGGGCTCGGACATGGTCTGCTGGAAGAAGGACTTGATGGCCTGAAGCATCCCCGTCTCCTCGCCTCGTCGGAGCTTCGCGGTCTACCCCCCTCAGAAGTCGGCAGCTCCCACCTTCTTCACGCCGGAACGCAGGGACAGCACGATCACCAGAATCGTCAGGACTGCGGCCCCGCCGAAGCCTCGGATCAGCGAGTCCACACCAGGATCCACTCCCCGCTGGTGCCGCAGGAACAGGTACTCATAAACCGGAAAGGCCTCCAGGATCACTACGGCTGCGAGATAGGTCACGGCTACCATCATGAAAAGGAGACCGCCGAAGGACATGGGAACCTCTGCGGCGTTCTCGGTCTCGAAGTTGGGGAAGACCGCCCCCAGGCCAAGAGCGAGTGCGGTCATCGCCATGGTGACCGCCACCATGGTGACCGTGGAGACGACCAACATCAGGCGGGAGGAGGCGAGGATCAGGTTAGTGCCCACGATCAGGGGAACGGAAACGGCGAGAAGAGGCACCGTCCCGATCCAGTACTTGGACCAGAAGAGGGACCGAATCTCCATCGGAGACGAGCGAAGCAACCACATCATCCGGCCCTCGAGAGACATCGCCGGAAAGACGAACCGGGCGGCGATGGCCGCCACCACGAAGCCGGCCAGGCCCAGATTCAGAAACGAGATCACGTTGACCAGCAGGAAGGAGACCCGCTCTCCGGTGTAGAGCGGCAGAACCTTGATGTTGTACACGTACACCGCCACCAGAACACCGAGCAGGAGGAGCTGGGACCACTGGGTGGCATCTCTGAAGAAGACCCGGATCTCCTTGGTGACCAGCTCGCGAGTCCCGGGGTCCACCCAGGCGAAGACGCGTTCCAGGAAGCGACCTCGCACCTTCCCCTCTTGCCGGGTCTGCCCTTCCTGTGCCCGGGTGAATCCCGACGGGTAGAGACGCTGGTGAAGCCACGCGCCCAGGACGAAGACGGCCGCCGCCGTGCTGATCAGGAGCAGCAACGGAAACACGTCAGAGCTTCCGTTCAGGTGCGACATCAGCGTGTCGGACGCCCACTGGCTGGGAAGCCAGGGGGATGACGGGGTGCGAAGCACCGCCACAAAGTCTACGAGGTCCCGAAACTCGTCCGGTCGAACCAGGCGCTCGGGCCGGAGGAAGCGGAAGAACGCCACGACGCCACCTGCAGTGAGCAGACCCGTAAGCGCCAGAAGATCCCGCGTCCGCCGAGCCGGGAAGACGTTTACCAGAACCAGCGTGAGCGCGCTCCCCAGCACCGCCGGCAGAACCAGAAACGGTATCATCACGCCGGAGGCCAGCAGGTAGAATGCTGGCCCGGCCGCATACACCACCCCGTAGCTCGCGACCAGGGGCACCACCAGCAGACCCACCATCCAGGATGAATGGACGAGCGTCTCCACGAGGCGGCTGGTGTACAGATGCAGAGGGTCCACCGGCGAGGCTATCAGGAGCTCCAGGTCTTTGGAGAGAAAGAAGGTGGAGAGAGCCGTCAGCACGTTGGAGATCAGGACGATCATCAGGAACGTCAGGAGCGCCAGCCCGAGCAGCTTCCCCGCCAGGAGGTCTCCGATGCCCTGAGTTCCTCGGAAGTACAGGAGCATCCGGAAGATCACGGCGAAGATGAGGGCCCAGAAGAAGAGCCCCGAGAAGCAGATGACGGCGAGCTTCGCCACCCGCATCCCACCCGATCGGACCCGGTTGACCCGCGACCGTACCTTGGGACGGAGGAGCCAGAGGAAGCCCGGAGGACGCTGCTCCATCGCCGGCCCCGCGACCGCTTCCCTCATCGTTCCAGAGCGTCCTTCAGGCCGGCCACGACCTCTGCCATGTCCTCGCTTCCCGTCACCCGGAGAAAGATCTCCTCCAGGTGAGCCTCGCCCGCGTCCGCTTGGGCTCGGAGCTCCTGCATGGTTCCAAGCGCGATCAGCGAGCCCCGATGGATGATCCCGATTCGGTCACAGACGGCTTCCGCCACCTCCAACGTGTGCGTGGACAGGAAGACGGCCCCGCCATCGGTCACGAACGCTCGCAGGAGATTCTTGAGCAGTCGCGCGGAGCGGGGATCCAGTCCCACCATGGGCTCGTCCACCACGATCAATTCCGGATCGTGCACCAGCGCCGAGGTGATCAAGAGCTTCTGGCGCATGCCGTGGGAGTAGCTCTCGATCAGCTCGTCCTTCCACGCGGTGAGCTTGAACAGTTCCAGCAGCCGCTCGGCTCGTCCTTCGGCTCCCGCTCCGTTCTTCGCCCAGAGCCCTGAGACGAAGCGGAGGAACTCGGACCCGGTGAGCTTCTCGTAGAGGTATGGCCGGTCGGGGATGTATCCGATCCGGGACTTGGCGGCACTGGGTTCGGCCGCCAGATCGAATCCTGCGATGCTGACGCGTCCGGCGGAGGGCCGCAGCACTCCGGCCACCATGCGAATGGTCGTGCTCTTGCCTGCGCCGTTCGGGCCCAGGAAGCCGAAGATCTCGCCGCGCCGAACGGTGAGATCGAGGCCCCGTACAGCGGTGAAGGATCCGTACCTCTTCTCCAGCCCTTCCAGGACGAGAATCTCCCCGTCCCTGACAGGTCCATGCCTCACCACTCCACCTCCGCCGGGGTGTCCGGACGGTCGATGACCTCGACCTGAAGTCTTCCGATCAGGCGAGCGACGTCGATCTGCTGCGCCAATCCACCGACGATGAAGCGCAGGTGACCGGCATCGGCAGGGTACTGGCCAAACGTGGGATCCACGGCCACCCACTCACCCAGCCAGACCTCCGGCCAGGCATGGTAGTAGAACGCCCCATCCACGTGGACCAAGCCCACCGCGGTGCGCGCCGGAAGACCCAGGGAGCGGGCCATGGCCACGTAAAGCACCGTATGCTCGTTGCAGTCGCCCTCTCGTGAATCGAGAACCTGGAGCGCGCTGGGAACCGAAAAAGTGATTCTCTTCTCCAGCATCCGGTGGATACCGAGGGTGAGTTTGGCCGCTGCCTCCTTCGGCTGGAGCCGCCATCGCAGATTCCGGTCGGTAAGGCGTTCCGCGGCCTCCACCATTCTCGGGTCATCGCTCTGGATGAGAGGTTCGGGCTCCAGCGCCGCCCGCAGATCCATCCGCTTGTAGGGAAGCGCATAGGCCGGATCCAGGGCCTCCCAACGCTCACGGCGGACGATCAGCGTGTCTCCTCTCAGACTCTGCCGGCCGCCGTCCAGCTGGAATCCTTCCAGGTCGACTCCCGACAGGCGAACCCGTACCTCGGCGACCTCCCGGAGGTCCCCGAGGTCCACCTCACTCTGAACGGCCGTCGCCAGAATGAGATCATCGTCCAGGGCCACAGGAAGGCCTCTTGCATCGTCCTGGGCTTGGCGGGCCAGCTCGTACTCCGTACGCTCCATCGTGAATCCCAGCGGACTGGAGGCCCTGATGACCCGGCCGTCTTCGTCGATCCAGCTCTCCATCTCCACGCCGCCGAACTCCTGAGCGATTCTCCAGGCCGGGATCGAGTCGAAATGCGCGGCCCTCCACCGTCCCTCTTCCAGAACGGCGCTGTCGGGAACCACCAGGGTATCGAACTCCAGGACTCGGATCTCCACGGCCCGGGTGGAGAGGGTAGAGGGGTCGAAGACGGGCAGTCGAAGCTGCCGACCCACATCCAACGCCCCTCCGGCAGCGATGCGGACCGGGAGAACAGCCGAGAAGATGGGAGGCTCAGCGAGTCGGAAGGACAGGCTCTCCGTGCCACCTCCGGCGTCGATCCGCACGTTGAGAACCGTGTCTCTGTCGAGGGCACCCGAGGCTTCGAAGCGGCCCGCCTGAGAGTCGAGAGAGAACGCGAAGCTGTCCATGACCAGGGCCCGGGTCAGGGACACACGGGTCCGAGCTACCGCGGCACCGACCTGACCCAGGGCCGGCAACTCCAGCGCCATCATCTCTTCGATTCGGAATCCCTGGGGAACCGTGTCCAAGCGAGAGGTGGCCAGGCCCACCGCCCGGTCACCCATCCGGAGCGTGTAGAACGAGATCCCTGGAGCGATGGAACTTGCGGCCTCCGCCAGACGCGTCAGCTCGGGCTGGAAATACTCGCGGCGGACCTGCCAACCCACCATCCCGAACCAGAGAAACAGGATGGCCAGGGCCGACAGTCGACGCCGAATCTTGGATGGACGGACTGGAACGCCGTCAGGCGTCTCCCCCCGGGCTCCGGCTGACGGACCGCTCGAGCTCCCGTGCGAACGCATCTTCCTCGTAGTCGTTGGCCACCACGATGACGACCGTCTCGGGATGTCCGGTCTGTTCCTGGTGGTCTCGCACGAGGGGTAGCATGATGCGTGCCGCCCACTCGGCATCGTACCGGCCGGCTCCGATGCCCAGCGGCGGGAGGGACAGGCTCTCCAGGCTCCACTCCGTGGCCTGGCGCAGCCCATTGGTGAGTGCCCGTCGGATACTCATCGCCGAAGCGGGCTCCTCGGGGGATTCAATCACGACGTGGATGAGAAGGGTGGACGAGAGCTGTCCAGCCGGTGTCACGACTGCACCGCCCACCGGGATTTCCCCCATCTGCCGGAGTCGAGCGACGACTTCCTCCCCGGCGGAGCTCTCCAGTTGACGACTCGCCTGGTTGAGGGCTTCGAGGCTGGAGTCCACAGGCCTCAGGATCCCCTCGGTCCTAGCGTTCTCCAGCTGGCCGACCTCGATCCGGATCACGTGGATCCGAGCTCCCTGGACTTTCGATACATCTGCTCAGCCTGCTCCGGCAGATGCTTCTTGTCATACAGGATGCCCAGCGTGTAGTAGGCCCGTGCATTTCCCGGCTGAAGCAGGGTGGCCCGGTTGAGTGCTTCGAGGGCCTCCTCCACCCTTCCCAGTCGATTCAGCGCCTCTCCCCGGTAGAAGTGCGCGGTGGCGTGGTTCTCGTCCCGCTCGCAGACCCAACGAAGCTCCACCTCGGCCTGGCCGTAGAGACCCCTGCGGAAGAAGAGAATTCCCAGATTGGCACGAAGGTCCACGTTCTCCGGATTGATCTTCAGAGCCTTGCGAAACTCACGCTCGGCATCGTCGAAACGGCCAAGGGCACCCAGTGAGGCTCCCAGGTTGGTGAGGATCTCGACGTTGTCCGAATCGAGCTGGCGGGCTGCCTCGAACTGCTCCAGAGCAAGCTCGTGCGCCCCGATCTCGTCATACAGAACACCCAGGTTGTTCCGCGCCTTGATGTGGAGGGGGTTCTCGGCCACGATGGCCCCGTACACCTGGATAGCCTCCTGGGTCTTCCCCGCCCGAGCCAACTCCCTGGCCCGGTTCAGAGCCCCGGTCGCGGGAGGGAGCGGCGAAGGGGTCCCCGTTGATGCGGCCTCCTCGCGCGTTCCGGGGGTCGCGGTCTTCCGGCGACCTCCTTCCCAAGGCTCGGGCTCCTCTCCCCAGTCCGATGACGTCGCCTCCTCTGCGCCGTCACTGCGGTCAGCCCCCTCTTGCGGAACCTCCCCCGACACCTCGGGCGACTCACCTGGTGGCGGTTCCTCGCCACCGGACTCCGTGTCCGCGGGCTCGGCGGAAGTGTCCTTCCCAGAATCCTCAGGCGGCTCAGCATCGGCTTCGGCTTCGAACGCTCGCCCTTCCGCTGGCGCCTCGGCTTGGACGCTCTCCTCGTCGGGGAGTGGTTCTTCGCCGACCTCCTCCATCCCGACTTCCTCCGTTTCCAGAGGGAGCTCCGGCTCTGCCGGGTCGGCTCTCTTGCGTCGATCGACCATCAATCCTCTGGCTTCCTCGGGCACTCGTTTCGGACCCACTCGAGATACGGGTCATACCCAGCTAGCACGGGAAGTGCCAGCACTTCCGGAACGTCATAGGGATGGAGTTCCTCCACCCGCGCGATGAGCGTGGGCACGAGAGAAGCCCGGGTCTTCAGAACGACCAGGACCTCGGCCTCCTCGTGCACCTCGCCCTCCCACCGGTAGATGGACGTGATCCCCGGGACGACGTTGGCGCAGGCGACGAGCCGCTCCTCCAGCAGCATCCGTCCGATCCTCGATCCCGTTTCCACGTCGGGGGCAGTCGTCAGAACCGTGGTTACGTCGGTGGACATGGTCAGGCCACGAACACCGTCATATCTATCGCGGATTCCGCGTAGAACGACTCGATCAGCTCCGCGTACTTATCCTCCACAACCCGTCGTTTGACCTTCAGTGAAGGCGTCATCGTCCCGTCCTCGATGGAGAAAGGGTGCCGAAGAAGTCCGATCTTCTTCGGAGTCTCGAATCGGGCGAGATTCTTGAGCCTCCCCATGATCTCGCCCCTCAGGAAATCCCCCACCCTGGCATCCTGCAGGAGCTCCCAGGGGTCGGCCGTCGCGATCCCCTGAGAGCCCGCCCAATCCCCGAGCTTCGGGAAGTTCGGGACGACGAGCAGGGAGGGAAACCTCCGGCGGTCGCCCACCATCACCACCTGATCGATGAAAGGACTGTTGATGACCCTGTTCTCGATGTGCTGCGGCGCGATGTTCTTGCCACCCGCAGTGACGATGATGTCCTTCTTGCGGTCTGTGATCCGCAGGAACCCATCCTCTTCGAGCTCACCCAGGTCGCCCGTGTGAAACCACCCGTCTTCGGTCAGGACCTCGGCCGTGGCCTCCGGCTGGTTGAAGTACCCCTTCATCACCTGAGGTCCCCGCACGAGAATCTCACCGTCCTCCGCGATGCGGATCTCCGTCCCGGGCACGGGTCTTCCCACCGTTCCGATCCGGAAATCGTCCTCGGAGTTCACGTGGGTGACGGGGCTGGTCTCCGTGAGGCCATAGCCCTCCAACACGACGAGGCCCACGGAGTGAAAGAACCTGTTGATGGTGGGGGAAAGGGGTGCGCCTCCGCTCACGAACCAGCGGATGTTACCCCCCACCTCCGACCGGATCTTGCGGAACACGAGCCGATCGGCCAGCGCTCTGTTCAACGCTAACGTCGGACCCGGCCTGCCCCCGGCAAGCACCTCGTCGAACCATGCACCTCCCACCCCGACGGCCCACCGGACGAGCCGCCCCTTCAGACCCCCCTGCTCCATCACCGTCGAGTAGATCTTCTCGTACACCCGGGGGACGGAAACCACCACGGTGGGGCGAATCACCTTCATGTCCTCGATGGACGTGTAGATGGAGCGAGCGTGAGCGATGCTGCACCCCCGGGAGAGGAGCAGGTAGTCCACCATCCGCTGGAACACGTGCGAGAGAGGTAGAAAGCTGACCGTTCGATCCCCCCTGTGGACGGAGAGGACCCGGGAGGACACCTCCACGTTGGAGTAGAGGTTGTTGTGAGTGAGCATCACACCTTTGGGTGGGCCCGTGGTTCCCGACGTGTACAGGATCGTGGCCACCTCGTCCGGCTCGGCCTCCAGCGCAGAGGCCCGGAAGTCCTCATCCTCCACGGCTCCCGCGGCGGCCCGGCCCCTTTCGAGGAAATCCGCCCACGTCATGGTCCATTCCGGGGGAGAGTTCGTGACATCCATGACCACCACGTGCTCCAGGTCCGGACACTGCTTCCGGAACTTGGCGATCTTGTCGAGTTGCTCCTCATCGGAAACGAACACCAACCGGGCGCCCGAGTTCTCGAGGATGTACCGAATCTGCGCAGGAGGGAGGGTAGCGTAGACCGGCACGTCCCTCACTCCGGCACACAGGCACCCGTAGTCCGACACGGCCCACTCAAGACGATTGTACGACAGGATTGCAGCCCGGTCCCCTCTCCGAAGTCCCAGATCTCTCAGCGCGAAGGTTACCGCCTTCACGTCTTCGTTCGCCTGCCGATAGCTGACCGGCCGCCAGGCGCCGTCCCGGTACGTCAGGAAGGCCGGGTCGGACCCGAACTGGTCCACGGCTGCGAAGAAGAGCTCGGGCAGGGTGCCGACGGGCAGGTCGGCGTCGCGGCTGGCGTCAAAGCGACTCATCCCCTCTCTCCTGGATGGGGGTCCTTCATCTCCCCTCCCGCCTCCGGGGATCAGGCTCGCAGGATCTTGGACGTGATATCGAGATCACTGCGAAGGGAGTGCATTACGCTGCAGTACCGGTCGTGCGAAAGCCTCAGCGCCCGCTCCAGCTTGGGCATGTCGTCCGGGCTAGGCCCCTCGACCCGGCACGTCATCCGAAGGGTGTGGAACCGTTTCGGAGGCTCTTCCATTCGCTCTCCCTCGACCTCGAACTCCAGGGAGCTCACCGCAACCCGTGATTTCTCCAGAATGGTCCGGACGTCGATGGCCATGCACGCAGCGAGGCTCAGAAGCAGGGTGTCCGTGGGTGAAGGGCCCCGTTCTGCATCTCCGTCGATGACGATGCCAGCACCGGACGTTCCGGCCCCTTCGAAGACGAGCGCTTCGCCCGTCCACCGCAGACGAATGCGCTTGTGAGGAGTCATTCCTTCCTCCCCTCTTCCTCGGACTCCCCCATGAGCCGCGCCAGCGTGGCCTGGGCGTGCGCGATGTGCTGCCCGGCCTCCGGATCCGACGGGACGTTGGCGAGGAACGCTCGAAGGTGATCCACCGCCTCCCGCGCCCGGCCTGAGCGAAGAAGAAGGAAGGCCAGGCCGTAGTGGGCCCCCGGAGCAGCCGGTTCCTTCTGCAGGACGTGACGGTAGGTCTTGGCCGCCTCGTCAATCATACCGATGCGCGTGTACGCGATGGCAATCTGCTGGAGGACGATCGGATCCCCAGGAGATTCCTTCAGTGCGAGGCGAAAGGAGGTCAGAGCTTCATGGAACTTTCCTTCCGAAAGAAGCTCCATGCCTTCGGTGTAGTAGTCGATCCGCTCGACGTACCTTCGGCCTGCGAAGAGCTTTTTCCACCACGTCATTCGACGGGGACCCCGGTCCGGAACAGTTGTTTGGAGAAACTCGTGAAAGGTATCCCGGCCCGAAGGCGAGGCGCAACGCTGGTGCATCGTCGCATCACCTCTTCCGGCCCACGACCGTGGATCCTTCCACTAGTAGAATCTCGAAGCCCATTTCCTCGAGGCCTTTGGCGGTGGCGTCTCGGGCCCCATCCACGACCACCCGTGCAAACGGGGCCACGACCCGTCCGGCCTCCCGCAGAAACGCCGGCTCGCAACCCCCATCGAGGGCGGCGCCCCGAAGGGCGCCGCGGAAGAAGGGGAGACCAGGAGCTACGGCGATGCGGCTTACACCGGCCTGCTCGGTCCAGGCGCGAAGATCGGGATCCACGGCGATGACCTCCAGATCCTCCACCGCTCGTGCCAGCGATGGAGCGTGCCGAGCCAGCCCCCCCACCAGAAGCACGTGCCCGGGGCCGCGAGGCACGCCCAGAAGAGCGGCGATCCGCGTCGTGTCGTCCGGGTCCGGGACGGAGAGGTGGGGGGGGACGGGCGGAAGCTCTCCCCGAGGAGGAGCCCGCAGATCCCCGAATCCACCCTCGACGGGATACCGCTCCCTGCAGTTCGGGCACCCCAGGAATCCCTCGAGGATCCTCCGCTCCTCCAGCCGGTCGGCCAGAAGGATCAGGCCAAACTCCGGCCCGCATCGCGGACAGGTGAGGCGGTCGGTCAGGAGGAGGTGCATCAGGACTCGCCGGCGCTGGCCTCCATCTGGATGCGCGCAATCTGAACGCGAGGCGAGCGTGTGGCCACGAACAGCACCGCATCCGCCACTTCGTCTGGCCGCAGCATCATCGCCCGGTCGGGCAGGTGCGGATCGGAGTCCGGGTCTATCGGGTCCCAGATCGATGTGTCACACGCCGCCGGCTCGAGGAGCGTCGCCCGGACGCCCGTTCCCCGAAGCTCTTCCAGAAGCACCTCGTGCAGACCCCGGAGCCCATACTTCGAAGCGGAGTAGGCGGAGTTGTGGGGATAGGCCCTGTGACCGGCCACCGAGCCGACGTTCACGATCAGTCCACTCCCCCGTGCCAGCATCCCGGGCAGTACCTCCCGGATGACGAGGAAGGTGCCCTCCACGTTCGCCGCCAGATTCCTTCTGAGATCCGCCGGATCCGTCTCCACCAGGGGAGCCATGGTGAACACCCCGGCCGCGTTGACCACGATGTCGGGAGCCTCACCCAGCGAGCTCCACACTGTGGCCACGGCGTGCCGGAGAGATTCGGCGTCGGTCACATCCGCAGGAACGCCAATTCCCCCCAACTCGTCGGCCAATCCGGCGAGACGATCGGCGCTGCGAGCCACCAGATAGACCGCCGCCCCCGCCCCCGACAGGGTTCGGGCCACAGCTTCCCCGATCCCTCGGCTGGCTCCCGTGACCAGGGCAGACCGGCCCCGGAGAGGAGCGCGGTCCGGAGGAGAGCCGGACTCTGTCACGCCAGCGGGTTGTGTACGGACATGGAGAGGCGGAGAAACTCGTCCCGGGTCCGCTGGTCCTCAAGAAACGCCCCTCGCATAGCCGAGGTGATGGTCTTGGAGTTCTGCTTCTCCACCCCGCGCATCATCATGCAGAGGTGATAGGCCTCGATCACCACGCCGACCCCCTGGGGCCGGACGATATCCCAGAGGGACTGGGCGATCTGCTCCGTCAGGCGCTCCTGGACCTGAAGGCGGCGGGAGTAGACTTCCACCAGGCGAGCCGTCTTGCTCAGACCCATGATGCGGCCGTCCGGAATGTAGGCCACATGGACCTTGCCGAAGAAGGGCAGAAGGTGGTGCTCGCATAGCGAGTACATCTCGATGTCCTTGACAAGCACCATGTTGTGGTGGTGCTCCTCGAACAGCGCACCGCCGATGACGTCCTGGCCCGATAGACCATAGCCCCGGGTAAGGAATTTCATCGCCTTCTCCACGCGCTCCGGGGTCTTGACCAGACCCTCGCGAGCCGGGTCGTCCCCCAGGCGTCGGATCATCTCTCGCACCAGGTCCTGATAGGGCACCCCGGAGAGGTCGATGGTGTCCGGGCCCAACCTGGAGACGGGTCCCCCCTTCGTAAGCGTGCTTTCCTTCTGAGTCAACGCTGGACCTCCGTTTGGTTGCCGCTCGTCCCGGGCTTCTTCGGGGATCCCTACGGACCGCTCTCGCGATCCAGCCGGGTCCCACACCATTCTTCCGACCGGGAGCTCACTCCCCGCGGTATTCGACCCGATTTCGGGGCGTCTCCCACACGACGATGCGCTCCAGGCGCACGCCCTCTGGCAGGCCACCCGCCAGGCGATCCCAGATGGCCACAGCCAGGTTCTCCGTGGTGGGGTTGAGATCGCTCATCCAGGGGACGTCGACGTTCAGATTGTGATGATCCACATCCTGGATGACGCGCTCCTCCACCAGCTCCTTCAAGTCACCCAACTCGATGAGAAACTTCAACGGTCACGTCCAGATCGTAGTTGTGCCCGTGCCAGTTGGGATTCGAGCAGTGCCCGAAGACTTCCTGGTTCTCCCGGTCGGACCAGTCGGCACGGAAGAGCCGATGGGCCGAACAGAAGTACAACCGGCGGGTCACACGGACCCGTGGCATCACCTACCTCCCGAGCTCGCGGTGAGACGTTTCAAGGGATGGCACCCTACACCTTTTTCGGGGACAAGGGTCCCAATGAAGAAAGGCCAGCGCTCGCGGGGCGCCGGCCTTTCAAAACGCACCAGAAGGGATTGATTGAAGCCCGGGTATAACGTCTCGCGACTTCTTCGCAGCTTCCGCCGTCCCCCGAGGGGCGTGACGTCCGCAGCAAAAGTCAGTCCCGGCTCCTCTAGCGTTGGCTCAATAATGGAGCCTTCCGGCACGCACCTCAATATAGGGACAGGCCCGGGTACTCCGCCAGGCACTCATCCCGGAATTGCGAGGCGCACATCCGATCCGGGGTGCGGTCTCCTGGAGCCCGCTCGGGTCTCCGGGGGCGTCCCCCCCGGTTCACCCCTGCCGAAAGGAACGGAGCAGCCGGAGGTTCGCGAGGTCCACGGCCACCGGGTCCTTCCCCTTCGGCGTCTCGATGATCTTGGGGATGTGCAGAAAGCGGGGATCCGTCATGATCCTCCGGAAAGGTTCCGAACCCAGAGTGCCCTGGGCGATGTTCTCGTGACGGTCCTTCCTGGACCCCAGAGCGCCCTTCGAGTCGTTCAGGTGGAACAGGCCCAGCCGGTCCAGGCCGAGCACGTCCTCGAACTCATCCCAGACTCCCCGGTAATCGTTCACCAGGTCGTATCCCGCGGCGAAGGCGTGGCAGGTGTCGACGCACACGCCAATACGATCTCTGGATTCTGCAGGTATCCTCCGGATGATCGCTGCCAGCTCCCGGAAAGAGCAGCCCAGAGCGTGGCCGGCTCCGGCTGTCAGCTCCAGGAGGACCTTGGGCGGCTTCGGCGCTTCCGCCAGGACCTGGATCAGCGCGTCCGCGTTCCTCTCCAGACCGCTGACCCGATCCCCGTCCGTGGCGTTTCCAGGATGTGTGACGACGAAGTCGAGCCCCAGCGCCGTGCACCGGTCGAGCTCGCGACGGAACGCATCCACCGAACGTTCAAGCAGCTTCGAGTCCGGAGACGCCAGGTTCACGAGATAGGAATCGTGCGACCCCGCCAGCCGGATCCCGTTGGCACGCACTTCCTGCTGAAACCGGCCGAGGGTCATCTCCTTAAGGATCGGATCCGCCCACCGGCTGGGCTGTTTGGTGAAGAGCTGAAGGCAGACCGACTCGACCGATCGGGCCCGTCGTGGAGCCTGTTCCAGCCCGCCCCGCGTGGACACGTGGGCCCCCAGCTCGTCTCTACCGCGATCATCGTCTGCCGGCCTGACACGGGAGCGGAGAATGCCACTTCGGTCCTGGCGTTCGCGCGGAGGCGTCACCACTTCAATCGGTCGGGGGTAGTCCCGGACCCGTCATGCTGCGGACGTCCAGAGCCTCGTCCATCTCCGCTTCCGTGGCGATGGAGGGGTTCTTCCCCAGGAGCTCCTGCGCTCGCTCCGCGTTGGCGTCGATCCCGACGACACAGCGGTCGGTGAAGAGACGACTCGCGGTGGTGAGCAGCGAGATGGATTCGAGGAGGCAGTGGGCCAGGACCGGCATCATCACGTTCAACTCGAGGTTTCCCCGGCTTCCCGCCACGGTGATCGTGGTATGGTTTCCCATGACCCGGGCCGTCACCATCATCAGGGCCTCCGCGAGCACCGGGTTCACCTTGCCAGGCATGATCGAGCTGCCTGGTTGCACGGCCGGAAGGCTGATCTCGTGCAGGCCGGATGTCGGGCCGCTCGCGAGCCAACGGATGTCGTCAGCGATCTTGGTCAGGCTCACAGCCACCGTGTTCAGCGCCCCGGACGCGCTCACCGCCGCGTCCTTCGCACCCTGGGCCTCGAAGTGATCCTCCGCCTCGTGGAAGGAGACGCCAACCTCCTCACTGATGCGGGCGATGGTCCTGGCAGCGAAGAGAGGATGGGTGTTGATTCCCGACCCCACTGCCGTTCCTCCCAGCGCCAACTCCGCCAGCTCCTGAGAGCCCCGGCGAACCCGCTCGATCCCTCGAGCGATCTGGGTCGCATACCCTCCGAATTCCTGACCGAGACGCACGGGCGTGGCGTCCATCAGGTGGGTTCTTCCCGATTTCATGACGCCGTCGAAGGCCCTCGCCTTCTCCTCCAGGGCTTCATAAAGGTGCTCCAGCGCCGGAGCCAACTCCTCCTCGATGGCGAGTCTCGCGGCGACGTGGATGGCGGTGGGGATGACGTCATTCGAGGACTGCCCGAAATTGACGTGGTCGTTGGGATGCACGCGCACGTCCGCCTGACCCAGGAGCTGGGTCGCCCGGGCGGCGATCACCTCGTTGGCGTTCATATTGGTGGACGTTCCCGATCCCGTCTGGTAGACGTCCACGACGAACTGGTCGTCCCACTTGCCTCGGGCCACTTCATTCGCGGCCCGGGCAATGGCCTCCGCGATGGCGGACCCGAGATTCCCCAGCTCTCCGTTTGTCTCGGCGGCGCACCTCTTGATCAGGCCCAGCGCCTGGATGAAGCGCCGGCCGAAGCGCTGTCCGCTGATGGGGAAATTGTCTCGCGCTCGCTGCGTCTGAGCCCCGTACAGGGCGTGCGACGGGACCCGGATCTCCCCGAGGGAATCTTTCTCGATTCGGTACTGTTCGCCCATGGGTGACTCCTCCCCCGTCTACCGTCGGGGTGGCTGCGTGGGGCGGAGCTCGATCCGGCTCGGTAGAGCGTTTCCGGGATACTCCAGGAGGTCCAGCACGGCACGGGCGATGTCATCCGGCTGGAGCTTCCAGGCGAACTCGTCGCTGGGCTGGCGACCCGAGAAGGGCGTGTTTACGCTCCCGGGCATGATCAGGCTGACCCGAACACCTTCGTACCGCAGGTCCAACATCATCGCTTCCGTCATCCCCAGCAGGCCGAACTTGCTGGCGTTGTATCCCACCCCACCTGCAAACGAGTTCCGGCTGGCCAGGGATCCTATGTTGATGATCCAGCCGCCCCCCGCCGCGGCGATGTGCGGGGCAGCCGACTTGGAGCAGTAGAAGACACCTCCGAGATTGGTCTCGATCTGCGCCTGCCACTGCGCCACGGACATCTCCTGGATCGGGGTGAAGGTCCCGATACCCGCGTTGTTCACCAGAACATCGATGCGGCCGAATCGTTCCACGGTCGTCGCGATCAGCGCCTGACACGCCTCCGGGCTCCGGACATCGCATGGGAGGCCCACGATTGAGCCGGTCGCCACCTCGTCCAGCTCGCGAGCCACGGCTGCCACGTCCTCGACGGAGCGGGCACTCACCACGACGTGAGCACCCGCTGCGGCCAGACGCTCCGCAACCGCCCGCCCGATTCCCTTCGTGCTTCCGGTCACCACTGTCACGTGCCCGCTCAGGTCCGGCATAGTCTCCCCTCTCGTGCATTGATGGTATTCGTTGGATCGGCAGCCGCCCGGCCCGGCGCCCAATCCTGGGGCAGGGAGTCGGGGCGGCGGCAACGAAACAGGAGTGTCATCGTCCGCGTGGCAGCGCAAGGATGCGAGCGCATACGGGGGACATTGACAAGTGAACGTCCCCACCCGATGCCGGGTACCGCTACCGAGTGAGCCTGGCCGCCCACCGGAGAACCCCCGGGGGATGTCCCGGCGCCGGAATCGCGACCACGCATGACCCAGTGGGAGGAAGAGCGTTGGACGTAGACGAAGCGGTGGGCGGGATCGCCCTGGTGACGGGCGGAGCGATCCGGGTGGGTCGGGCGATTTCGCTGGGCCTCGCAAAGTCGGGGTACGATCTCGTCATCAACTACCGGTCCTCCCACACCGCGGCGCGGGAGCTGCAGGAACGTGTCCGTTCCATGGGCCGGCGGGTCGTCCTCGCCCCTGGTGACGTATCCCATGCTGCAGACGTGGACGGGATCGCCGCCACGGTGGAGCAGGAGTTCGGCCGCTTGGACGTCCTGGTCAACTCGGCTTCCCTCTTTCGCGCCAGGTCACTGCTCGAGGTGGATGAAGCCGAGTGGGACCGTGTGATGGGGGTGAACCTGAAGGGCCCCTTTCTGATGGTTCGGGAGCTCGCGAGACTTCTGCGAACGTCCCGAGGCACCGTGGTGAACATCGTGGACCTGTCGGCCCTCCGGCCGTGGGACGACTTTCCACACCATTCGGTGGCGAAGGCGGGGCTTCTTCACCTCACCCGGGTCATGGCCCGGGTCCTGGCACCGGAAGTACGGGTGAACGCCGTAGCTCCGGGCAACGTCCTCGCACCCGAAGGATTCAGCGAGCGCTGGCTCGAGGAAGACCGCCGCCGAACGCCTCTCCAGCGCGAGGGCACTCCCGAGGACGTGGTCCGTACCGTCCTCTTCCTCGTCCGCTCCCCCTTCATCACCGGCGAAGTCATCGTCGTCGATGGGGGACGGCAGCTCACCTCCTGAGCGGTGCGGATCGGGATCAGCCGCCGACCTCCCGAAGCTGCGAGGCGTGGGAGGAGGATTCTCGAGCGGCCGCCTCCGCGCCGCCGTGCGCCAGCCAACGTTCAGCCTCCAGGGCCGCCATGCAGCCAGCGCCCGCCGCGGTGACGGCCTGGCGGAAGTAGTCGTCCATCACGTCTCCGGCTGCGAAGACCCCCGGCACGGACGTTTCGGTCCGCCATCCGGCGGCAACGGCGATGTACCCGTTGGATTTGAGTCGGACCTGGTCCTCGAGGAAGCCCGTATTGGGGGTGTGACCGATCGCCACGAAGAGGCCGCCCACCTCGATCCGACTCGTCTCGCCGGTGACCGTGTCCAGGAGCTGGAGACCCTCGATGAGGTCGGCACCGATCACTTCCGTGACGACTTTGTTCCAGAGAATCCGGACCCTGGGGTTCTCGAAGACCCGCTCCTGCATGATGCGGGACGCACGGAGCTCGTCCCTTCGGTGGATCACCAGGACTTCTTTGGCGAATTTGGCCATGTAGAGGGCATCCTCCATGGCGCTGTCGCCCCCACCGACTACGGCAATTACCTGCTCCCTGAAGTGGGGCAGCGCTCCGTCGCAGACTGCGCACGCCGACACACCTCCGCCACTCTGGGCCAGCCGCTCCTCGTTGGGGACCCCGAGCCACTTCGCATTTGCTCCTGTGGCGATGACGACGGCGTCTGCGAGGACCTCTCTCCCGCCGCTGGAAAAGAGCTTCAGAGGACGCTGCGAGAAGTTCACGCGCAGAATGTCCTCCGAGATCACGCGCGTCTCGAAGCGGAGTGCCTGCTGCCTGAAGGCCATCATCATCTCCTGGCCCGAGACACCCTCGGGAAAGCCAGGGTAGTTCTCCACGTCCGTCGTGAACATGAGCTGCCCCCCGGGAATCATCGTGCGGCTTCCGGCCCCCTCGAACACGAGGGGGTCGAGGCTCGCTCGGGCAGCGTAGATCGCGGCGGTCCATGCGGCAGGCCCCGACCCGACGATCACCAGCTTCACATGCTGTCGATCCGACATCGCTCACGTCTTCCAGGTTTCCTGTTGCCCCCCACTGCCAATCCCTGCGTCCATTGAACGATGAGTTGAACCTCACAGAGAGGTCTCTTCGTTGACTCAACGCCTCCGTCCCCACTGGAGTTCCTCGCTCTACTCGCTCGCCACCTTGTCCCTGAAGAGTCTGTGGTGCGTCGAGTGCCCCGGGTCCACTCGGGCCTCCGGGTTCAGGTAGTGCACCGCGTTGTTCACCGCGATCGCCGCTTCGGAGAATCCCGTGGCGATCAGGTCCAGCTTTCCATCGTACCGGACCATGTCGCCGGCCGCGTAGACACCCGGAAGGTTCGTCTCCATCAGGTGGGTCACGACGATCCGGTTGTCCTCCAGGTGGAGACCCCAGGTCTTGACGGGGCCCGGGTCAGGCTTGAAGCCGAGCAGCGCCAGCACGGCGTCGACCTCCAGGACCTCCTCCTCTCCGGTTCGGTTGTCGAAGATGGTCACCGACTCGACCCGGTCTCTTCCGACGATTCCCCGCACCTCGTAGAACGTCCGTATCTCGATCTTCTTCGAGGCGTGAGCCGAGAGAAGAGCCTCGAGGGACTTCTCGTGCGCACGAAACCCGGACCGGCGATGAATCAGGGTCAGCGTCTCCGCCCTGCTTTCCAGCAGCAACGCCCAGTCCACGGCCGAGTCACCCCCGCCCACGATCAAGACTCTCTTGCCGGTCAGCTGATCGGGATTCTGCACCGAGTAGTGCACACCTCTGCCCAGGAGCTCCTCGTACCCTGGGACCTTCAGGCGGCGCGGCTCGAACGCCCCCCTTCCGCCACAGATCACGAGTGTCCTCGTCAGATAGGTCCCCCTGCGACCCTCGAGACAGTAGCGGTCGCCCTCGCGGAGGACGCTCACGATCTCTTCGTCCAGAACGACGTCCGGATGGAACTGGAGACCCTGTTCCATAAGACTCGCGGCCAGATCCTTGGCCAGGACCTGGGGCAGCCCACCCACGTCGAAGATGTACTTCTCGGGATAGAGGGCCGTGAGTTGCCCCCCCAGCTCAGGAAGGGAGTCGATGATGCGGGTGGAGACCCCTCGAAGGCCCGCGTAGAAGGAGGCGAACAGGCCCGTGGGCCCACCTCCGATGATGGTCAGGTCCTTGACGCTCTCCATACCCTTTCCAGATGCATGAGCGCGAGCCTGCGACGTGGCCCGACAGGGCTCGAGGGCCTGGCCCGCGAAACACCCAAGGATAATCGGTGGTGGCACGGAGGCAACCGGACGGGCGGCCCGTCGCGGCGGGAAGGGCTGTTGGACAGGGCCGGTGGACCATCGCGGAGGGCACACGAGCGGGAACGCACCCTGCCGGCGCGACGGGGGAACACGAAGGCAGGTTCACCCCCGGGTAAGAAACTGCCCGTCCGAGCGCTCCAGCATTTCCGCGGCGAGGCGCAGGATGCTTCGAGTGTTGTCGTAACTGATGGTGCGTATCGCCTCCCCTACCTGATGCCATCGGCACTCCGTGATCCCCTCTCGCGCCTCCGGGACGGCCTCGCCGTCCTGCGAGGCCACGAGAAAGAACTCGCAGAACTTGTGGATCACCACCCCTTTCCGCCGGAAATGCCAATCCACGGTGCCCAGCGCCGGTCCCAACCTCAGATCGGTGAGCCCGGTCTCCTCCCCGATCTCGCGCAAGGCTGCTCGGGACGCCTCTTCGTTGTCCTCGATGTGACCCTTCGGCAGGCCCCAGTTGCGGTAGGGATCCCGGATCAGGAGGAAGTGGTATTCGCCTTCGATCCTCCGGACGACCACCCCCCCGGCGCTGCGCTCTTCCTTCCTTCGCCGTGGCTCCGCCACGTCTCCTCCCTCGAGCCGGGCTCCCCCGCGAGCGCGCAGGAGCCTGATTCACGGTGTGTCAGAAAATCGAGAGCCGGACGTACCGCCTTGGGTTCTCCCGGAAGTCCGTGAGCAACAGACTGAGTTGCTCCAGAGCCGTCTCGGCCCGCGTCACCAGAGCGGTATCGGACATCAGACGGCCCAAGGCCCCTTCACCCGCTTCGATCCGTGTCGTGAGACGGTCGAACCGGGCGAACGTGGAGTCGGCCCGATCCAGCGTACCGAGGGCGTTGTTCGCAGCGACCGACATGGTCCCCGCCAGCTCCCGCAGGTTCGCGGCCGCGGCCCGCGTGTCCGTGAGCAGGGAGTCTACCTGGCCGCCCCCGGCAAGGTACTGCTCAGTCTGTTCGAACGCCCCCCTCGCCGCGTCGGCCGCCGCCTCCACCTGCGAGGCCGCCTCGAGGAAGCCGTCGGCCAGCTGTTCGAAGCTCTCGGCCTGCTGACTGACCAGAGTGGTCAGCTGTTGGCTCACTTCCTGAATGTTGTCGATGGCGTCCCGGATATTGAGGGCCGTCTCCTCGGAGAAGGCCAGCTCCACCCGCTCCGTGAGCACTGCGAGACTCTCCGAGATGCGGTCCGCGGTGGCCGTCAGCCTCGAGATGTCGGGGAGCGCATAGCCGCCGAGGACCCCAGGTTCATCGGTTTCCCAATAGTCGAGCCAGGGGAAGCGGTCGCGGGAGAGGATCTCGGCCTGCCAGTCACCGAACATGGACTCCATGGCCAGGAGGACCACCGCGTCGTCGGGGAGACGAACGGTCCGGTCGATCGACATGCGAATCCGGACCGCCTCTCCGTCGGGCGCGACCTTGATGGCTTCCACGCTGCCGATGTTGACTCCCCGCAGCTTCACGGCGTTGCCCTCCATCAGCTGCCCGACGTCCCGCAGGAGGGCCTCGATCGTGACCTGATCCCTGCCCAGTGAGATTCCCTGGAGCCAGAGCGTCCCCATCACGGCGATGAACGCCCCCACGACGATGACGACTCCAACCATGATCTCCCTACGCCGACTCATGGCTCGACCCCCATCAACTCGGGCTCCCCCTCGATGAACCCCCGCACCACCGGGTCCTCACACGCTCGGATCTCCTCGGGCGTTCCGAGAAAGCAAATACGACCATCGTACAGCATGCCAATGCGATCCGCGATTCGGTAGGCGCTCTCCATGTCGTGGGTGATGACTACCCCCGTGACACCCAATTCTTCCCGCATTCGCAGAATCAGGCGGTCGATGACCGTGGTCGTGACCGGATCCAGCCCCGTGGTGGGCTCGTCGTAGAGCAGATACTTGGGTTCAGTGGCGATGGCTCGCGCCAGCCCGGCACGCTTTCTCTGACCACCGGACAGCTCGGCGGGGAACCGGTTCCCGTATCCCTCGAGCTCCACCAGGTCAAGGCACTCCTCGACCCTCTCCCGGACACGCGCCTCGGTCATTCCGGGGATGCGCCGGAGCCCCATGCCCAGGTTCTGGGCTACGGTCATGGAGTCGAACAGCGCCGCGAACTGGAAGACGTACCCCACCTGACGACGCAATTCGTACAGTTCCTCCTGTGCGAGCCCTCCCACCTCCTTGCCGTCCACCCATACTTCCCCATCGTCTGCTCGGAGAAGCCCCACGATGTGCTTGATGGCCACCGACTTCCCCACACCCGACTGTCCCACCACGGCAAGGGTCTCGCCCTCGTGGACATCGAGAGAGAAGCCCTTGAGGACGACGTTCTCCCCGAATGCCTTGTAGATCTCCTTCAGGTGGATGCTCACAGCAGCGTGGCCGCCCAGAAGGCGTCGAGAACGAGGATCACCATACTGCTTACGACAACGGATCGGGTCGTCGACCGCCCCACACCCGCTGCCCCTCCCCGCGTCGTGAAACCGAAGAAACATCCGATCGACGTCACGGTCAGGCCGAAGCTCGTGGCCTTGATCGCGCCGAACTGCACGTCGAAAGGCTCGAAGAAGAGTCGCAGCCCTTTGAGGAACTCCGGAGTGGACATGTCCAGCAGGAAGAGTGACGCCACCCACCCGGCCGCGATCCCGATGCTCGTGGCGAGCACCGTCACGATGGGGAACATGATCGTCCCGGCGAGCACCCGCGGGGCCACGAGGTAGGCGACCGGGTCGTAGGCAAGAGTCTCCAGCGCGTCGATCTGTTCCGTCACCCTCATGGTCCCGAGCTCGGCGGAGATGTTGGCGCCTACCCTCCCGGAGAGGGCGAGGCCGGTCAGGACGGGTCCGAGCTCCAGCATCATGGTCTTGCCCACGAGCGTGCCCACGAAGTACTGCGGAATCGCACCGGTGAACGTGTAGGCCGCCTGCAGAGCCAGCACGACGCCGGTGAACGTCGCGATGAAGAGCGCGATGGGAACGGAGTCCACGCCGATGCGCGCCAACTCCTGCAGAAGCAGCCGGCCCCAGATGTCCATCTTCCGGAGCGACCTCGCCGCATCGACCATGAAGCCGCCCCACTGGCCGATACCGGCGGCGGTGTCCAGGGCGGCTCGACCCACCGCCGCGAAGGGAGCCGTGATGCCCGTTCGCATCGAATCTCCAGGAGGGGGCCTAGCCCCCGTCCTCATCCCGGGCGGGGAGTCCGTTCACGAGCGTGAACGTGACTTCTTCCGCATCATCACCCCCGTCACCGGAGACCGCGCAAGCGACCCGCACCCGAGTCACTGCACCCGCGGGATCCCAGACCGACACCTCCACGTCGAGGCCCTGCTCGCCAGAAGTAATGCGGGTGCGAACCCGATCACCCGGGTCGGATTCCCTCCAGGGAGAAGGGTTCTTGAAGAGCGTCAGCGTGGACTGGCGGCCGTTCTCCAGCGAGCGGGTGACCTTGACCATCCGGAGCCAATCCGGCTGGTAACTGACGACGTATTCTCTCGCCTTCTGGTCGGTTCCCCGAGCCTCACGATTGTGCCTTGCCACGCTCTTCTCCGAAAACGTGATCGGTGCATTCCTGATGCAAGGTTCTCGCGGACCCCAGGCGTTGTCAATGTCGCCCCAGCGATGGGCTTGACCCCCGCCCGAGAGCCGATTACAATGGGCTCGAACCCCGCGGTAGAGGAACTCAGGAAGCCGGCGATCCAGGCCGCGCGATCCCGTCACCTCCCACTGATTCAGGCTCATCGTATAAGGTCAAGCCCGCGGTCGGGCGGCTCCCCCCTCCCGGCTGATTGAATCCGCAAACCGTGTTTGCCCCAATTCGGAGCACCCCGTGGACATCGCTGAACTGAAGAAGAAGAGCGTTGCCGAGCTTCACGACATGGCCGAGGAGCTGCAGATCTCGAACTACTCAGGACTCAGGAAGCAGGACCTCATCTTCCGAATCGAACAGAACCTCCTGGACAGCGACGTGGTTCTACGGGGCGAGGGCGTGCTGGAGATCCTTCCCGAAGGATATGGATTCCTACGGTCCCAGAACTGGAACTACCTGTACGGCCCGGACGACATCTACGTCAGTCCATCGCAGATCAAACGTTTCGATCTCCGGACCGGAGACACGGTCCTGGGGCAGGTCCGCCCCCCCAAGGAAGGCGAACGGTACCTGGCCCTGCTGAAGGTCGAGTCCGTCAATGGCGACAACCCCGAGAACGCGAAGCACCGGATCGCCTTCGACAACCTTCGTCCGCGTTATCCCGAGCAGCGACTCCAGCTGGAAAACCAGAGCGGCGATCTCTCCATGAGGGTCATGGACCTGATTGCTCCCATCGGCAAAGGACAGCGTGGGCTGATCGTGTCGCCTCCCAAAGCCGGTAAGACCATCCTCCTCCAGAAGACGGCCAACTCCATCAGCGAAAACCAACCGGACGCCCATCTGATCGTGCTCCTCATCGACGAGCGCCCCGAGGAGGTGACGGACATGGAAGAGAACGTGGATGCGGAGGTCATCTCCTCCACGTTCGACGAGCCGGCAGACCGCCACACCCAGGTGGCGGAGATGGTGCTCGAGAAGGCGAAGCGCCTCGTGGAGCATGGCCGGGACGTCGTCATCCTCCTGGATTCCATCACCCGGTTGGCGCGCGCCTACAACGTCACGGTTCCCCACTCCGGGAAGATCCTGTCAGGGGGTGTGGACGCGAATGCGCTCCACAAGCCGAAGCGCTTCTTCGGAGCCGCACGCAACATCGACGAGGGTGGCTCCCTAACGATCATCGCCACGGCCCTGATCGAGACGGGCAGTCGAATGGACGAAGTGATCTTCGAGGAGTTCAAGGGTACCGGGAACATGGAGCTCGTCCTCGACCGACACATTGCGGACAAGCGTATCTTTCCCGCCATCGACCTCAATCGGTCCAGTACCCGCAAGGAGGAGCTGCTGCTCAGCGACATCGAGCTCAATCGGGTCTACCTGCTTCGCAACTTCCTCTCCGACATGCCGCCGGCGGAAGCGATCGAGTTCCTCCTGGACCGGATGAAGCGAACGGGCACCAATCAGGAGTTCCTAGACTCCATGGCGGCAGGTTAGAGGGAGCCGGGCCGGAACGGAAGCGGCGAAGCCGGGGGCACCTCTCGCAGTCGGCGGTTGCTCCGCAACGCATGGACATCATCGTTCGCTGTTCGGGGAGGGGGCACAAGGTCCGTCTGGACCCGCATCGGTTCTGGCAAGGTGCCCGCTGCCCCCGCTGTCACGGCGCTGTGGACCCCACCCGGATTCGCCGGGTCCTGGCGTGGGCTCGAGGGGCGCTCCACCCATCCATCCGGAGAGATCCTCTGCGCATGTCGGCCTGGGGGTACCTCCTCGTGGCCTTGGGTGCCGCCGTCCTTCTCTGGGGGTTCGGCGACCGCTGGTGGCCGGCGACCCTGCTGCTCTTTGGCCCGCGCTGGGTACTTCTCCTTCCTGCGCTCGGCCTCCTTCCTTGGGCAGCGCTCAGGGGCCGCACCGCCCTCCTCCCCCTGATGCTGGCGCTCCTCACGGTTGTGGGCCCCGTCATGGGCCTCCGAACTGGGTGGCGGTCCTGGTTCGTCCGATCCTCACCCGACGATCTTCGAATCGTGACGTTCAACGTGGCCGGGGGAGAGGCTCTGTCGAACTCCCCCAAGGCCCTGGCCGAGGAGTGGTCTGCGGACCTGGTGGCGCTTCAGGAGTGCGGACCGAGGCTGGCCGAATACCTCGCGCAGGTGGAGGAGTGGCACACGGACGCGCAGTCCGGTCTGTGCCTCATGAGCCGGTTCCCCATCCAGTCCGCGGTGGCGATGGACCGGGAAGGAGTGGAACGGGCGGGGGGATCGGGGTTGGTGGTCCGCTACGAGATCGGGGGGCCCCTCGGTTCGATCGCCCTGACCCAACTGCATCTGGACACACCCCGTGACGGCCTGAGTCCCATCCGGGAAGGCCGGGTGATCGAGGGGGTCGAGAGGCTGCGCGGGAAGGAGACCCTGAGAGAGATCGAGTCCAGGTCGGCTCGGCGATGGATCAACGAATTCCCGGGGCCTCAGATCGTCCTGGGAGACTTCAACACACCACCCGAAAGCCTGATCTACCGGCGCTACTGGGGGGACTTCGAGAACGCCTTCTCACGGGCGGGGCTCGGCTTCGGAGGAACTCGGCTCAACGGCTGGATCCGCGTTCGCATCGACCACGTCCTGGTGAGCGGCGGCTGGCGAGTCACCGGCGCACGCGCGGGCGATCACGCCGGGTCCGATCACAGACCGGTCATTGTCGATCTACAGGCCCCTCGGTGAGCTTCCCGCGAGCCCCCGGCTCACTCCTCGATGGCCTCCCGGTACATCGGGTTCACCACCAGCTCGTCGGCGGCGAAGATCTTTCGGTCCCAGGGGAAGATGACGGTGTCGTCGGTCTCAAGCGCGAAGTAATCCGACCTGTATCCCGTCCCCCGGACGAAACTGGTGGCGGTGCGGATCTCTTTCGCCCCCACGTCCCGAAGAGCAGCTAGTCCGAGGCGAAGGGTCTCTCCGGACGTGCAGATCTCGTCCACGAGCAGCACTATCCGCCCACGGGCGGCGGAAGGTGCCCGCGACAGGATCGCCGGATGCTCTCGTACCCGCTCGGCTCCATCTCGACGGGAAATGGTCATGGAGTAGAAGTCGACCCGGAGGATGGAGGCGATCACCGCGCCCGGCAGCACGCCGGCCCGGGCAATCCCCACGACCAGATCGGGGTTGTATTCCCGGGCGACTCGAAGAGCGAGCGCGCGGCACAACTCCCCGAACATCTCCCAGGAGAGTTCCAGATAGGCCCCCGTGGCCATGCTAGAGCCTGCTATCACCATGAGCAGAATGTACTTGAGGTGGAGACGGAAAAGGTACCCCGCTGGGGTCCGCGCGGCAACCGGAGAGCGCAGGCAACGCCTTGACGCGGAAGGTCGCGCCCCCCGATCCTCGGAGAGACCCCGTCGCACAGCCATGGAACCTGCTCAGCACGAATCAGCGGACCGCATCTTCCGGGAAGCGCTACAGCACCGTGGAGCCCGGGACCCGCGCGAGTACTACCGGGATCAACTGCGGCAGCTGAAGCGATCGAACCCGCAGGCGTATCGGTCGGCGGTCTCCCACTACGAAGAGGAACTGATTCCGGCGATCGCGTCCGGGGCCGTCGAGCCCCTGGGCGCGTGGTTGGCCTACGGTTGCCTCATCGCCAATCTGGTGGTCGAAGGCCGCGCCATCGAAGTGGATCCCTCGGGGCGCCAGCACCCCTATGAGCCGCCGGTTCCCCGGGAGAACATGGTCCTTCACCTCCCTGACGCCTCCGGGGCGCGAGCCCTGGCAGTGGGGTTGCCCCCCAGTCTTTCCCCAGCCCAGCAGGCCGCGTTCGACCTCCTGGTGCAGGGGAGGCAGCGGCTGCGCGATCAGGAAACGGAGGGTTGAGCTTCGACCTTCGTCCCATCGATCGTCGTCAGCCTCTGGAGCCCTCACCCGTCGGGACCGGTCCATCCTCCAGCAAGGAATCGAAGAGGACCTCCACGTCGGCGGGGGGACGGGTCAGGAGGCTCACGATGACCGTGGCGAGGCCCGCGAGAAGGAAGCCTGGAATCAGCTCATACAGGCGTGACTTCAACGCGGGGATGAAGTACCAGACGATGGTCGTGACGCTTCCCGTGACCAGGCCCGCGAAGATTCCAGCTCGGGTCGCCTTCTTCCAGTAGAGCGCCAGGATGGAGGTCGGTCCCAGCGCCGCACCCAGTCCCGCCCAGGCGAACAGGACCAGCCAGAAGATCAGGTTTTCCGCGACGACACCGAGAATCAGAGCCACCAGCACGAGCCCGAACACGACCCACCGGGATAGACGCACGAGATTCCGTTGCGGAAGCGCCCGGCCCTTGCGGGCGGCTTTCTCGTAGAAATCCCGTACCAGCGCCGACGCGGCCACGAGCAATTGGGAGTCGGCGGTGGACATGATCGCGGCGAAGATCGAAGCCACGACGATACCGAACAGGAGTGGGTGCAGGTGGCTCCGGGCGAGCGCGGGGTAGAGGTTCTCCGTGTCCGCGGCAGGGAGCAGCGAGACTTCGGGGAAGAACACCCGACCCGAAAGACCGATCAGGACAGCACCCGCACCCATGACGACGTTCCAGAACGTGCCCACCACTGCGGCGAATCGAAGCTCGTCCACGTCCCGGATCGACATGTATCGCACGATGATGTGCGGGTTTCCGGGGGAGCCCAGGCCGATGCCCACCAGCCCGATGAGAACTCCGAACCCCAGAGCGAGGGGATCCAGAAAGTCAGGGTCGAAGGCCCGGAGCTCCAACGCCACGGCACCCCAGCCGCCGCCGTCCGAGATGGCGACGACCGGCAGAACCACCAGACCCAGCAGCATGAACACCGCCTGCAGGGTGTCGGTGAGACTGACGGCGAGGAATCCGCCTACCATCGTGTAGCCCAGAACGACCGCGGCCGTGAGTGCCACGCCTGCGTTTGGGGAAAGCCCGAAGCTGGCCCCGATGGCCTTTCCGCCCCCGGCGAACTGGGCAGAGACGTAGCTCACCATGAAGACGAGAATGACGCCGGCCAGTGCCATCCTGAGGTGACCGTCTTCATCCCCGAAACGGGCTGCGAAGAAGTCAGGAAGGGTGATGCAGTCGTTTACCTCGCTGAAGCGGCGGAGTCGGCGGGCATAGAACAGGAAGAGAAAGAACTCCACCACGGTGTAGCCCACCACCGACCACAGCGCCGACGCCCCCGTGGAGTACGCCATCCCGGTTACCCCCAGCAGCAACCAGGCGCTTCGACCTGAGACCACCGCGGAGAGGGCAACCACCAGACGGTTCATCTTGCGGCCGCCAACGAAGAACTCGCTGATCCCGCTGGACGAGAAGCGACGGGAGTAGAGCCCGATGATGACGAGGAGGATTGAGGTAGCCGAGAAAGGCGCCAACGGCATATCCGTTGGCCGCGATTCGGGGAGCGATGGCTTCCTGCACTCGGGCCGCTCCGAGCGGTCCTCAGTCCTCGACCATGAACGCCACCTCCCAGGCCCCGACGCCCACGTGGGTGGCGACCACTGAAGTGGCGGCGGCAGTCAGTATCTCCACGTCCTCGCCGTAACGAGCGCGAAGCGCCTGGGACACCTCGTCCAGCACTTCCGGACAGCCCACATGGGCCACACCGAATCGCACCCGCTCCACATGCGAAGGGATGCTTGACCTCAGGAGCCCCATGACCGTCGGAAGAACCCGTTGCGCGCCCACCGCCTTGCCGAGGGGCACGACCTTGCCGTCCGGGCTCAGCCCCAACACGGGCTTGACACCCAGGACCGTCCCCAGCCAGGCCCGCCCCTTGCCCACCCGACCCGAAGCAAGGAGCCGCTCGAAACTGTCCACCGTGAAGAGGACTCCGGACTGCCCCCGGATTCGCACCAGCTCTTCAACGATCTGCTCCGGCGGGGTGCCCAGCTCGGCCAGCTCCGCTGCCTTCATCACCAGAAGCCCCTGGATGAGCGAGGCACCCAGGGAGTCCACGAGGTGAACACGGGCACCATTGAATCGGGACGCCGCCGCCGCTGCGGAGCCGAAAGTCCCAGATAGCGAGGAGCCCAGCACGACTCCGACGATCGACTCACCATACTCCGCGGCGCGCTCGTACGCTTCGAGGAACGCTCCCGGAGGAGGCTGGGAGGTCGTGGGAAGGGTCTCCTGGCCTCGCATCCTCTCAACGAACGCCTCCGGGGAGATGTCGATTCGATCCCGGAGAACCTCCCCATCCGCGACCAGCATCAAGGGGACCACACGGATCCCGTGTGCCCGAACCACCTCCTCGGGGAGGTCACAGGCGCTATCCGTGACGATGCTTACCGGACGCCGCGCGAGACTCACGTGCCCATCCGTGGAGCGTCCGAGCACGGCATGCTGGACGCGCATGTCTTCAGCCTTGTGAGCCGCCAGGGTCCCAAATGATCGGAGGTAAGAGAACACCACCTCCGGATCATCAGTGTGCATGTGGACCTTGAGGACGTCCTCGGTTCGGATGACGATCAGGGAATCCCCCACTGATCGGAGCTTCGATCTGACCCGTGTCGTCTCGGGCAGATCGGTGCCGCGCACCAGTGCCTCGGTGCAGAAGCGGTAGCGCTCCACGACCTCCGGGAGCTCGATACGCGCGACGGCGGGCTCCCCGGCCACGAATTCGTCGGCCAGCTCCACCAGGGGATCACCGTTCATGTAGTGAACCACGCCTTCCAGAAGACTCACGAAGCCCTTCGCTCCAGCATCCACGACGCCGGCCTTCTTCAAGACGGGAAGGAGCTCGGGAGTGCGATCGAGGGAGTCCTGCGCCGTGTCTAGCAGTTGCGGGACGAGAGAGGCGAAGTCCCGGACCGGGGTCCGCACCGCGGCGTCCGCGGTATCCCGCATTACCGTCAGGATGGTTCCCTCCACCGGGCGCTCAAGAGCCGCGTACAGGTGGTCCACTCCAGCCCGCAGCGCTCTCGCGAACTCCTCGCAGGTGAGGCGCCTGCGCTCGGCGACCCAGTTGGAGAAGCCGAGGAGGAAGTGGGAGAGCATCATTCCCGCATTGCCGCGAGCCCCGAGAATGGCTGCCTCGGCCGCCTCGCGGGCGACGTCCGAAACCGCGCGGTCGCGGTTCCTGCCGAGGTGATCGGCAATGGCCTGGACCGTGAGCGCCAGGTTAGTACCCGTGTCACCGTCAGGGACCGGGAATACGTTGATCCGGTTCAACTCCACTCGGCGACGCTGGGCGTAATCGCAGGCGGCGAGCAGCGACCGGCGGAAGCGGGGTCCGTCCACGTAGGCGATGCGCATACCGTGCGAAAAATCGCCTCGACACCGGGCGAGCGCAATTCGAGCGGTCAGGGCCGCGCTCCGTGCAGCCGCCAGTGCCGCCTCGCGTGGCTCGCTCATCCGCTGGTCCCGGACTTGCAGCGAGATGGCCAAGACCGTGTGGTGGGGCTCGGAAGCCTGTGAGCTGATCAACGTGGAGCGGTTCGTGAGAACCAGGACGATTCCTCAGCACTGGCTGGTGGACGTCGCCACGTACGCTGGTGTCGCCAACCTCAGTCTTCCGGTGCAGCCTTCGATTCATGCGCTGACGGTGGCGTGGTCGAAGATCGCCGTAGCGTCCGGGGTTTCCGAGGTGGAATTGGCCCAGCGAATCGCCTCGCACTTCCGCCTCGAGTCGGCCGATCTGGACGCGGCGAGGCCCTACGCCGCCAAACTACTCCCGGAGGAGGTAGCGCGCCGACACGGCGTGGTCCCGCTGCGAGCTACCGATGGCATCCTCGTGGTCGCCACGGCGGATCCCGCAAACACCGCGGCGGAGCGGGAGATCCGACACCTGGCCGGAAGGAAGGTGGTCTACGAGGTGGCCGCTCCGGGACCCCTTCTGGAGGCCCTGGAGGCGATGTACTCCCCCGATCGCTTCGTCGAATACGTCCTCGGAAGACTCGTCGACGAAGTGGTATCGGACGGGCACCTTTCCCCGGCGGGGCTGGAGCCTACCCTCCTCGGCGAATCGGATCCGGGGTCGTCACCGGCGGTGAAGCTCACCCGGGCGATCCTCGATCAGGCGGTGGCCGCTCGCGCCACGGATCTGAGTCTCGAGCTGGGCGGCGAGGGCGGCCGCGTTCGGTTTCGCGTGGACGGCGTGCTCCAGCACGTCATGGATCTGCCTCTGCAGGCCTTAAGTCAGGTTATCGAACAGGTCAAGGCTGCCTGCGGGATGCCCAGGACGTCCAAATCCACAAGCCAAGGCTTCTTCCAGGATCGCTTCGACGGACGTCGCCTGGAGATCCGGGTCACGATCGTCCGATTGGGAGAAGCCGAAGAGGCGACCCTCCGCCTGGTCGAGCCTGAAGCCTCGCTCTCTCCGGACGGGCTCGGGTTTCCCGAGCTCGAAGCGGAAACGGTTCGCGCTCTGCTCAGACTCCGGGGAGGAATCATCGTCGTTACGGGCCCCGCACGATCCGGCCAGACAACCACCCTCTACTCCATGCTTAGAGCCCTGAGCGAGGAAGGACTCAAGGTCGCAACCCTCGAGAGCCCGATTGAATTTCGAATTCCAGGCGTTTCGCAGACGGAGTTCCGGGCCGAGGAGGGCCGTGACCATGCCGACGCACTCGCTGGGGTTCTGAATCAGAACCCGGACGTACTGATGGTGGGAAGTGTGCACGATGAGGAGACTGCGGCTACCCTCGTTCGCGCGAGCATGGCCGGCAAGCTTGTTCTGGCGGCCATGCAGCCGGACCGGGCCCTATCGGCCATCCAACGGCTCGAGGAACTGGGTCTGGACAGGCCACGGATCGGTACCTTCCTGCGCGGAATCATCGCCCAGCGGCTCGTGCGCAAGACCTGCCCCTCCTGCGCTCGCGAGATCGCATCGGCGGAGGACCTCCCACCCAGGGAAGCTCGGCTCACGGAAGTCTACCGGGTCGTGACCCGGCGCTTCGCGGAGGGTTGCCCAGAATGCCAGGAGACGGGATTTCAGGGCCAGATTCCTATCGTCGAGGCCCTGGCCGTCAGCCCGTCCCTCGCGCAGGGAATCGCGGGAGGTGCGGCCCTGAGTCAGATCCGTGGCGAGTCCGCGGCCTCAGGAATGCGCCAACTCACGGAGATTGCCCTCGACCGGGTGCGTGAGGGCGAGACCACGCTCCAGGAGGTCATCCGCGTGCTCGGGTCCTTCGCCCCTCCAGCTCCCAGGGCGGCCCTGGCAGGGCAGGCCCTGATCGTGGACGACAACGAAGTCGACCGTCGACTCATGCGGGCCGTCCTCTCGAGAATGCAGTTTCCCCTGTGTGAGGCGGTCGACGGGAAGGCAGCGCTGGAAGCCTTGGACCGGCACCATGACGTGTCACTGGTGCTTCTGGATCTGAAGATGCCCAAAATGAGTGGTCTCGAGGTACTCCAGAACATGAGGCGCTCGGTCCGAACCTCCGGAATTCCGGTCATCGTCCTGACGGCTTCGGAGGACCCCAGCGACGAGATCCGACTCCTGGAAGCGGGAGCCGACGACTACCTTCGCAAGCCTATCGAACCGTACCGGCTGACGGCCCGCGTACTGGCCGTGCTCCGGCGGGCCGGTGTCCATCAGATGGAAGGGGCGGCCTGAGGCGCACTAGAGCAGGAAGCCCAGAGAATCTCCGGGTGCGCACTCCACGGGGTCCCGGCCGAGGAGAAACACCCGGGCGGGGCGGTCTCCCAGAAGGGTGACCGAGGGACCCTCGACGCGCAGCAAACCACCCTCCCGAAGTCCCACCACGTACACCCCCGAATTCAGGGCCAGGAATTCGACGATTCGCTCCTCCCTGGTCTCTCCTTGATGCCCCTTAGGGTGACCGTCCAGGTAGTGAGGATTGACCTGGAAGGGTACGAGACCCAGCGCCTTGAAGCTGGGGGGCTCTACGATGGGCATGTCGTTCGTGGTCCGGATCGTGGGGCACGCCAGGTTGCTGCCGGCACTCGACCCGATGTAGGGCACGCCCTCGATCACCTGCTTCCGGATCGGCTGCATCAGACTCAGGTCATACAGGGCGCGCAGCAACTGGAACGTGTTTCCGCCGCCCACGAAGATTGTCTCAGCGGTCTCTACCGCCGAGAGAGGGTCCTCCACCTGGTGAAGCGACACGAAGTCGTATCCCAGGGACTCGAAAGCCTCCCGCGCCGTGGCAGCGTACTCATCATGGGAGACGCGGACCGCCGCGTAAGGCACGAAGAGTACCCGTGTCCGCTCGGGCCCGAGGAAATCCCGGATCGCTCCCTTCGCATGGGCGAGGAACGGCCTCCCGGGCATCGTGGAGTTGCTGATAAGCAATGCCCGCGGCGAATCGTTGGGCTCCATGATCACTCCCCTTCACTTCCGCTGGCTGGGCGTCCCGACCCGCCTCCGGCCAACTCGCGGGTGCCGACCGTGCGCGATTGGGCCAGAGGCCGAGGGACGCGTCTCACCTGTTCGTCCGCTCCACCATCACGGCGTGTTGCGCCATGCTCCCGCGGGACATGCGGACCTGGTGTGCCGTCTGAGCGGCACACCAGCACACTACCGGTCTCGATATGCCCACACGAGAGCGTCGATGGCGGTGTGTTGTTGGCCCTCCGCCTCCACCTCCCTCGGCACCTGCTCGTTGCGGTCGACGACCAGACCAGGAAAGGCATCCAGCATCATGTCCTGAGAGTACAGGATCCCGGGGTCTTTCGGCCCTCCATATCCCCGCTCGAGATTCTCCCGATCGTGGCCCACCACCAGAAGGTGACCTCCAGCAGCGACCGCGCCGGCAGCGCTCCTGAAGACCTCCTGGAGCTGAGCCTGCGGAAGGTGGAGGTAGAGCACCAGGACCAGATCGTAGGCCATGGGGTCGGGAGAGTATTCCAGCACATCAGCCACCAACCAGTGCACGTACACGCCCCGCTGCCGGGCATCTTCTCGTGCACGCCCGACTCCCACCGCAGAAAAGTCCACCCCCGTCACGGTCCAGTCGCGCTCCGCCAGCCAGATGGCGTTGCGCCCCTCACCGGTACCCAGATCCAGCGCCCGCCCCGGAGGAAGTGTCGCAGTCATCTCCACCAGGAACTGGTTCGCGCCTTTGGACCAGACCCGATTCTCCGCGTACCGCCGGTCCCAAGCGTCCCGTCCGCCTGTGGATTCTCCAGCCTTCTGGGTCATCACGGAACCTTCCGACTGAGGCCGTTTCGGCGTCCTCATCCCGGCCACGTGAACAGGAGCACGGCCCCGAACGCGAGGGACAGGCTGAACAGAACCGCCACCCGCCTCGCCAGCCTCCGATGACCCAGACTGCCCGCCACCACACCCTTGAATGCGAGGTTCGCCATGGCGCCCACAAGAACCAGTCGCCAGGCCGAATCCGCCTCGAGGCGTCCAGCATTCACCAGCTGCGCCGTCGACAGGGTGATGGCGTCCACGTCCGTCAGGCCAGAGAGGCCTGCCACCACGTAGAGAGCACGGTCGCCCAGGTGCTCCTTGGCGGCGGCCACCGCCAGGATGACGGCAGCATACAACAGACCGAAGATGATCGCTGCCGTGAGCTCCGAGGGGGGTTCGTGTTCCGGGGGTTGAATGAGCTCGTGCCTGGACCTCACATAGGCCACTGCGCAGAGCACTCCCATGAAGGTCATCATCAGGATAAGCGGGGGACCAGCCACGGACAGGAGGTCCGGAGCCACCAACGTGATCTCGAACAGGACCCTGGCAAACACGACAGTGGAGGCGATGAGGATCACGAGCGCTGCGGACCGGGCGATTCCCTCCACGGTTACGGTGCGGCGGGAGTACGTCACCGTGGTGGCGGTGCTGGAGATCAGCCCCCCCATGACCCCGGCCACCAGGGTCCCACCGCGAGCTCCCAGCATCCTGTAGGCGATGTAGGCTCCCAGACTGATTCCCACGATCAGCACAACCATGAGCCAGATCTGTCGCGGGTTGAGTACTTCGTAGGGCCCGTAGGCCCGGTCCGGGAGCGCGGGAAGAATGACGAGCCCGATCAGAACGAGCCGGATGATGGCCTGGAACTCCCCTTCTCCAATACGGTCCACAAGGGCGTGAAGAGGCTGCTTCCAGAAGAGGAGCACCGCCACTCCTCCTCCCACGACGATGGCCTCGGTCGTGTACCCGATGACCAGGGCTGCGCCGACGCCGAACATGACCAGCGCGGTGATTTCTGTGGTCAGGCCGGGATCCGGGCGGCCCGCGTGGATCTTGGCCAGGTTGCCGATGTAGAGCAGACCCGTCAGGGCGATGATCGAGGCCGCCACCACCCACCCGCCGAACGGCTCGGCAAGCGCCGCGCTCAGCACTCCCAGAATCGCGATCAGCGGGAAGGTTCGGATTCCGGCGATGCGGCTCTCCACCCACTCTCGCTGCAGCCCCACCAACAGGCCCAACCCGGCGGCGATGAACAACTTGCTCAACAACGTGGATTCCATGCGCAGTCCCTTCACGACTCAGGAACATCCCGGTTGGTGGTCCCGGGGGGACGACGTGCAAGTGAGAACTTGTCTCTCGGCGGGCGATTGCGCTAATTAGTGCTCCCGGCGTGTCCAGGAGAACACGGATGGCCTTCCGGTTCACAGCCAAGACCACCGTCCGCACCAGCGTCCGAAGAATCGTTCGCGAGCAGATCGATCGCGCGCTCGCCGAGCTTCGGAATGACGACCTCTCGCGCGACAAGAGGATCCACCAGGCGCGCAAGCGGTTCAAGCGGATCCGTGCCGTCCTGCGTTTGGTCCGCGATGAGCTCGGCAGCACATTCGCCACCGAGAACACCTGGTATCGGGAGGCCGGGCGCCACTTCTCCCACCTCCGGGATGCCCAGGCGATGGTAGAGGTCTGCGAGAAGCTGTTGGGCCTACACCACGAATCGGACCACCTCCGCAGCCTCACCGAACTTCGCGAGTCGCTTGCGGAGCGTCGCGCGGAGATCGGCGCCCGCGCCGAAGAGGACGGAAATGGAGTGGCCGTTCTCATCTCGAACCTGGTCCAGGCCAGGGATCGAGTTCGGACCTGGAACATCCAGAATGACAGTTTCGCCGCCCTCGCCCCCGGCCTGTCGAGGGCGTACCGACAGGCGCGCAATAGCTTCCGGACCGCGTACGAGGACCCGAGACCCGAGAACTTCCATGAGTGGAGGAAGCGGGTGAAGGACAGCTGGCACCACGCGGAGCTGTTCCAGAACATCTGGCCCGAAGTCATGAAGGGTCTCGCCGGGTCCCTCCACGGCCTGTCGGATGTCCTCGGCGAGAACCAGGACCTGAACGTGTTGCGGCTCTCCGTGTGCCGAGAGCCCGACCGTTTCGCGGGCGTACACCGCCTGGGGGATCTGTCTCAGCTCATCGGGGAACGGCAGGCTCAGCTAAGGAGGTCGGCGGAAACGGTAGGGCGGCGCGTATACGCAGAGAAGCCCGGCGAGCATACAGAACGGATCGGAGCCTACTGGGACGCCTGGCTGGACGAAAGGAGACACACCTAGTGTACCGTCGCAAAGGTCCGGCAGCCATGAGGGGTCCGAGGCACCCGCTGCTTCGGACATTTTGTCCAGCCGCGCGCAGCGGTGTTGTGGTCGATCAGCCCCACTCCGGGTGCTTCTGGAAGGCAGAATCGGGTCCCTGCGGCTGGTACCGTAATTGCGTCGCAGGGTCGAGGTGAGCCTGCTGGCCAACGGAGCGACCCGAGCGAAAGAGCGGTCTTGCATCACCTCCCCGCCAGGGCCCAGGTTTAGGCAGACATGGTCACACGCTCCACCAAAAGGAGGAAGCCATGCGCTGGATCGCCCTTCCGCTTTCACTCGCGATCGTGATGGGCGCGTGCGGCGAATCCGGTCCCCGGGAAGATCCCGCATCCGAGGCGGCAATCGACTCCGTAGACATGGCGATGGAAGTGTACGACGCAGCCATGTTCGACACCATCAGCTGGGACAGCGCCGGTGCCGCCGTGGAACGAGGGCGGGTGGTGTTTTCCTTCAGCTGTCAGAAGTGTCACGGGCACACCGGCAGGGGCGACGCCGGATTCGTCTCGCAGAGTGACACTCTGACGCCTCCCTCCTTCATCGACCCGGAGTGGAGGTTTGCCGGTGACAAGGAGGGAATCCGCGAGCAGGTGTTCGTCGGTACGGCCGAGGGCATGCCCCACTGGGGTATGGTGGGCCTGAAGCCGAGGGACATCGACGCGGTCGCCACCTTCGTCCTTCGGGGGCTCCGCTCCGAGGGCCAGTAGCGACGTAGCCGGCCGGCCCAGAAGGAGGGCCGGCCCACCGTCCCTTCACCCCTGCCCCACGTGCACACCCGCGCGCAGGAACGCTTCCGCTCAATGGGAACGTCTTCGCCCCGGTTCACCCACCTAGATGACCCAAGCCGTATTGCCCCGTGGCCGACTCTCTAGCCGAAGAGACCCTGGTGGGAACCCACCCAGAAACCACCGGGCCAGAGTCAGGGTCCGGCACCCCCTATTCGAAGTGACTCGGGACGGCTTCTTCCATCTTCTCCGCCACCTCGCCCGCCCCCTTCATGCTCGAGAGGTCCAGCTCGAAGTCGGGGCGTGCGCCTGGACGGAGCTTCTCCAGGAGCTCCTCAACCTCCCGCCCGGAGAGGCCCAGGTCCTTCAGATCGGCTTGCGAGAGCGCCCGCGCGTCAGCCCGAGCCCGGAGCTCACCCCCTTCCACCTCGACGAGGCGGGCCAAGGCCAGCAGCTCCCCTCGGCTCAACGGTTGCCCGCAGAGATCGTAGTCGATCCAGGCTTCGTAGCTCAGCGGGGCGACGCGCTTGACCATACCCGCCATCACCGCCCCGTACTGACGAATCTCCCATTGAGCGTGAGGATCGACTCTCAAGCTGAGAAAGTGAAGCAGGTTATGGAGATCGATCTTCCAGTACCACTGCGTATAGGTGGAAAGAGGCAGGTCGATGCGCGCAATCTCCCTCGCCACGTCCTCTGACACGAGCCAGGTATAGTCATCGGCTGCCGCAGCCCTCGTGCGCTCCCAACGGTCGATGGCCTCGCGATAAAGATTCGTGTCGGCGGCACCGCTCTCCCGTCCCTGTCGGTTGGTGACGCTCTGGAGGGCGAATTGCTCCAGCTCGGGCTTGTAGAAGAGCAGAGGCATTAGAGAATAACGTCCGCTGTACTCGTTGACGGATGCCGTTCGGTGCCGAATCCACTGCCTCGCCACGAACATCGGCATGACGCAGTGGAACTTGAACTCGACCATCTCGGAGGGTGTGGTGTGCCGGTGACGTCGCAGATAACGAACGAGGCCACGGGTCGCGCTCCGCGTTCGCGTCCCGAAACCGTAGCTCACACGGGCCGCCCTCTCGATGCTCTCGTCGCCTCCCATGTAGTCCACGAGCGATACGAATCCATGATCCAGCACGGGAAAGTACCCGCCGAGGATCTCCTCGGCGGCGGGAATGGTGGGTCTCCTGGTCTCCATCGCGTCGACACTCTTCACCGCTCGAATGTGATTGCCTTGTGGACACGCATCACGCAATAGACGAATCGGTGAGGCCAACCGCAACTGAAGGGGAAGCCCACTGTCGCCGCGGAGCATCGGGGACCTCTGGAGCGGCTGTGGGCCACCGGCCGGTGGCTCCGGGGCAGCCACGGATCCGGTAAGAGGACGACCGCCCCCCCCGGGTCACCGTATCCAGTAGGGTGCGGTCCCCGAGGAGGCAGGCGGGCGGGAGAGTCCTGAACTGGCCACCCAGGCCGAATCGCGTTCGCACCGACTGGCGGTCCGGGGGGAGGCCGTGAGCAGAAGTCCGATCCCCACCAGTGCCATCGCCCCTAAGAGCAGATAAGGGCGCCGCATCCAGTAGAGGAACCGGCCACAGGGGAAATCGCAGCGCCCCTCTATCCACCTGAGCGTCTCGGCTCGCATGACCCCTTCTCCCATCATTCCCAGGAGGAGCCGAAGCGTGAGTCCAAGAGCCACTGTCAGCCGCCTCCACCTCCCACCACGTTGATGGACTCGCCCGCGACTCACCGGAAGAACCATGCCGCGAAGCGAGCACTGTGCAGCGGCCCCCGGAATCAGGGCGCGAGGGGACTTGACAGGACCCTGGACTCGGTGGGGTGTGACGAAAAGTGGAGGGTGTCGTGTCGAAAGCGTACACCCCTGAGGTCACCGCCGCGGGCGGCGGAGGTCCTCTGCGGGAGGTAGGGGAAATCTCCGAAATAACCCCTCCCTCCCCTCCCGCGTGAACCGCTGGAACTCCTGGAGCTGCTCGGGACTCAGCACGGCGCGCAACTCCATCAGGGTCGAGTCCAGGGCAGCCCGAAGCCGGGGAAACACCTCCGCCATTATGGAATCGGACTCCACCTGGCGTCGCTCCAGAATCTCTCGTACCACCTGTTGCTGCTCCTCCGTCAGGCCCAGGCGTTCGGCCATCAAATCACCCCGCCACAGCCCTCCAGGACGCGGCCCCCTGCCCGGCCTCATCCCTCTCATGGGGGCCCTGGGATAGGGACCGACGGAGGGCGGTCCGGTCCGGTTCAGGACGCTGATCACCGCGGCACTGGAAAGCGCGCCGGCCATGAAGACCGAGGCGAGAAGCGCCGCCGCGATCAACCACCCTCGCCTCTGAGAATCCAGGGGCATCATCCTCCCTCCTCCCCGGCCATACTGAGCACCAACTCCTCCAGGGTGGGAGCCTGGCCTCCCTCCAGCCATGCCGCAACCGAAGACGGCACCAGCGCCTCGGCGATGGCCGGGACCTCGGCCTCGACCTGGGACTCCGCCGCCCTGGCCATCAGAGTTGCGCCACAGAGTGCCGCGATCGACGCGGCCATCGCCAGGACCGGACGGGTCCAGCCGAGGAGAACCACGACCGGGCTCGCCTCCGACGCCCTTCTTTCCAGCTCGGGGCGTGCCTCCTCCATGATCAAGCCAACGACCCGTTCCCAGCGAACGGGGTCGACGCCGGGGTCCAGGGGCAGGCGCTGACGACGTTCGCTACTCATCCCCGCTCCTCTCCGGGCCATACTCGGCCAGTCGAGATCGTAACGCTCTCCTGGCGACGTGGAGGTGGAACCGGGAGGCACCCGCCGACAGGCCGAGCTTGTCTGCGATCTCCGAGTGAGTCCAACCCTCGTAGTCGTGAAGCAACAGGACCTCGCGCTGCTTGTCCGTGAGCTCCGCGATTGCCTCCCTCAAGTGACCCTTCAGCTCCTCTCGAGCGACGTTTCGTATCGGATCGTCCCGTCCCGACGCCCCGTAGGCTGTGTCCAGGGGCTGCGCCTGCCGGACCTTGAGATAGCTGCGGAAGTTGTGGGCCCGGTTTCGCACGATGCTGAGGAGCCACGATCGGAAGCGATCCGGATCCCGGCATGATTCCAGGTTCTGCAGCGCGCTGATGAAGGCGTCCTGACACACGTCCTCCGCGTCATTCGGATCCCCGAGCTGCTCGAAGGCCACTTGGTACGCCGCTTTCAGATGGCGGCGGACAAGCTTGTCGAAGGCCCTCGAATCTCCCTTTCGGGCCTGGTCAACGAGGCGGGCATCGGTGGCCCAGCGGTCAGCGACCGCGTCAGTCCCTCTGACTTCACCCTCCAACCGCTTCCCCTCGGATGCGCGATGGCTCGCTGCCTTCGCCCCTACGCCGGGTGCCGTCAGGCTCACACCACCACTCACCGCGGCCCCATCGCCACCAGACATCCCGGCATCCCCGTCGACTTTGGCGCTCGCGGCTCCTGTTGGCAAACCCAGTTTCAAGACAGGCGGGAGTGGAAGCGCGTTAGGTGGAGTCCTGCACGGGTGCCTCGGTCGGGCTCTTTCACGCGGGTCCGTGGCTCCAGACGCCTGCCTTCGCAATGGCGAGCCGTGGGTCCGAGAACCCGGTGGCTCCCTTCTACCGATCGACGCTCCCGGAGCTGAGCTGGAGCGGGTCTTCGACCGAATCCGGCCCGCTGGCCACATCCACCCGCTGCTCAGCCTCCCGGATCTCTTCCAGGATCGCCCGCATCAGCGGCACGTAGGCCTTCCACAGGAAGGCCATCGGATCGCCGTCGAGAAGCGGCAGGACGCCCAGGACGTGGTGAGCACCCCAGAACTGATGCCATGGCGGGACCGAGGCCAGATCCGCGAAATCCCCGGCGAAGTAGTATGCGGAGGCTGGCGGTCCATCCCGCCTTAGAACGGCAGGAAAGCACAGGGGAATCTCGAATTCCTCGAACAGTCGGCTGCCCTCCGGCGTCAGGTCGAACCGGAACTCCGCCACGACCTCCGTGGCTTCGGAGGGCCAGGAGATGTCGAACCAGTTGAGGTACCGCGCGTCACTTCGCAGCCCGTACCGGGCCGCCCTGGCTGACGCGACCGAGAGCGCCAGGCCGGGTCCCACCGCATGGGTGCCCACCTCGAGGACGAGCCGCCGACCGTCCAGGTGGGCCAGGATGAAGCCCGGCCCTCGATGGCTCCAGGGCTCCTCCATCCTTCGCTCCCGTTCCTCGACGAACCAGACGGGAACCTCGTCCGGTTGACTCAGGTCCCGCACGTACCGTCCGACCCAGCCGCTCCATTCCACCCCCAGCAGATCCGTGAGGGATCGACGGGTTCGGGCATCCGTGAGGCCGCCGAAGGAATTGAGCTCCGCCACCAGTGTCGCGCCCCGGTCGTGCGCACCACGGATGAACCGCAGTTCGTCCCGCGACAGTCCTCCGTGCACCGAGGCGCCCTTCCGCGACCCTTCCCCGTGCTCCCCCGGCTCGACCTCGTCGAGACCTCCGGTGTCCGCGATGTAGATGAGATCAGCCCGGGTGCTGGAGTCGCCCGGGGTGGATATGTCCCGAGCTTCATCCACACCCTCATCCAGGCCCCAGTAATCTCGCTGAACGTCGAAGGGCTTGCCGTCCGCTGCCCGAACCCACTTCAGGTGGTTGAGGGTCCAGAAGAGACCCTGATGCTCCCGGAAGGTGGAGTCAGAGGCCGCTTTGTCCAGCACGACGACCTCCAGGGGACGGGGAGCCTCCATTCGCCAGATGATGTGAGGAGCGAAAGTCAGTATTCCCAACAAGATCAGGAACAGGAAGACCACCGGAATCAGAGGCAGGCGGTCCTCGGTCTCCAGATCCTCCTCGGCCTCTTCCGGCGGGCCCGTCCGCTGGGCCTGCTCTCCCGGCCAGAGGCCATACTCGTCACGATCGTGACGCTGGTTGGGAAGGAGGCTGTACACGTGAAGACCTCTCACCCTCGCTAGAGCTGCACAACGTGCGCGTCCACCAGGTGCGCGCTATATCTATGCCCCGAGAGCCGCTCGCCGGGGCGCCCTCGGAAGGGACAGTTCCTCTTCCGGGGACCCAGCACTCTTTTCCCTCTCTGGAGCCTGCAACGGTGACCTCTGACCGGATCCCCACTCCTCCTCCCCGCTCTCGGGGCGAGGACGAGAACGGAACTCCGACGCCAGTCATCGTCCACCTTTCCGGAGCCCTCCGGGGCACGACCCAGAGGCTCGCCGGAGAGGTCCTCAGGATCGGGAGCGCTCCCCACGCGGATATCCACCTGGCTGACGACGTGATCCCACCACCTCCACAGGACGCTGCATCCCTGCACCGACACGGGATTACCTACGAGCTGCGAGTGGCGCCCGGCTCTGCCGTGTGGGTCAACGGCGAGCAGGTGGAGGTGGTGACGCTCCAATCCGGGGATCTCCTTGAAATCGGCAACGAGGGGCCAGTCCTCCGGTTCCGCCTCTACGAACCAGGAGTCCTGGCGCGCAAATCCTTGTCCGACGTGGTGAGAGACTGCATGGACTGTGCCCGCTACGGAGCAGAGAATCCTCTCTCCCGAGCCGGAGTCTTCATCGGGGGGATCGCCCGGGAGCTCCGGGCCGGGACTTCGAGCTGGTTCCGAGCCGGGGTGCTCGTCCTGCTGGTCCTGTTAACGCTGACGACGGTCATCCTCGCGCGCCGGAGCTTCCAGCTCGAGAGGCGCCTGGAGCGCGAGGTCACCCGGGTGAGCGGCCTCGCCGAGCTCCTGGAGCGCTCGGGCTCCGCCGAGTTGACGACGGACGATCTGCTCTCCGTGCTGGCCGACCTCCAGGGAAACCTCTCAGTGGCCAAGCGACGCATCGAAGCCCTGGAGGAGGGTACCGGAGCAGCCGCCCGAGTCGTGGCCCTGGGCTCCGGAGCCACCGTGTTCCTTCAGGGGTCGTACGGCTTCACCGAACCGTCGACGGGTCGGCCTCTCCGTCTGGTGCTGGGGCCGGACGGCCAACCGTTGAGAAGTCTCTTCGGCGAGCCGGCCATAACCGCGGAAGGCGACGGTCCCGTCCTCGAGATCTTCTTCACCGGCACCGCCTTTGTGGCAACATCGGATGGCCTGCTCCTGAGCAATCGGCATGTGGCTCTACCCTGGGATTTCGACGAAGCGGCTCGCAGGGTGGCGGCGCGGGGATATGCGCCGGCCATGCAGAGGTTTGTCGGCTACCTTCCCTCCATAGAGGAACCCTTCGATGTGGAGATCCTGGTGGCCCACGAAAGCGCCGACCTGGCCCTCCTCCGCTGCAGCCGGGTCACCGAGGACCTGCCCTACCTCGAGCTGGACCCCGACCCCCCGCTTCCAGGGGAGGAGGTTATCGTGCTGGGATACCCTCTGGGGATCCGGGCACTGATGGCACGTACCGACGCTCGCTTCGTCCAGGAGCTCACGCAGGAGGACGATCTGGACTTCTGGACCGTGGCCCTGCGGCTGTCTCAAGGGGGACACATCGCTCCCCTGGCCAGCCGCGGCATCGTGGGACAGGTGACCAGTCAGGCGATCGTCTACGACGCCGAGACCACCAGCGGCGGAAGCGGTGGCCCAGTGCTGGATCTCGACGGTAGGGTGGTCGCCATCAATGCGGCGATCCTGCCGGAGTTCGGCGGCTCCAACCTGGGCGTGCCCGCCGCGCAGGCGGAGGTGCTCGTCGGCCGAGCGTCCGAGACGCCCGAGGGCCGCCCGTGACGGACGTCCCGTGTCCCGTGGGCGCCGGATGCGGGGACGGCCGGCTGGAACGCGGGTTGAAGGGAGAAGGTCGGGTGGGTGCGGCAACCGCAACGAGGCCCTCCGCATCCAACCCCAACGACAGGTGTCGTTTCAGGGGTGTCCGAGATCCTCTGGCTCGGCAGGCGGCACCGCAGACTCTCGAACATGGAGTGATGGCCGTGAACGGATCCGTGCGCACCATGGTTCTTGCTGCAGGTATGCTCGTCCTGGGTGCCCAGGGGGCTTGGGCTCAGGCTCCCCAGCATCGCCTGGGGGACCCGGACGCTACGTTCGCCGAGGCCTTCGGCCTGGTCCAGGGTGTGCGAGAGCTCCCGGGCGGACGGGTGATGGTGGCCGATCCGCTGGGGCAGGCTCTCGTGATCCTGGACATGAGCACCGGGGCGGCAGATACCCTCGGTGGAGTCGGGCAGGGACCGGATGAGTACCGACAACCGGACGGGCTCTTCCCGCTTCCCAACGACTCTACGCTCATGGTGGACCTTGGGAATGGCCGAATCACCGTGGTCGGACCGGATGGCTCGTTCGGAAACACCACACCCATCGCCTTCGGCACCCCTGGTCCGGGCGGCAACATGATGATCCGCCTACCGCAGGCCATCGACGCCCAGGGTCGTCTGTACTTTCGTAACGTCGGAGGAATGGGGCGTGGTCCCCAGCTGCCCACTCACGGCGCGATTCTTCGCTGGGACCGGGCGACGGGAGCTGTGGACTCCGTGGGCATGGTCCAGTTGCAGGCGATGACCCGCTCCACTTCCGGGGGTCCTCAGAGCCAGCGCGTGGCGATCCAGGAGATCCCGCTTTCCCCGTCGGACGGTTGGGCCGTGGCCCCGGACGGCAGCGTGGCCTTGGTCCGCGCCGACGAGTACCGGGTGGAGTGGGTCCGCCCTGACGGTCGCGTGGTCCAGGGGGAGTCCGTATCCTTCCGGCCGGTGAGGATCGGCCAGGCCGAGAAGCGGGAGTATTTCGAGCGCCGCCAGCAGATCGGCGGGGGCGTCTCGGTTGGCATCACGGTCCAGAACGGAGCCATGACCACCACCTTTGCCCGTGGCGGCGCGCCGGACGACGAGCCCGATCCGGACGCGTACCAGTGGCCCGACGTCAAGCCTCCCTTCGTCGCCAACAGTGCTCGTGTCACGCTGGCGGGAGAGCTGTGGGTGCAACGCGAGGGCAAAGCGGGCGACCCCCCCACGTTCGATGTCTTCGACCGTGACGGCAGGCTCACCTCTCAGGTGATCGCGCCGGCAGGGCGCCGCCTGGCCGGCTTCGGTGATGGAGTGGTCTACCTGGTACGGACCGACGAGTTCGATCTCCAGTACCTGGAACGGTATCGTCAGCCGTAGTGAGGACAGCACTCCTCCACTGCAAAACGGACTGGAGGAGTGGGAACGGGGGCGAGGGAACCCAACTCGTCCCCGCATCCCATCTCCGCTAACCGCCCGGATTGCCCGCTTCTCGCGGGGGTGGCGGTAGCTCCACCGGATTCCCCAGATCCATCACCACCTTCCAGCGGCCGTCCGACTGCTTCTTCCAGATGCTGACGTACATCCCCCGAGCGACCTGAGGCTCGCCTTCCGGCCCCGCAGGACCCCTGGCTTCATATGTGCCTACTGTGTATCCCAGGTCGCCGCTGGAGCTCACATCCGCGCGTAGCGGCCCCCAGCGCAGGGACCGTCCCTGAAACGCTCCGGCCATGGACCGGCGGATCTCCTCGAGTCCGCGGATCTCCCCCACGCCCGCCTGGATCATCGCCCCGTCGTCTGCGAAGAACGAGACCCAACCCTCCACCCCGCGCTCCGCCGTGGTTCGATCGAAAGCCCGATCGGCCTCCATAAGCGCCTGGCGCTCCGCCTCGAGGTAGATGGGAGCGGGACTGCAGGAAGGGAGAAGGAAGACGGCGAGGCCAACTGAAAGGCAGATTCTGCTCAACGTGAAACCTCCACTCGGAAGTGGTGGACATCAGGGCGCCCGGGGGTCGACGGGCCGGACGGACGCTCGGCGGTGCCCCGGGCCCGGCAGCAGACCCCCGCCGATCGCGGGCCCTCATCCGGCAGCAGCCCCCGTGTATATCAATAATTCGAAGGAAGGTCGTTCGGGATTACAGCCGTGGGAAGCGCGGCATCAGAGCGCTACCCGAAACCGTCAGGTACGATAGACGATCAGGAGATCCGCCGAACTCGAGGAGCGGTGGGCGGAACGCTCTCACCCCTTTCCCTGCAGCTTCCCGGCCATTCCAGCGGCGCGGCGCCATCGTGACCTGGCGGACGCACCTGATCTCGTCGCTTGCGCCGGCGCCCCGTCGGGCCCGAGCGCGCCGGGGCGCCTGGATCCATTCCGTGAAAGCGGTTGGGTTCGCATCTGATCCTCCGGAAGGGCCAGGGCCTCCAGCTCACCCCTGAAATCCCGCCAGACGAGGAAGCCCACCAGGGGAACGTCAGGTGGGTGTCCCTCGCCGTCCGAGGGATCCTTGCGCGGGACGGCCATCGCCAGACGCGCCTGCCAACCGAGAACGTCCCTGCTCCACCACCCCGTGCCCCTGGCGTATCTCCGAGCGCCATTGCGCAGACTGTCCAGCGTGGGAAGCTCGGGGTCCAGTCGGCTGTATTCCTTGATGCGCTCTCCGGCAAGGGCCAATCGGCGATCCAGGTCGCCTGGGGCGTGCTCGAGGGTGTAGCGTAGGAGGAGCTCCTGAATCTTGAGGTCGGCAGCCACAAGACTCACGAGCTCCTTCATCCGCAGGCGAGCCCGTGGTCCCTCCTCCACCAGCAGCTCCATCAACATCCGCGCGCCCGCCTCCCCTTTCAGGGACTCCACCTGCCGTGTGAGTCGGCGGAACTCACCGAGGATCGGGTGGATCCGGCTCCTGTTGGCCTGGACAATGAGCTCGACGCTGCCCAGGCGCGACATCATCTCTGGCGTGATGCGACCCGTGTGTCGGTGTTCCTCCACAATGTCGCCGAGCACGGAGGATGCGGCTCCCACCTGGTCCGCCTGCCACTCCTCTTCCGAGGGATGAACCTGCCGGAGCGTCCGGAGGATCGAGTCCAGCCGCTCGTTGACACGCCTCAGCTCCACGATTTCGGCCACCGCGGCCAGAGAGCTGTTGAACACGGACGGAAACGGGACCTTGGCAACGCCTCCTCTGCGCAGCCCGACCGCCCCCTTCTCGCTCGCCTCGACATCTTCCGAGACCACATCCACCGACCCGTCGGAAGAACGCACGAGCCTCAACTCGCCCCTGCCGAGGATCTGGACCACCTCCCCAGGACCCACGACCTGAAACGCCAGGTCCCGGGTTACCGCCGCGTCCCCGTTGGGGAAGGCCGTACTCAGGGCATGTGCGATCCCGCGACTCAGCCGTGTGCATGGCTCGACGTCCGCGAGTCCCGCCTGTCGCCGTTCCAAACGGTCCCGCGCCTCTTCCGCAGAGGAGAGATCCGTCGGAATCAGGGCTCCCAGAGGCTCACCCGCACCGTCCCGGAGCTCGATCCAAACGCCCGTGGGAAGGGCCTGTTCGGGATGCTCCGTACGCCTACGGGACCGCCGCACGACGAAGAAGATCGCCACCAGCAACGCCAGGAAGAGAAACCAGCCGAAGGACATGGGCACGATCTCGCTTGTCCAAAGGATGCTTGAGTCCGGCCCCGACGTGGGTCTCCGGACACGCCATCGACGCGACGAAGGCGCACTCCGCCGAGGAGCAAAGATGCAAGATGCAGACCCAGGAGAGGCCGTTGAGAAACGCGTCAAACAAGGGTTAGCTGGGGAATGGGGGAACGACCTCAATCCGATCTGAAGTCCTTTTAAAATAGAGAGTTACGAGGTCCTCGTCGGAGGGGCGATCCGCCCCCCGCGATCCCTCAGGCGGCATAGGATCGGGGAGGTGTGGCGGAATCGGATTCCGACGACCACCAGACTTTGCCGCCGGAGCCAGAGTGCCCGGACTTCCCGCCCCCGGAGGAACGTGGGTCCCAGGTTGGCTCGGTCAGAACTTGCCGAACTTGAACGTCAGAACGCCGGACGGGCCGGTGAGGTCGTCATCCGAGAGCCCGGGAAGCTCCAGGTCCTCCACGAACCGATAGCTCCCCCCGAATCCCACGCGGAAGAACTCCGTGACGTTCATGATGATGTTTAGGCCTGGCTCCGCGACGAAGAACGCGTCTCCATCGTCGAAGTCGGGATCGAAGTCGAAGTCACGGCCCCAGTCCGCTCCACCGGCGCCGACGAGCGCTTGAACGGAGAAGTGGATCAGCTCGTGGGAGCGGTTCACGTACTCCAGCTCCAGACCCCCGTACCCCATCTCCAGCTGCCGCGCACGTCCGTCCACCAGGAATTCGAAGTTGTCCCGATTCGCCAGCCCGTACCCACCTGCGCCAAGGACGAACGTGTGGTTGATAATCCACCCACCACGACCTCCCACCAGGAGGCCGAACTCGTCCACCAGCTCGGTGAATTTCAATACGGGTCCACCGAAGCCTCCGCTTTCGATGGGTCCGCTCATGAGCGTCTGCTCGCCCTGGGCGGCGAGACAGGCGGGAACCATCAGCAATGCCATGATCATGGACAGGGTTCTCATCGGTCTTCTCCCTAAAGCCCCGAGGTCCGGGCGATCCGCGCGACGGGTCGCCCGGGCTCCTCTCAGCAGCTCGACTACATCAACGACGGCGACTCGAACACCCGAGAAGATCTCGGCGCACGCTGCGTCTGGATCATGCCGACTGCCACCTTCCACTAGGTACCACGGACACGACGTCACCGACTACTACCCGGTCGATCGCTCTGCGCTTTCAGGGATTCGGTACCGCACGTCTTTCCAGGTGGCGCGTAGCACCCGAAGCCAGTTCTCGTACGCCATTCTTCTCAGCTCATGCTCTTCATAGCCCTCACGTCGAAGTGCCTCAACAAGCTTCGGAAGCCTGGCCACGTCCCGGAGATCACCCGGCATGGTGGCGCCGTCGAAATCGGAACCGAAGCCCACGTAATCGATGCCGGTGCGATCCACGACGTAGTGTATGTGACGGACGATCTCCGCCAGCGACGTGTCCCGGTCAGCTCTCCCATCACTACGGGTGAACGCCACATGAAAGTTTACCCCCACGATCCCTCCCGAGTCCGCGATGGCGTCCAACTGACGGTCCGTGAGATTGCGGGGTGAAGGACACAGGGCGTGGGCGGCAGAGTGCGTCGCCACCAGGGGCGCGTCCGTCACCGATGCCACATCCCAGAAGCCGCGCTCGTTCATATGGGAGACGTCTACCAGAACTCCCAGTTGGTTGCATTCCCGAACCAAACGCTTGCCGGCCGCTGTCAGTCCGGGCCCGATGTCCGGTGAGTCCGGGAAGTTGAAGGGAACGCCGTGGGCGAATCGGTTTGGACGACTCCAAACGGGTCCCAGTGATCGAAGGCCGGCCTGGTGAAAGACGTGCAGTGCATCCAGATCTCCGTCGATGGCCTCCGCGCCCTCGAAATGGAGGACCGCAGCCACGACTCCGTCCTCGAGGCAGGACTCCACGTCACCCACGGTCCGCGCCACCCGGAGCAGTCCCTGCGACTCTGCTTCCAGCCGAAACAGCCGGGCGGTCATGCCCGTGGCGAACTGGAGCGCGTAGCGGCGATCCAGCCGCGGCGGCAGCGGCGTGTACCATCCGTAAGGATCCGCGGTGTCACCCTTTGGACCGGCGCCCGAGGTCCCTCTCGGCACCGTCCTGCGGACCCAGTTTCGGTTCGGAACGAACACCGCGAAGAAACCACCCGCGAACCCGCCGGCTCGAGCTCGGGGAAGGTCCAGGTGACCGATCTCACCCCTCTCGAAGAACGAGCGCTCCTGGCCCGGCTCCGGACGGTAGAGACGGAGCAGGGTGTCGTTGTGGCCGTCGAAGATGGGGAGGAGAGGGTTCATGTTCGCTCGGACCTCGAGAAGGGGTTCGTGGGCACCGCTAACAGTGGCAGGGCCGAACCGCCCAGGAAAGAGCCGGCTCCCGACCCAAATGGGTTGCGTGCGTCGTCCTGCGGTGCATCATGAGACGGGTGGATCCCCTCGGCCCGCTTCGCACCCAGGGGGCGAAAGAGGAGTGGCAACACACGGGGAATCCAAGAACGGGAACTCCCATGGCAAGAATCATCGAACCCTTCCGCATCAAGGTGGTCGAGCCAATTCGCATGACGACGAGGGAGGAGCGTCTGCGACATCTCGGGGAGGCCGGCTACAACGTCTTCCGGCTCCGAGGAGAGGACGTCCTCATCGACCTCCTGACGGACAGCGGGACCGCGGCCATGAGCGCCCAGCAGTGGGCCGGAATCATGCGGGGAGACGAGTCGTACGCCGGAAGCCCTTCGTTCTTCCGGTTTCAGGAAGTGGTCCAGCGCATCTTCGGCTTCGAGCAGGTCATCCCCACGCACCAAGGGAGGGCAGCCGAGCGGATTCTCTTCTCCACGGTGTGCAAGGCGGGTCATGTCGTCCCCAACAATACCCACTTCGATACCACACGGGCGAACATCGAGGCCACGGGGGCCAAGGCCGTGGACCTCCCGGTTCCCGAAGGTCTGGTACCCGCCGAGCCCCACCCCTTCAAGGGCAACATGGACGTGGGCAGGCTGCGCGCCGTCGTCGACCAGGTGGGGGCGGAGCACATCCCTCTGTGCATGCTGACCGTCACGAACAACACCGGGGGTGGCCAGCCCGTGTCCATGGCGAACATCCGCGAGGTCTCACGGATCTGCCACGAACACGGGATTCCCCTCTACATCGATGCCTGCCGGTTCGCCGAGAACGCCTACTTCATCAAGCTCCGGGAGGAAGGATATCAGGATACGCCCATCCCCGGGATCGTCCGGGAGATGTTCAGCTACGCCGACGGGTGTACCATGTCGGCCAAGAAGGACGGCCTGGCTAACATCGGAGGGTTCCTGGCCACGAACGACGAGAGTCTGGCCCAGGAGGAGCGGGACCTCCTGATCCTCACCGAGGGCTACCCCACCTATGGAGGCCTGGCTGGCCGGGACCTCGAGGCCATCGCCGTGGGCCTGGAGGAGGTGCTGCACGAGGATTACCTGGAGTATCGCCTCGCCTCGGTACGCTACCTGGGAGATCACGTCTCCCGGGAGAGCGTGCCCATCGTACAGCCCCCCGGCGGACACGCGATCTATCTGGACGCGGCGGCCTTCCTCCCCCATGTCCCGGCACTCGAGCTTCCCGGTCAGGCCATCGTCGCGGAGCTCTACCTGGAGGGCGGAATCCGGGCCGTGGAGATCGGCACGGTGATGTTCGGGGGCACCGACCCGGATACCGGCGAGGAGACCACCGCTGCCATGGAGCTGGTCCGGCTGGCGCTGCCGCGTCGGGTCTACACCAAGAGCCAGGTCGATTACGTGGTGGAGGTGATCCTGGACCTGTGGAGCCGCCGAGATTCCATCGGTGGCTTCCGCATCGGCTGGCAGGCCCCGGTGCTTCGGCACTTCACGGCGCGGTTCGAGCCTCTCTATCCGTTCGGAAGATGAGTCCCGTGGCCTGGCTCCGCGCTTTCTCGTCGGGTCCGTGGGTGTCCCGGTCATCGTGGCCAGCGGAGACATCGCGTGGTGAGGGAGCTCGTTCAGGGCGCCGCTGGTCGCATCCCGGTCCCGGCGAGGAGCGGCGGATCCGCCCTCACGTCAGGGAGATCCACCCCGCAGTGAGCGCCGCAGCGCCGCGAGGGAGTCGGCCAGCTCAGGCAGACCCCTGCGAGCCGCGAGCTCGGCGGCCTGCGCTGCCACCTCCCTTGCTTCCTCCATCCGCCCTGCTTCGGCGTAGGCCCGGGCCAGCGTGCCGAGGATCCGCGGGTTCGCACGCCCGGACAATGCTGCCGCCCGCTCCGCCGCCAGCACGGCCGAGACGGTCTCTCCCTGCCGAACGAAGACCCTTGCCATGGATGCCACCACCTCCGCGTCGTCCCCCGCCAGGAGTGCCTGCCGGTACGCCTCCAGCGCCTCGTCAAGTCGGCCCTCGCTCTCCAGGCTTTGCCCCAGGGCCCGGTTCTGTTGGGCCTCCCAATCCAGGATCGCCTGGTAGTAGAAGCGATCGAGATCCGCCGCCAGGGTCGGGAGATCGTCAGGATCGGAGGGCAGCACCTGAAACGTCATCTCGGCCATCTCGTCGGTGGACTGCAGGCCGTGGGTGATCCGGCGGGGGGGGTCGAACGGGTTGCGGGGGTTGGCCGAGGAATTGTCATAGGTGTAGTGCATCGTGACCACTGACCCCGTGGGTAGCTGGACCGGCTCTCTGTAACGGTACTCGTCCTGGAAGTTGAAGTCCCAATCTTCGATCCGGATCAGATCCCGACGGCCACCGTCCGGGAGGACCACCCATCCCTGAAGTCGCTTCCCCACGTAGTGGGCGTGGGGGTATACCGAGAGCAGCTCCACCGGAACCGGGAGACGGTACCGGTCCTCCACCACGAACGCCGTGTCGCCGGGGGCAATGTCGATGTCCCGGGACTCCAGCATCAGGAGAAGAGGCATCCGTCTTGGAGGCGTGGTGGCGAAGTGGAGACCCACCCGTGCCCGGACGGGCACCGCCTCTCCGGTGGGCCGCAGATGAAGCTGAAGAACCAGGTAGGTGCCGGGCTCGAGATGCCACGCCAGGTCCTCTCTACCCGCGTGGGGCACCTTCCCGGGGGTCCAGCCGATGAAGAACCCGCCCGGGCTCCCGGCGGCGCTTCTCATGTGCATCCCGTCGAATCCGGGTCCGGCTTCCAGAGCCGCCAGGTCCCGTGAGGAGGTGGTGGTGTCCACCATCATCCGGGCGTGGTGGACGACCTTCGGATCTCCCGGCCGGACCTCCACCGCCCGGACCCAGCGCGGCACGTCCAGGGGAATCTGCACCACCAGGTTTCGGTACAGATCCCGACCCTCGGCGGGAACCGGGTATTCCGGGAACTCCACCACCATGTCCGGCTCTCCGAGACTCCACTCCGACGGGAACGAGGGGGGGGGCGGAGCAGCCGCGGAATCACCCTCCGGCGCCCCCACCTCGGCCCAGCGGAGGAGGAGAGCGATCTCGGACTCGCCCAGGCGGCGCTCACCCTGGAACTCGCCGACACCGGGAGCGGGGAGCCAGGGGGGCATGTAGCGCCGACCGGTGGCGCCCGCGATGCGATCCGCTCGCGACGCGGCTTCCTCATAATCGAGGAGAGAGAAGGGTGCGCTGCCGACGGGGCGGTGGCACGCCGTACAGTTCCGGTGGAGGAGGGAGGCTACCTCTCCCGCCCAGGTGGGCGTGTCCACCACCGTGACATGGGATCGGACGCCGGGCTGGAGTGGAGCCTCCCCAGGAGAACCCCGGGTGCCCGGTCCGCATCCGGTCAAGGTCATCATCGTCGTGCAGGCGAACAGGATGGCAGCGGCCGCGTTGCCGAGTCGGCACCGTCGCACGATGACGCCAGGTGCGAGTCCCCCCAGCGCAACGAGAGCACTCAGCAGGTGCACACCGTGCGGAACGACCCGGACGGCCTTGTGATCCAGTCCGGCGCTGGCTTCGCCTTGAGGTAGTGGTCGAACCACTCCTTCATCTTGATGGAATAGTCCAACTTATTCGGGTATTCCTGCAGGTGGTGCGGCTCACCCCGGTATTGAAGGAATACGGCCTCCTTATCGTTCCGGCGCAGGGCCAGGTAGTACTCGATGGACTGGTACCAGGGCACGGCCCCGTCCTCGTCGCCGTGCATGAGGAGAATCGGCGTCTCCACCCGATCCGCGAAGAAGACCGGAGAGTTCTGGATGTAGTCCATCGGAGCCTCCCAGAGGCTCCCCCTAAGCCGGCTCTGTTCCATTTCGTACTGGAACTGCCTGGGTCGGCCCGACTCCCACCGGATCCCGCTGTAGGCGCTGGTCATGTTGGAGACCGGCGCACCCGCCACCGCCGCTGCGAAGAGGTTCGTCTGCGTGACGATATAGGAGGTGGTGTACCCACTCCACGAGTGCCCGTGGAGCCCGATTGCGCCCGGATCCGCGAGGCCGACGTCGATGAGGTGCTTCACGCCTGGAACCACGCTCTTCATGGCCGAGAGACCCGGCCTGCCCACCTCGAAGCGCACGTCGGGCAGGAAGACGACGTATCCGTTGCTGGCGTACAGGGGGAAGCTGGGCCGGTGGTTCACCACGGGCTCGTTGAATTCATGGAGGCGCTGGGAGAAGAAGCGGTAGAAGTAGACCAGTACCGGGTAGCGCCTTCCGGGCTCGTAGTGGCCGGGCTTGATCACCACTCCCTGGAGGCGGATCCCGTCGAGACTCTCCCACTCGGTGAGCTCCGCGCTGCCCCAGGCGAACTCGGCGATCTGCGGGTTCACGTCGGTGAGCTTGCGAGCGTCACGGAAGCGCGAGTCCGCCACCCACAGGTCCGGAAATTCGTCGTAGGCCTCCCGAGTGTAAAGGTAGATGTCCGCCTCTTCCGCCTTCGCCACGAAGTGAAAGCGCTTCTCCTCTTCCAGCAGTCGCTCCACTCCCTCGCTCCCGGCCCGGGCACTGTAGAACCCGAAGTCCTTTCGCAGATCGTGGTAGGAAGAGAGCAGAATCTCCTCACCTTCCTCGAAGGTTTCCTTCTCCGGGTCGGTGCGGATCACGCGAAAGATCCGTTTCTCCAACCGGCCCTCGCCCCCGGTCATGTTGCTGGGTGGGGTTCCGTCCGTGGGCATGTGCCAGATGTCGTACTTGTCGTAGAGGAGTACGGCGGCGTCCTCACCCACCCATCCCCCGACCCCGTACCCCGGCGGAGGCTCGGGGTAGTCGTGATCCTCGTTGGCAAAAGGGACACCCAGGGACCCGGTGAGGTTGCGGGTGGTGGCGCCATCCACGTCATAGAGGTGCCAGTCACCCGCCGCGTAGAAGACGACGAAACGGCCTCCGGGAGAGAGCTCGGCCCGATCCCGCAGGCGCTCGGCCACCTTCGTCCGGGCCCCGTCGCCGAGGCGCACCACGTAGAGGTCCTCCTGATCGCCCATCCAGGTGGCTTCCCGTCGGTAGGGTACGTCAGAGCGGGCCAGGGCGTAGCGGCCGTTCTCCGGAACCCCCACCTCCGGGAGGTCCGGGCCGGCCAGCGCGATGACGCCGCTCCCATCCAGGTGGTAGACCGCAGCATACGTCCGGTCCTTCTCCCGCGGCCACATGACCTTCTGCTGGGGGTTGACGCGGGGGTCCTGCCAGTGCCAGACGTCCACCTGGCGGCCGACCAGCAGGGCATCCACGTCGTAGGGGTCGAAGGGCGTCTCATCCTCGGCTCCGCGCCCCTCTTCACTCCCCGCCTCCTCCGGCATCGCCCCCCTCGCCTCGTCACCATCGGACCCGGAAGGCCTGTACCCGAAGAACAGTCGCTGGCCATCGCGCGTCCACCGGAGCGAATTGTCCGCCGGAATCATCCAGCCGTCGGGAGCGTCCTCCACACCCACGGCTTCCCGTGCGGCACTTCCGTCCCAGATCCACAGTGCTCCGTCACCGGGCTCGCCGTCCTCGTCCTCTACTGCCAGGACGAAGGCCAGGCTGCCCGTCGTCTCGCTCCAGGTGAGCTCTCCGTAGTGGCCAAAAGGACGCATGTCCATGGCACGTTCCGGGGCGCCGTCCGCCCGCAGGTCCCGCATGTAGAGCCCATCCCGTTCACTGCCGAGATCGGCACGCGCGTACGCGACGTACCGGCCGGAATGGTCGAAGGCGAAGGTCCGTACGTTCTCGATCTCGATGGCGTCCTGGAAGGCGAAGCTCAGCACGTCCTCACCCCCCGCCCCCTCCAGGTCCCCCTGGCGAAGCTGGCCCAGAACCATCCGGGCACCCGGTTTGCGCTTTCCTTTCTCTTGGGATTCTTCCTCGGCTTCTGCCCCGGGTGTCGCCCCAGTGACCTCACCTCCTGTCTCGGCGGCCTCTTCTTCTTCAGCCTCGAAGTGCAGGTAAGCCAGCCAGCGGCCATCGGCCGAGAAGGCGAAGTCCTGAACGTCGGTCGCTCTCATGAGGACCTCGGTCCCCGTTCGGTGGAGCGCCAGCCCCCTTCCGGGGGAGTCTCCGCTGCCCTTCGTCCGCTCCTGCTCTTCCAGCGGCGGGTTCAGGCGGGCGGCTACCCACCTTCCGTCGGCCGAGATCACTGGATGGCTCCCATGGGGGACCACGTATCGGACCTCTCCGGGCGTGGACCGGACAATCACCTCCGGATCACCCCGGTCGGGTTCGGCCGTGAAGGCGATCCAGCGACCATCGGGAGAGATCGAGGGGTTCTCGATCTGCCGGAATCTCATGAGATCCACGAAGGCCAGCGGCCGTTGCTCCTGCGCGATCGCGGGCGAAGCCGCCAGGGCCGCCAGGAAGAGGTGGACGGCAGTACCAACCGGGATGCGGTGCTTCATCGGCCTGACTCGCGTGTTCATCTCACCGTCCCGTTCGCCCATTCCTTGAGCTCCAGCTGAATGAGACCGTCCTGAGCCCCATCCGACGGGGCCACGCTTCGCGGCCGCGCCCTTCAGTACTCCCACCAGGGAGTGTCCAGGACCTTCGGTTGGTGCAGCATGACGTGCTGTGCCATCTCCTTGAGACGCTCGGCGGTGTCCACGGGACCTCTGTAGCAGTGTCCCCGCTCCCGACCGTACATGAAGAAGCCCTCGTAGTGCGGGTCCTCCGTCATCCTCATCCACGCCTCCATCTCCATTACGGGGTAGTTGAGGTAGTAGTTGTCCATGTCTCCGGTGTAGATGTGCAGCTTCCCCACGAGCTTGGGCCCGAGCCAGCTCCAGTTCCGCTTCATGTACTCCAGCAGATCGAAGTTCTCCCGCCAGTATTCGGCGACCTCATGGTCTACCACACCCGTGCGCTTGTCATGGACGGGCTTGAAGTACCCGTCCTCACCCAAGGGCCCGTGAACGGCGGCCCAGATGTCCAGCTGCTGGCCCGAGCGTCCTTTGGTCCCGCTCACCAGCTCGAAGCGGTTCCTCTGCTCCGAGGTCAGACGCACCTCCCCGTTCACCTCCCGGGTGTTGATGGTGGGCACCCGGTACCATCCCCGGTCCTTGTAGAAGGCGTTCTCATCCTCGTAGATGTTCACGCCCTCCACGTTCGTGAACGTCACCGGATCGGGGCAGTAGGACCACGTCCCCCCGAAGAAGTCGGGGTGAAAGACCTGCAGAGCGAGGGCCTCCCACCCTCCCGTGGACCCCCCGTCCAGGAGTCTCGCCCACGGCTCCTGGATGATCCGGTACCTGCGCTCCACCTCCGGAATGAGCTCCTGCAGGATCGCATCACCGTACGGACCCACATTGACGGAGTTCACCGCGTAGGAGTCGTCGAAGTATGGATTGGGATGCTGGAAGGTGACGACGATCATGCCGGGGAAGTCGTCCTGGATCCACTCGTTGTGGAGCTCTCCCCCTGGCTGGAATCGGAGCGGATTGCCCAGGGAGAAGTGGCCCTGCCGGTAGAGCACCGGGTAGTCGAAGCTCGTGGAGTGGTAGTCCCGCGGGAGCAGCACCGTGGCTCCCAGGTAGATGGGCCTCCCCCAGAACTCGGTGAGCATGGGGCTCTCGAAACGGAAGCGCTCCACCCACTCGGTGTCTTCGGGGATCTCGACCGGCGGGATCACGTTATCCGCCACCAGCTCGATCGTGTATCCGTCCTCCGGGTCCAGCTGGACCCGCTGAACGTCGCTGTACAGGTTCCCCGGGGAGACGTTGAAGCGCTGGCCCTCCCACTGGTCGTCGTGCATCCACACGACGTGTCCGTCCGCACGGCGAAACTCCGAGTAGACGTTCACGAACCCCTGGACGAAGTACTCGCCCGCCGGCAGCTCCCGGAGGCTTTCCACCGGCCACCCCAGATCCGTGGCATCGATGACGCCCGGCTGGCCCAGAGCGAGGTCCACCACGTCCCGGCCGAAGAAGGGCTCCCCGGTTCTGCCAATCAAGAGCCGGGGCTCCCGGTCCGATCGGCGCGTGATCATCACGAACACCCTCCCCGTGAGGGGCTCGCTCCGGGCCTCGGTCGGGACCTCGATCTCGAAGCGAAGCTCCGGGGTGCTCTGGCCTGCCGACGGAATCGGGGAGAAGACGGTACCGGCCATGGCCAGAGTCAGGAGGGTGGGTGCGGCGCCTCGTCCAGCCAGCCGGAAGCGCGTCATGATGCAGACCTCGGAGAAAGAGCGTTGACGTAGGAGCCCCACCGGGTCGGTCCCCGCAGGTCCTGGCTTCTCCCCGCGAGTGACGGCTTCGCGTCGGGACTCCGGTCGGCCTATCATACGGACAGCCGTCTTCCACTACCACCCTCGGCCAGCGAGCCCCGAAGTGGACTTCGCGGTCAGGAGAAGCGTCGAATGGTTTCAGCCCCATCACTCCCGCTCCCGATCACACTCTTCCTATCTCTGTTCTGGATTGCTGCCTGCGCACCGTCCGACGCGACGACCGACCGGACTGCGGAGTCGATCCTCGAGAGCACCGGTCCTCGGTTCGAGGTGGTGGTCTCCGAGGATGTGCGGTCCGATCCCGTGGATGGACGGGTGCTTCTACTCGTCTCACGAAGCTCCGATCCGGAACCCCGCTTTCAGCGACTCCGAGGCCTGATGGCGCCGCTCCTGTTCGGCGTGGATGTCGAGGAATTGTCGGTAGGACAGGCTGCGGTTATCGACCCATCTACCCGGGGATGGCCTCTGGAGAGCACTTCTCAGATCCCGGACGGAGAGTACTATGTGCAAGCAGTGCTCAACGTCTACACCACCTTCCAGCGGGCTGACGGTCACACGATCAAGGCCCACATGGACCGGTGGGAGGGACAGCAGTGGAGTCGTTCGCCCGGCAACCTGATCAGCGATGTCGCCCGGGTTCGCATCGATCCCACGGACGCGGATCCCATCCGCGTGTCCCTCACCTCCGAGATCCCACCCCTCGACCCACCGGAAGACACGAAGTACGTGAAGCACATCAAGTTCCGGAGCGAGATCCTCAGCGAATGGTGGGGTGACGACATGCACCTGGGTGCCGTAGTCGTTCTGCCCGAGGGCTTCGACGAGCACCCAGACGCGCGCTATCCGGTCGTGTACTGGCACGGACACTTCCCGAGAACCTTCGCCGCCTTTCAGGAGACGCCGCCACACCCGGATCTGGAGGGGCGCACCCGGGCCTTCGCGGAGTCCCGGTATCGTCTGTTCCAGGATTGGGTGTCCGGGGAGCTGGGGCGTTTCCTCATCGTCCTGATGCAGCACCCCACACCCTTCTATGACGATTCCTACGCCGTGAACTCGGCGAACAACGGACCCTACGGGGACGCGCTGACCCAGGAGCTGATCCCGCGAGTCGAGGAGGAGTTCAGGGCCATCGGCGAGCCCTGGGCCCGGGTCGTCACTGGGGGCTCCACCGGAGGATGGGAGTCGCTGGCCTGGCAGATCTTCTATCCGGACATGTTCAACGGCGTGTGGACCTTCTGCCCGGACCCCGTGGACT